>DASYDW010000122.1 GCA_036499395.1 Pirellulales bacterium
CACCGAGGCCACAGAGAATTCTCTAGGCACAGTTCCCTAACTTTCTCTTGGTGCCTTTTCGCACTTTTCGTGGCCGGATTTTCTAAGTACTTGTAGGGTGTGTCCGAGACACACCACTCTTCTGATCCCTGGCTTCTAATCTTCGCAAATCTGCTCAATCTGCGGATAAACAAATCCTGGTGCGTCACAGACGCACCCCACCTTGAACAAAAACCCCTCGCTCGCGCTTCGGGATAGTGTTTTTGCCCCAAGCTAGAAGATTGTCGAGCAAAAGCGAATTTTCCGCTCTGCACTCATCACTTCCCTCACGGCCCTCTGCCGGCTGCCCACTTCCTCCGTGTCTCCGCGGTGAAATATTCTCCTCACCCGATCGGACGTTGGCCCCAGGGCATCGGCATTGTTGGCGTGCGGCGGTGGTGGTCTTGGCGGCGGTCGGCCGGGCGGCCGTGAAAATACGTGACGAAGAGGGCCAGTTGTTTGACTGCTTCTTCGTAGGCTTGGCGTCCTTTTTCGGCAGTTGCCAACTTGGCTTCGCCCAACACGCCTGTCTCGGAGTAGCTGCTGGTCCACGAGACGAGTGTGGCTGGGCCGGCCGCGAACAGGTCGACCCAATTGAAGGGGCTGTTTTCTTCGTTCATGCTGATCGTCCCGTTCTCGATCAGGTCGTGACGAACGTTATCGCCGTCGAGGTACAGGTACAGCGACGTCTCGAGCTCGCAGGCATGCGCGCAGCCGCCAGGGAATTTGCTCTGCCGCCAGCGCGGCAGGAATTCCTTGTCGACCGTCAACAGGTTCCACCACGCGGCCAGGATGCATTCGGCGTCGGTCTCGAGATTCGTACGCCGGGCGACCAGGTCGAGGTTCGGCATGTTCGAGCCATGACCGTTGAGCAGGACGATCTTCTTGAAGCCGTGATAGGCGAGCGACTTCGTAATATCGAGCACGTGGTGCATGAAATGCTCGAAGTCGTTATTGATGGTGCCGGGAAAATCCATCACGTGCCCCGTGTAGCCGTAGGCGACCGTCGGCAGCACCAGGACTTTGTCCGGGACCGCCTGACCGGCACCGAGCGCGATTTGCGTCGGACAGATCAGGTCGACATCCAACGGCAGATGCGGACCATGCTGCTCGACGGCGCCGCACGGCAGGATGCAGACTTTGCCCAGCTCGATCGCGTCATTGATCTCGGGCCAGGTCAGCTTTTCGTAGCGATATTCGGTCGAGGCGCGGCTGGTCATCGTGGTTCCTCGCAAAGTTCGTCGGGATCGTGACGCGACGGCTTGCGGAAGTCGTCGACGGGTGAGTATCCTCGCCTCGTGATGCAGTTTCAACCGTGCGTGCCGCGCCGGACGATCGCGGAAGGCCGGCAGAATCAACGTGGTGAGTGAGGCAATATGAAAATCACGGAAGTTGTCACGATTGCCCTGGGGGGGGCCACGCACGATCACGGCTGGCCCGGCGGCACCGATCCGAACGTGCAATACAACACGCTGGTCGAGGTGCGTACCGACGAAGGGGTGACCGGCATCGGCAGTTGCTACACCACGCGGACGCTTGTCGAAGGATCACTCGAGCTGCTGCGGCCGCACCTGATCGGCGAGAGCGGGCTGGAGCCCGATCGAGTCGCCGAAAAACTGCGGCAGTCAATGTTCTGGCTCGGCCGTGGCGGATCGGTCGAACACACGATCAGCGGCATCGACATTGCGCTCTGGGATCTGTGCGGAAGGGCGCTCGGTCAACCGGTCGGACGATTGCTGGGCGGGGTGTACCGCGATCGGATCAAGCCTTACGCGTCGATGTTGTTCGAGGATCCGCCGCTGTTGCGCGAGAAATTGCTGGAGCAACGGGCGCGCGGCTTTCGTGCCATCAAGCTCGGCTGGCGGCCGTTTGGGCGCGTCAGCCGGAAGTTCGACGAAGTGCTGATCAAGACCGCGCGCGACACGGTGGGGGACGACATCGAGATCATGGTCGACGCCGGCGGCAGCGAACAGTTCTGGCCGCACGGCGTCACCTGGGCACGCGAAACGGCGCGCATGCTTGGCGATTACGGCGTCGTATGGTTCGAAGAGGCGCTGCAGCCGGACGATGTGGCCGGCTTTCGCGAACTGCGAGCGAATTCGCCGGTGCTGATCGCCAGCGGCGAAGTGTTGACGCGCCGGCAAGCGTTCCTGCCGTTCATCACCGGGCGGGCGCTCGACATCATTCAGCCCGACGTGACTAAGTGCGGCGGATTGGGCGAGGCGCGCCGGCTGGGATGGCTGGCGTACGATCACGGTGTGCTGCTGGTGCCGCACGGCTGGAACACAGGTATCGGCGTCGCGGCCGATCTGGCCCTGGTGGCATCGCTGCCGGTGGCGCGGTGGGTCGAATTCCAGACGGGTGTGCCGTACATCGAGGAAATTCTCACAGAGCCCTTCAAGCTCGACAGCGAGGGCATGCTGCGAATTCCCGACGGCCCCGGCCTGGGAATCGAGCTCGATCGAGATGCGATTGCGCGCTATTCGCGATAGCGATGATCGCGGACGTGACTCGCGAATCGCGATTATGACTTAACCGGCGCCGCGTTTATTGAAACTTGCTGACCATCGACAAGCGAAGCGGCGCCGGCGACGACGACCGGATCGTCGGCCATCAGACCAGTAATGATTTCGACATCGTCGCCGATTTCCAGCCCGACCGAGATCGGCGTGGCGATTGCCTTGCCATCGCGAACGACAAAGCAGGTGGCCTGGCCGTCTCGCCGTACGATGGCCGCGCGGGGTACGGTGAGCACGTCAGGCCGTGAGACGAGCGAGATCGTGACCGCGGCACTCATGCCGGGGCGAAGCTTGCCGTCAGCGTTGGGAGCGTCGATTTCCGCACGCAGGGTACGGGCCGTGCTGTTCAAGGCCCAGGCCGTGCGCGCGATCGTTGATTCGACTGTTAGGCCGGACACCGCGGGCACGCGCAAGGTCACGGGATCGCCGACGTCGACAAGCGCTGCTTCGTCTTCCGGTAGTTCGACAAACACACGCAGCGGATTGGCACGCACAACGACCGCCAGCGGCGCGGCACCAGCTTCGGTGACCGGTTGCACGAACTGACCTACCTCGACCGTCCGCGCTGTTATCACGCCATCCAGCGGCGCGCGGACCGTGGCGCTATCGATTTGAGCGTGCGCGCGCTGCAGGTCGGCCGCGGCGACCTCGCGCGTGGCTGCGGCTGCGGCCTCGTCAGTGCGGGCTTTAACGACCAGGGCTTCGTTCTCGGCCAAAGTCGATTTGGCGGACTGCACTCGGGCCGTGGCGTCACGCCGGGCGGCCTCGGCGGCGCGATATTGGTTTTTGCTTTCGTCGACGACCTTTTGCGATACGGCCGAACTGCGCCCCAACTCGGCCACGCGACCGTGTTCGGCCATGCGGCGTTCGAACTCGGCGACGGCCCCTTCTTCTTGCGTCTTGGCCTGCTCGATTTGCGAGGCGCTGCTGGCGACCACGGCTTCGGCCACTTTGACCTGGGCCTGGGCTTGTTCCAGTTGCGCACTAGCTTGCGCGCACAGGGCCTTTTTCTGCGCGAAATCTTCATGCATCGCGGGCACCGAAAGTTCGATCAGCGCCTGCCCCGGCGTCATCAGGTGGCCGTCATTGTCGTAGCGCGGGCCGGTAACGTGATCGCCGATGTCGAATAACACTCGTTCCACATAGCCGGCCGTGCGGGGATAAATCAGCGACTCTTCGAAAGCCTCGATCTTGCCAGGTTGCTCGGTGACGCGCGACAGCGTTTTGCGCGCGGGGGTACGAACTTCGAAGTGCGCGGTCGAATCTGCTACGGGCGTTTCGACGCTGTGTGTTGCCGCTGGTGGCGCGGAATCCATCGCCGGGCCACAGCCCTGGGAAGCCGCGAATAACGACGCACAGATCGACAGTGTGAGGGATCGAGCAATGGCACGGCTGTTCATCGGCCGACACCGGCTAGGCGTGTTTGGATTATGAGGTTCGCATGAGCAGGCAAAGGATGCGCGTCGCGAATGCCATGAATCTCAGCGTAGTCGTGCGAAATCATGTGGGCAATATGGCACCGTCGAAGACGAATAACAGATGCCGATTAGAATAACAGGCATAGTCGCGGTGCGCGGCCAGGGTGTTTGCCCTCGTCTCGCAACCGCATGAAGGAAGGCAACTTCATGTGCAAGGACCACTGAACGGTCAAACCCGCCTTGCCCGGTTGGCTCGCGCGGCCCCATAATGCGCCCGCCTGGTGCCACAAAGGTCGACCAGGCTCCCACCTCGTTCACCATTTCGGGCAGACGCCTTGAGCACGATTGACACCACGCCCGCTGCGATCCCCGTGAAGCGGCGCGAAATATTCGCCTGGACGATGTACGACTGGGCGAATAGCGCCTTTTCGACGTTCCAGATCACGATCCTGATGTTGTACCTCACCCAGGTCGTGCTGCCCGGCGTGACGGGCGATGTGGCTTACGGGTACACGATCGGGATTTCGACGTTCTTTGCCGCGGTGCTTTCGCCGCTCTTGGGCGCGGTGAGCGATGCGCACGCGAGTAAGCGATTCTGGCTATCGGTGTTGACGCTCTCTGGCGCTCTTTCCGGCATCGCCATGTATTTCGTGCCCGTCGATATGTCGTGGGCATTCGTGGGCTTGTTTTTCATCACCGTATTGAGCTTCGAGCTGGCGTGGGGCATCTACAACGCGTTTCTGCCCGAGATTGCCGATGAGTCGAACATGAATCGCATCTCGGCCTACGGCTTTGCGATGGGATATGTCGGCGGCGGGCTGGCACTGTTGATCGGAGTGTTGATCGTGATGTTCGGTGGCGATATCGGTTTGCCCACGGATCTCGCGGGTGATTGCGTGCTGGGGCAGGATGTTAACTTCGCGGTGGCGTTGCCGCCGGGTGATTACAAGGTGGGGATCACGGTCGGCGACCTCACCGACGCACATGGCCCCGTGGAACTGTTGATCGACGGCCATCGGCAGGAAACGCTGCGCACGTCGGCCGGCGAGTTCATGTCTTATGAATATCCCGTCGCGCTGGCCGCGTCCGAACTGGCCATTGAGCTGAAGGCGGCCGGTCACGGCGAGACCGCGGCACTGGCGGCGGTAACCGTCAGCGGCGGCACTTTGGCACATCCGCTGGTATTTGATTTCGGCACGCCGACTTCGATTGCCGCGGCCAGCTCGATCTGGCTGACGCACGAGGATGGGTACCAAGCGTACGACCGTGAAGCCCTTCTGAAAAAGAGTAAGAGTATCCCGGCGGCCGACTTGCCCGAGACGCTGTCCCTCGGCTTACGACCGGTCGCCGGCCAGACTTTGGAATCGCGCGATAACGTCCTCGCGCCGCGGTTGCGGTTGGGGCTGCTGATCATGGGGGTGTGGTGGGCCGTCTTCAGCCTGCCGACACTGTTGATTCTGCGCGATCGCGTGAAGCCTCGAGCGGGCAAAGAATCGTTGATGGCGACCGGTCGACGTGCCATCGGTGAGGTCATGCACACGCTGAAAGGGGTGCGCGATTATCGGACGCTGTTTATCTTCCTGATCGCATTTCTGATCTACAACGACGGCGTCGCGACGATCATCACGCAGTCGACCGTCTTTGCGAAAGAGGCGCTCGATATCGGCGCCGGCGAGCTGATTTTCGTCGTGTTGATGATCCAGTTTGTGTCGATGCCCGGTGCGCTTTTTGTCGGCTGGCTGTCGAACAAGCTGGGGGAAAAGCCTACTTTAATGGCATGCATCGTCGTCTACATGGGCTGGTTGATTGCCGCGTTTTTCATCAGTACCAGGGTGCAGTTCTGGATCATGGGAGCCGTGCTGGCGCTGGTGATGGGAGGCATCCAGAGCGTGAGCCGCGCGATCATGGCCCTGATGACGCCGGCCAGCCGTAGCGCGGAATTCTTCGGCTTTTTCAACCTTTCGAGCAAAGCCACCAGCTTCGCCGGCCCGATCGTGTTCAGCTCGATTCGCGCGTGGACCGGCCAACCACACCTGGCGATCTTGAGCCTGCTGGTATTTTTCATCATCGGCGGAGGCATCGCCTCGTTCGTAAACGTCGGCGAAGGGCGCCGCCGGGCGCTCGAAGAAGGGTGAGCGGCGTCGCACACCGGCTGCAAGCCCTCGGCATCGTGCCATGCTTTTCCGCTAACGGCGGATAAGCATGCCCACCGCATGGCTGGTCCGTGTGATGCTTGGGCATTAAACTATCCTGGGTCAACCCTGCTCGTTTGCCGGCCGGTTGTACTTTGTCGCGCGAGGCGGAAATCTTGACACGCGACCGTCCTCACCCTGGACCGGCTATCAAATAACTTCAAGACGTTTACCGGAGAGCGACTGCTGATGTTAGGTGCCAAGCTGGAAGTCGGACCGTATATCGATCGACTGCACAAGGAAATCGATCGCGTCGAGCATGCCGAAATCCGCCAAATGGCCGACTTGATCTTCGAGGCCTGGCAGAACGAGAAGTTCGTCTTCATTTTCGGCAACGGCGGATCGGGCACCACGGCCTCGCACTTCGCCGAGGATCTGGGCAAGAGCAGCCTGCACGAGAAAGACCTGAAGGACGAATCTAAGAAGCGGCTCAAGGTTCTCAGTCTGACCGATAACCTCGGCTGGATCATGGCCGTGGGGAACGACGTCGGCTACGACCAGATCTTCGTCCAGCAGTTGATGAACTACGGCAGCAAGGGGGACGTCGTGCTGGCGATCAGCGGGTCGGGCAACAGCCCGAACGTGCTGGCCGCCGTCGATTGGGCGAACCGTCACGGTCTGAAGACGTTCGGCCTCACCGGTTTCGCCGGCGGCAAGCTGCGCGGCATGGCCCACAGTGGTCTGCACGTGCCACTCGACGATATGGGCATGGTCGAGAGCATTCACCTGTGCGTCTTTCATTGGGTGCTGAACGACGTCTTCGCCCGCATCAACAACGAAGGGCGCCACGCCAAGAACGGCGCGCCGGCCGCCAGCGGGCACGGGAAGTAAGAAGAATCTCCTGTACGTGTCGTCGCCCGCGAAGGAGTGACAGCGTGCCGAGGCATTGCGATCACAGCCGACTGTCTTTCTCGGACGTCGTATTGCTGCGCGTACTTTGCATGGCTTGCCTTTTTCTAAGTGTGCTCGCTGTTGAGCAGCTACAGGCGTCGGAAGTCGACGGCGACGAGGATCCGTTACCGCCGGGTGTCATCGCGCGGTTGGGGACGAAACGCTATCGACCGACGCATTCGGCGCTCGCCGTGGTATTTCTGCCTGGCACGCACACCAGTTCGATGTTGACCACCGGCGGCGCTTTCGAGCGTTGGGATGCCGAAACGGGGCGCATCGAACGCTCGATTCGCATCCTTAATTCAGGCGACGAACAATTTACGCGAGCCGTGGCAACTTCTGACGGTCGATTCTTCGCCACTCGCGGTATGACGTTTCGCAAGGATGGTCAACGACCGCTATGGTGGCTGGCGATCGTCGAAGCCGACACCGGACGTGAGCGGCTGCGAATCAACATCGAGGAATTTCACGGCGAGGGTGTCGCCCTCTCCGCGGACGGACGCACGATTGCGGCTGATGGGTTTGTCGACGGGGAGTCGAAGCTATGTGTCTTTGACGTCGCCACTCGCTCTGAGATTGCCAGGCGTGGCATCGGCAAGAAGAAAGTGCGCTCGATGGCATTTTCGCCGGATGCTGAAACCATTGGCGTCGGCTCGGACGACGGAATCGTGCGACTGTGGAAATGGCAGCTAGAGGAAGAGCCACGCGAGGTCGACGTCTGCCATAACCCGCGACAATCCGTATTGGTTCTCTCTTTAGCGTTCTCGCCCGAGGATTCAACGCTCGCCGTTGGGGCTTATCAATCCGAACAACTGGGCGTGTTCGTCGTTCCTTTAGCAGCTCCTGAGCAGAAGCGGGGGCTATCGGTTGAAGATGTGAATTTCTGGCACCCAAAATCCGTAGCGTTTTCGCGGGACGGACGATTGCTCGCTGCGCCGATCAACGGCAGCAACGCGCGGGGTGGCGTTGCCGTTTGGGAAGCCGCCACGGGCAAGGTCGCACATCGGTTCGAGGTGCCGATGTCGAACTACACGAGCCTGGCTTTTTCACGCGATGGCACCCGGCTTGCCGCTGCAAGCGATTGGGATACGCGAATGGCAGTATGGGATCTGGCGACGGGTAAACGCATGGGCGAGGAATTGCCAGGACATACGCTGCCGCCGGGCATCTTAAAATTCACGCCCGACGACGACCTGCTGATTTCGTCCGGAGATGACGGCACATTGCGAGTGTGGGACGTGGCAAGCGGCAAACAAACTCGCGTTACGACAATCGATAATGGGAACTTTGACGTCTGTTGGATTCGAGCCATGGACGTTTCCGCTGACGGTGCAATGGTCGCCGCGTCCATACTAGACAACAGTATTCGTGTTTGGAGTATTGCATCGGGGAGTGAATTATGGCGAAGTCCAGGGCATGGCAAAACCGGCGGGTGTCGGGCGCTTCGATTTCTACCTGACGGCAAAGTACTCGCGTCTTGGGGAGACGATCTGCGCTTGCGCCGCTGGGATACCGGATCAGGCAAGCTGCTAACAGAGCGGCCCACGGAGCCGGACGGAGTAAAATTGCCGAAGCCCGGGGCTGTATTCGGAGGCGCACCTTCGCTCGGATACGGACTATTCTCTAGAGACGGCTCTCGGCTGATCATGCAATTCGGTAACAGCACACACGAGTTAGATACTTCGTCGGGGGCCGAGATCGCGAGATTTCCAAGCGGAGCGCCAGGTGCGCCACTGTCCGTTGCATTGTCGCCCGAGGGGCAAATGTTACTCGAGCAACGATGGTTCGGCCCGCAAGCGGTTGATCACCCTGTAGCCCTGACCAACATTGCCGATGGCAAGGTCGTGGGCCGAGCATCGCTCCCGGGAAGGCATGGAGGGCCGGTGGCCTTCTCGAACGATGGTCGACTGGCAGCCGTTGGTTCCTATGAGGAGGATCCTTATGTGCAAATTCTATCGGTCCCAGACCTGAAGGAACTGGCGAAACTGAGCGGTCTGACGAGCCGTCCGCATGCGGTGGAATTTTCTCGCTCAGGGAAGAGCCTCGCGGTTTCGACCGCCGGCGGAAGTATCCTGCTGTGGCAGTTGGAATCGCGATAGATCTCTCACCTCCTGCACCCAGCATTCGTCTTGCGCGGCTCCTCGTGCTGCGGTAGTATGCTGCACCTAAATGACTAAGCGCTGAGCGCTGAATTACACCAGAACCAGTGGAATATTATGTTTCTCGGCATTGAAATCGGCGGCACGAAGTTGCAGTTGGGCGTGGGCGAGCGCAGCGGGCCGCCGCTCGCGAAACTCGTGCGACTGGACGTACACGCCGAGAATGGGGCGCCGGGGATCATCGAGCAGATTCGCAACGCGGCGCGACCGCTTGTCGCGGGACACGCGATCGAGCGGATTGGCGTAGGCTTCGGTGGCCCGATTGCGGCCGATGGCCGGCATATCGTGACCAGTCACCAGGTCGCCGGATGGAACGGCTTTCCACTCGCCGAGTGGTGCGAGAAGGAATTTAGCGCTCCGACGGTTTTGGGAAACGACGCCGATCTGGGTGGGCTGGCCGAAGCGCATTACGGTGCGGGGCGTGGGCTGGATCCGATCTTCTATATCACCGTCGGTACCGGCATCGGCGGCGGTTTCATCGTCGATGGGCACGTCTATCGCGGCAGTGGACACGGCGCGGCCGAGATCGGACACCTGCGGCCAGGGCTGGACGCGAACGATGATCATGAAACGGTCGAATCGCGCGCGGCAGGCCCAGGCATCGTGGCGACGGTCCGACGGATGATGGCCCAGGCACAGATCGCCGACCTCGATGATCTGAACGGGCGAACGGGCAACGATCTCGAACTGCTGACGGCCAAAATTGTCGGCGAGGCGGCCGTGGCCGGCAACCAACTCGCGCTCGCGGGGCTGGCGGAGTCGCGACAGGTGCTGGGGTGGGCGATTGCCCAAGTCATTACGCTGTTGTCGCCGGCGGCGGTGGTGATCGGCGGTGGCGTGTCGCTCTTGGGCGAAGAGTATTTCTACGTGCCGCTACGACGAGACGTCGAGCGGTACGTCTTTCCGCCCTTTCGTGGCACGTACCAGATTCTGCCGGCGCAACTCGGCGAAGAAATGGTCGTCTACGGCGCCGTTGCGCTTGCGGCGGAAAACGATTCACTAGGAAATCGTGAAGCCGGTCAGATACGGAGAATCGTCCGGTAGGGTGCCCTGTGGGCACCGCGGCATCGCGCGCGATTTCTTGGTGCTCGCAGAGCACCCTACAAGAGACGCAATCTGCGATTTCTCTTACTGTTCGTCGGCGTAGACGCGAGTGCTTTCTTCTTTGGTGACCGGGGTGCGAATTTCGTCGGTGAGGATTTGCACCCGCACGCGGACGTCGCCGGCGCCGCGGCCTTCGGCTTTCACGCGGTAGGTCGTGTCGGCTTTTGGCGCGATTTGTGCCAGCGGCTCGAACAGCACGCGCTGCCCGTCGATTGTGTAGCGGGCGGGCCCTTCGGCGCTGATGGGCTTGAGTTCCTCAGGCAGTAACGCCACGACCTGCACGTTCGTAGCAGACTTTGTGCCTTGGTTGACGACGCGGATTTCGTAGCCGGTCTCGCCGCCGACTTCGACCGGGTCGGCAATGTCGACGACTTCGAAGTTAATCGCGGCCACGCCTTCGACGAGGATCGTTTTTTCCTCTTGCGCCGAGAGGCCACGGTCGGCGGTGCTTTCGATGCGAACGACCTGCTCGCCTGCCTCGATCGGCACGGTGGTCAATGTGACGCTACCCGATTCACTCGCTGGCAGTTCTTCAAGCAGCCATTGCACGCTGCGCGTACGGGGATCGTACTGCCCGGCATTGTTGGCTTCGACGAATTTCATACCGGCCGGCAGATGCGTGACAAGTGTGACTTCCTTGGCCGTGGCGGTGCCTGGATTCGAAATGGTGACGGTGTAGGTCGCCTGGCGATCGAGGTACCTTCGAGTCGGCCCTTCCATCTTGACAGTCAAAGCGGGGGCGACGACTTCGAACTCGGCCTGTTGATCGACGCGAACGCTCCCTTCGCCGATCGCGGAAATCGTGTTTTGAACCTTGCCTGCCTTGATGGCGTGCATTTTCAATTCGAGCTGGCGCATCTCGCCTGGCTTGAGCATGCCGATCTCGTATTCCAACTCAGGCCCGGCCGGATGCTGCAGCATTTCGGGCACGACCTCGCGCAGTACGACTCCGGTGGCAGTTCCGGTGCCGGTATTCTTCAGCGAGATGGCCATCGCGATGTCCTCGCCCAACAGCACGTCGCGTTCGGTGCGGATATCCAGTTGCAGGACGGGCTTCGTCACGAGCGTGCGGACCGACGACTCAGCGGCGAAGTGGACCGTTGCCACACTGCCGACTTCCCCTTCGGTGGTGGGCATTACTTCCAGTTGCACCGTGGCTTCTTCGGTAGGCTTGAGCGTGCCGAGCGACCATACGACGTCGCCCTCTTGCTCGGTGGCGTGTGGCGTGGTGCTGATGAGCTGCGTTCCCTTGGGGATGGAATCATGAATCTCGACATGCGCCGCGGCGACACCGCCAGTGTTGCGCACCTTGACGACGAACACAGCCGGCTTGCCGACTTGAACATCCTGAGGTGCGATTTTCTCGATCGTCAGGTGAGGCGCTTGCGGGCCTTCCAGGTGACGGCCACCGGGACGCCCTTGCCCTTCGGAGCCTCCTTCGACGCGCGTGCGGCCGGCCGGTGGCGAGAAGTTGCCTGTATCGGCCAAGGCCGGTGGCTGTTGATCGTCTGCAGACTCGCCAGGCAGAAGTGCCGGTTCACGCGCTTGAGCGCCCGCAGCGGCGGGCGTGCGGCGATAACGATCCGTAGCGGCGAAGGCACCGGCCGTCGCAGCTCCCGCGGCCGCGGCGACAGGCACTTGCTCTGTGGCAGCCGATTCCGTGGCCGGGGTGAAAGCCGACGGCTCTTCCGGCAACGGGCTGTCGAAAGAAACCTCGGGCGCGGCCGGCGGCGGTCCGTCCGGATGCGCAGCAAACGGATTCGAGGCGCGCGGCGGCGCCAACGTCGGTTCGTTACGTGCCGCTTCCGATGCGGCGGCTTCGGCCGGGTCATCCGGAGATTGGGCGGCCGTCGGCTCGTCGGCATACGTCAGCGGGCGGATCTCGCCTGGTCCGCCGCGGCCGGCGGCTTGTTGCGCGTCGTAGCGGCGCATGGCTTCGGGCGCGGCGGGAATGCCTTGTGGATCTTCGGCCTCGGGCTTCGGAGGAGCGCCGGTGTCGGGCGAGGTGCTCGAGTCGGGCGGATAACGCGAGTCCCATTTCGCGCCGGCAAACGGATTCGCGCCGCCTGTCTGTGCGGCGCCGCCGGTTTGCGTCGTGTCGCCGCTTCCTGCTGAATCGTCAGCGGCGGTTTCCAGCACCGTCGGTTGCGGCATCGGCTTGACGGTTCGTTCATCGACGACAAACGCAGCCGGCTCGCCGGATGTGCCACCGGATTCGGCGACGGCCGACGCTTCGGCTTGCGCCGTGCGATGACTGCGCTGTGCCTCGACGACGGCGTAAGTGCCCAGCGACATGACCACGGTCAATGCCGACAAACGCAGAAGCGTCCGCTTCATAGCTCGTCTCTCCAACGAAATTCGAGAAAGGGGCCGAATGCACGCCTTGCCGTCGTCGCGTGGTCGAGAAGGGAACTAGTGACCTGACGCGCAAACATTCCCACCAGCGAATTGCGACGCATCCCCCGAGGGGGAAACAGCGCAATGCAACAAGCGAGAAAGGGAAAGGAAGATTCGACGGCGGTGTAGTACCAAAAGGGGCAACGTGCGAAAAGGTCAGTTGTGCTAGCGAAACGGTTCTGGCAAATGCAGCATGGCGCCCGTCGTGGGTTTGCGGCTAATAAAGGCGTCTACCTTTCACCGTTGTAAGCTGAAGGGACTCTCGGATTTGTAATTATGAACTAGCCCATTCGCGTGGTACGTATAAACGCCAGCGAAGCGTCGCCGTCGCAATGAAGTGACCGCGTGCTTGAGGGGGGGGCTGGCAGAGTTTGCGAGCGGCGCGGTTGCGAGCGACGCAGAGTTTGTTAGCGACGCTGTTGCGGCAATCTCGAACGCGGCTCATCGAGGCCGGGAGGCAGACATGCGTGCGACGCAGGGACAAGCGTGTGCGGCAGGCCGATTCTTTTCGAAGTCGCTCTCTTCGAAGCTGCTGCTTTCGGAGTTGCGGGCGATCCGTTTTGAACGTCGCCCCTTGCTGGGGTTGCGGACTGGATTCTTAAAACCCTCACTGGCGTTTCGCGCTGGTATGGGACTGCTTCTAGCAGCGAGTGTCGCTTTTTTTGTTAGCTATCCGCGCGCTCACGCCGCAGAGCAGCAAACTGATTCGTCAGAAGCCGCGCAATTCGTCCGGCAAGCGTTGACGGCCGAGGCTACTGGGGATGCCACAGGGCGAACGCATTATCTCGCCAAGGCGCTAGCGGCCGATCCAGACTATGCGCCAGCGCATTGGCAACTGGGCGAGGTGCGGCAGAACGGCACGTGGATAGGTGCCGAGGAGCTGCCGCGCGATCGCTACTTCGGCGAGCGTTTGAAAGAATATCGGCGGAAGATCGACGGTACGCGACACTCGCTCGGTGATCAGCTCATTCTGGCTCGCTATTGTCGTAACGCAGGATTGCAGGACCAGGAACGGCTGCATTACTCGGTCGCGCTACTGATAAATCCTGAACTGAAGGAGGCGCGTGACCATCTGCAGTTGGTTGATTTTCATGGGACGCAAGTTCTGCCCGCGCAGGCGACGATGCTCGAAGCCAGGGAACATATGCTTGATGTAACGGTTCATCATTGGATGCCGCGCATCGATGAACTTTGTAAATCGATCAATGGCGACGAACTGGCCGCGCGAAGCAGCGGATTCGAAGCACTCTCGACAATTCGAGATCGTGAGGCGATACCGGCCCTGGAGGGAGCGTCGCGGAACAACACGGGGACTGTGGGCAGGGCGGTCGTGGCCAGCCTGTCAGGAATGCGCGGACAGGAGGCCACGGATTCGCTCGTGCGGCATGCCGTTCTGGCACAAGATGACGCCGTTCGGCAGGCGGCGATCGACGGATTGCGTCCGCGCTCGCTATACGCCTCGGTCCCCATGCTGCTCAACTATCTGCAATTGCCGGTGGAAGTTCGCTTCGACACATTCTTCCTCGCCGACCATCGGCCAGCCCACCGATTGACGATGTTTCAGGAAGGGCAATCGCGGGACATGAAATTCGTTTCGCAGGGGGCTACTAAGCGTGACGTCAGCATCACCGGTAAAACGGGCGCAATGCGTGTGAACAATACGCCGGACCCGACGCTTGGACGCGATCTTGGCCTGGCGCAAGCGGCTCAGCAATTCAACGGAACCCAGGTCGAAGTCAACGCGCGGACAGCGGTGGCGCTACGCAACACGACGGGCGAGGACCTATCCGACGATCCGAAGGCGTGGTGGGAATGGTGGGCGAGCCATAATGAGATGTATCGCCCCACCGAGCGCCCGGTCAGCTACTTACAGCAGAGCTCGATCACGCCGGTACAGATCCGTTATCACTCGTGTTTCGTGGCCGGCACCACGGTCTGGACAATCGCCGGGCAAGTGCCGATCGAACGAATCAAGGTCGGCGAGTTCGTGCTGGCACAGAATGTCGAAACGGGCGAGCTCACGTACAAGCCTGTTTTAGCCACGACCGTGGGGCCCAAGATACGCGACCTCGTCGAGATTACGGCCGGTGGCGAAACGATTCGCGCCACTTACGGACATCTGTTCTGGGTATCAGGCGTCGGCTGGAAGATGGCCAAGGAGCTTGAGCCTGGTGAGTTGCTGCACACGACGCACGGGCCGGTCGTCATCGACAATATCGAAAAGCAAGGGATGGCCGTGTGTCACAACTTGATCGTGGCCGAGTTCAATACGTACTTTGTCACGGATCAGGCCTTCCTGGTACACGACATCAACGTGCGCGGGCCAACGATGGCCACCGTGCCGGGGTTGATCGACGAGGCCGAGGATGTGGTGTCGACGTCGCCGTGACCGGATCGTGGCACGTATCGACGGGCGAACTGGCAGTAGGCTTTACGGTTTAGCCTGTCCGCCTGCGGCCTGCTTCGCCTTGCGCTGGGCAACGATTTTTTCTTTGCCGCGTGCGATGCCGTACTTTTTGTAGATCGCTTGCCACTCGTCTTCATCGGCTTGCGCTTGATCGAGCGTTTCGCCATGTTGGGCCAGCCAGGCGACCAGTGCATCGAACTCCGCCACCCGCTCAGGCGGGAGATACTGCAGCGTGCGTTTCTTCGTATGGAGGACCGCATGAATCAGCTTTCGCTCGCCATCGGGCTCGTACAATTTCGGATCGGCGCCCGCCTCGAGCAGAACCAAGGCTGCGCCGAACTGGCTACTCTGCACAGCCCCTGTCACCGGATACGTTAGATTCCACCGGCAAAAGCGATTCAGCTCGGGCTTCTTGGCAAGCAACAGTTCAATTCGCTCCTTCATGTCGAGAAACCCATTCTGCGTGACGACGTGGAGCGGAGACTGGTTGGTCTGCCTATCGATCTGGTCGACGTCGCCACGATGCTCGACGACCAGTTTCAAGTAATCGATCACCGGCGAGCGACAGGCCAGATGCATCACGGATTGCCCGGCATGGCAACCCCGGTCGAGGTCGGAGGAGCCGCCGATCGGATAGGGATGGAACGCGCGCTGGCCGAGTCCAAAGTCGGATTCAATTGATACATTGGGATCCGCCCCATGCCGTAGCAGACAGGCAAACCGTTCGATCTTGCGATCCGGAAACGCCCACAGCAGCGGCGTCATGCCGTCCTTGCCCACGGCGTTGACGTCGGCCCCTTCGGTGATGAGGCGTTCCATCTCCTTAATATTGTTGTCTTCGATGGCTTTGCAGAGCGCGACAACGGCTGGGTCTTGGAAATAATCTTCGGCCTTCCAGCCTGCTTGCGCGTGCCAACGCATTTCGGGGGCAAGCTCGAACTCGATTTCGTGCATGCGTTCGGCGGCGGCCAGTCGTTTGTCAGCCGCGGCCTTGTATTCCTTGACCACTTCCGGCGTCCGCTGCTGGCCAGGGGGATTCTGCGCATCGATCCGCTGAATCGTGAAGTCCGCCTCCTTGCGCTCCTTCGTCAACTGGGCGTACTCGGCGTTTTCTAAAAGCTTCGTATTGGGTGTCAGTGCTTTGATCGCCCTCTGCTGGACACGGGACGCGAGCGCCGTTGCTGCCTGCTCGTCCATGCGTGGCTTATGGTCCCACCCTGGCTCGTAATCCGCCCCCAGGTAAGGTTTCCATTGCCCGAGCAACTGCGCGACCTTCGCCTGGACGCGCGCGTCATTCTTCACGAGGGGGCCTACGCGCATTCCGACGCTCATCGAGAGCGCTGATTGCAGCGTGGCGGGACTGTCGCCTCCTGTTCCGATCGGCGGGAAGACTTGCTTGTCGATCTCGAAACGGACCTGCGCCGCAAAGAATAGGAATCCCGCTTCTTCGGCCAGGGGTGCCGCGGCCGCCGCCTTCAACAACTCGAACGCGTTCATGCGTTCGTATTTCGCGGGATTCGCAGCGGTCGCTCCCGTACAGCCTGCCCCCACGCAAAGACCGAATAGAGCAACGGCCCAAGCTACCCGCGTGCGATGAGACATATGTAAGTCCCCAGAATTTGAACACAGACTGCACTACAAACGCGCCGTTTAGAAATACGCAACGTGCTAGTCGTGAGACTATTCAGCAATCGGCGACCAATGCAACTGTTTATCCAAGAATTCAAATGTTCCCACGCCGTGGATGGTGTGGGGGCCGTCGAAGAATTCGATCGTGGTGCGGTCTGGGATGTTCAGGTCGGCGTATAGTTGGCGGACCTTGGCGTATTCGTAGGCAACCCATTCGTCCGGCGCGACACCGTCGCGATGGCCGCGTTCGACCATGAACGGCCGCGGTGCGATCAGGCCGGCCATGTCCGAATAGTTAAACGTATTGCCCAGGTCGAACTCGAACATCTCATACTCGCCCGTGTGTAAGTAGCTGTAAGGGCTGCGGGCTGAGCTGTTCTTCCAGATCCATTCGTTGAAATCTGCCGAGCAGATCGACAGACAATATCGCTCGACGATCGAAGGGACGCGCATGGCTGTCTTGCCACCGTACGACAGGCCATAAAAGGCAATCCGCGCCGGATCGACGAAATCGAGCGACGCCAGCCAGTCGACGGTTTGTTCGTGTTGCGGCACGATGATCGAGAACAGCGTTTTGCCGAGCGGATTCGCCTTGCGCTGCAAGGTGCGAAAGCGATCTTCGAAGATGTACGGATTCTGCGGCGCGTAAGTGATGTAGCCGCGTTTGACCAATTGCACGGCGTATTGATTGTAGTGATGGTCGTTCACCGTCGGATCGGCGACCAATTTCGGCCGCCCTTCCAGGCCATGTTGACAGACGACGACCGGCCGCCGCTCGCCGGGCTTGAGGTTCTTCGGCACCAGCAGAATGCCGTAAGCAAAGACGTCCGGAAAAACGTCGAGCATCACTTCGTAACCGGTGAAGGTGGGCTCGTCGAAAATCTTGCGCGAGCGCGGGTTGGCCGGTTCCTTGGGCAGGACGAAATGGCCGATAACCTGGTCGTAGAAATATTTGCGGTACGATGCCGTTGACTCTTGCCACTTTTCGACCGAGCGCGATTTGCGATCCGCCTTGGCCCAATACTGGCGACGGGTTTCTTCCGAGTCGGCCAGCAGCCGCTGTGTAAAGTCGACGAGCTGATCGAACTGCCGTTTGAGTTGTTCTGCATCGGCCGGGCGATTTACTTTTGGGGCTGGCCCGAGGTCAGCGAGTTCGGCGTCTTTGACCAGGTATTGAAGGAACGCTTCGAGCGTGCTTTCGCTGACCGGCGGCAGCACGTTGTCAGCGCCCGGCCCTCCCATGAACGTCAACGGCTGATGCATTCCGCCTAGCATGTCGTGCAGGCGAGTCGTCTCGCGAATCGCGGCCAAGGGGTCGATCGCTGTCAGCTTGCCAGGCGCCGCGCCGCCGCCGACGGGCTTGGGAGGGCCAGAGATCTCGGGCGTCCGGCTGACTTCGATCACCAGCGGCCGCGGCGCGACAAGTGAGGCGATTTCAGCGTCGCCGAACTCGCGCAGCAGCGAAAACACGTTGCGATAGATCGGTTCTTCCCAAACGTGATTGCGCGGGGCGAAGTAGCCACTGATGCAGGCAACGTCGATGCGCGTGTCGAGCGCCGCGGTATCAAGCGCGATCAGCCCTCCTTCGGCATAGCCCATGATGCCGAGCGGGCGATCTTGCTTCGTGCGCTGGGCGTCGGCCGTGAAGAAATCGACCAGGGCCAGCATCTTTTGCACTTCGTAGCCGATGATGTGCCGGCCCAGCTCGTATGCCTGGCGGTAGATAAACTCGCGATGAGGTTGATTCGTGGGACGCGTGCCGGCGGCGCCGATCGAATACTTGCTGTCGCGATCAATGAGCATCGGCACCACGACGCGGCAGCCACTCTCGGCCAGCCGGCGAGCGAACTGCTGCTCGGGCGGAAGTGCCGTGTCTCCCGTGGCCAAGCCGGCCAGCATCTCGGGCGTTTGATCGGCATCTGGGATTGCGATCACGTCGGCGATGGGGTTATCGCGCGTGGGGTAAAGCAACAAGCCTTCTCCGTAGACGCCCGGCAGCATCGGCCAGCGAACGGCCAGTACTTCGAATTTCGGCGAACCGGCCACGAGCGCCGATTGACTGGTGGTGGTGATGACCTCGAGCGCGTCGCACGGCAAACGCTTGTCGACGGCGCCGATGATTTTTGCCAACTGCTCACGATTCGGTTGAACCGAGGCGCTGTACTTTTCCGGTGACGAAGTGTCCCGATTCCAATGGACCGGGCGGTGAGTAGCCGATTCGCCGATCTGCCGCAGCAGAAAACGATCGATGCCATCAACCATTTGCGAAGCCAGGTCCCCTTCGACCGTGAGCGGCTGCGTGCCGGGCAGCGGCTCGGCCGCTTGCAATGCGTTGAACATCGCGTGCAAAGTCGTCGCGATAACGAGAGCGGCAAATGGCAAGGTGCGCACGGTCGGCATCGAGCTGGACTCCACGGTGAGGGAATTTCGGCGTGAGGTGTCTTAGCAGTCGCAGGGGACGCGGTTGCGTTGCTGAGCCCTGTTGGTGGGCCTATTATGGCAGGGCGAACACGGGTCGGGGACAATTGCTTAAATAACTGCGTCCCGCCCGGCCTTACTATATTTGGTTCCGACCGAGGAGCAATAATGCACGGCCACGATCGAGCGGATCGACGCGAATTTCTCAAAGCGGCGGGCGCGGCAGCCGTAGCGGTCAGCGCCGCGCAACTGGCACTGCCTGCCGTCGCGGCCGATACTTCTTCCAAGCCGATGAAGAAGGCCGTGAAGTACGGCATGATCCAGGAAGGGAACACGGTCAAGGAGAAGTTTCAGCTACTCAAAGACCTGGGCTACGACGGCGTCGAAATGGATAGCCCCAGCAAGCTCGACCGTGACGAGGTGCTGCGAGCGCGCGATGAAGTGGGGCTGCCGATCCACGGTGTCGTCGATTCGGTCCATTGGCGCGACACGCTGTCGCATCCCGATCCGGCCGTGCGGGTGCGAGGGCTCGAAGGGCTGCAGACGGCGCTGCGCGATTCGAAATATTACGGCGGCACGACGGCGCTCTTGGTGCCGGCGGTCGTTAATAAGGAAGTTTCTTACGCAGACGCCTACACGCGTTCGCAGGCCGAGATTCGCAAGGCGCTTCCGCTGGCCAACGAATTGGGCATCAAGATCGGTCTGGAAAACGTTTGGAACAATTTCCTGCTAAGCCCGTTGGAAGAGGCGCGCTACATCGACGAACTCGATTCGCCGATGGTGGGGGCGTACTTCGACGTCGGCAACGTGCTGCGCTACGGCTGGCCCGAGCATTGGATCACGACGCTCGGCAAACGCATTCTGAAACTCGATATCAAGGAGTTCAGCCGCAAGAAGCAGAACGACGAAGGGCTGGGCAAGGGATTTGACGTCGAGTTGCTGGAAGGAGATTGCGACTGGCCGGCAGTGATGGCGGCTTTGCGCAGCATCGGATACACGGGCTGGGCCACGGCCGAGATTCCGGGCGGCGGTCGCGAACGCTTGCAAGCCATCGCCGGGCGGATGGATAGGGTTTTCGCGAGTTAAATACCGCTATCGGATGCGGAGGAACCGAAAGGTTGGGGTCGTGCCGGATCGGTATTCTCCGCTAAATTCTCGTGCCGTCGGTGAAACCATCGGGCCACGGGCCGGGTAACTCCGGCGAGGGTTCGCCCGGTCGGGGCGAACTGCTCGGCAGTGTACTGAGCCAACCGCTTGGCCGCGTGTCGAGCGAACCGTTTTGTCACGGAACATCCCAAGAGGTCTGTGCGCGATGGTCAGGATTTTCTCATTAATGCTGGCCGGTCTGCTGGCGGCTGGCACTCTGTTGGCCGGCAGTTCGATGGCCGTGGGCAAGGATGTCGAGGCCGCGAAAGACCTGATCGGCCGTAAGGCGCCTGAGTTTTCGCTGCACGACCAGTACGGTAAGCCGCATACGCTGGTGGATTTCGCAGACCGGAAGGTCGTTGTGTTGGCATTTCTGGGGAACGAATGCCCACTGGCAAAGCTGTACGCTGGCCGGCTCGAGCAGATCGCGAAGGACTACGGCCTGCGCGGTGTAACGGTGCTGGGCGTGAACGCCAATCGGCAGGACGCGCTCACCGAAATCGCCACGTTCGCCCAGCAGCATAAGCTGACGTTTCCGATGTTAAAGGACGCAGGGAACACGGTGGCCGATGCGCTTGGCGCGTCGCGCACACCGCAAGTGTTCGTACTGGACGAGTCGCGCGTGGTGCGCTATGTCGGGCGGATTGATGATCAGTACGGCATCGGCTTCTTGCGTCCGCAGGCCACGCGGCATGATCTGACCATAGCGCTCGACGAATTGCTGGCCGGAAAAGAAGTCAGCCAGCCGACGACCGAGGCGCCGGGCTGCTTGATCGGCCGCGTTGCCAAGGTCGAGCCGCAAGGGACAATCACATACGCGAAGCAGATTTCACGTCTGCTCAACGAGCGGTGTGCGAATTGCCATCATGCCGGCGACATCGCGCCGTTCCCGATGACCAGCTACGAGGAAGTCGTCGGCTGGGCCGCCACGATCCGCGAAGTGGTCGAAGAGGGGCGGATGCCGCCGTGGTTCGCTGATCCGGCTCATGGCAAGTTCGCCAATGATGCACGGTTGAGCCCCAACGAAAAGCAATTGATTTACGATTGGGTCGATAATGGTTGCCCCGAGGGGGATGCCAAGGACTTGCCGAAGCCGCTGAAATTCGCCGAAGGATGGCAGATCCCCGAGCCGGATCGGGTGGTCTTCTTGCAAGAGAAGCCGGTGAAGGTCGCCGCGCAAGGAACGCTGCCGTATCGGTATTTCCTGGCCGACCCGTTCTTCAAAGAAGACAAATGGGTGAAGGCGATCGAAGCCCGGCCGGGCAACCGCGCGGTCGTGCATCACATCATCGTCGGCTTCATCCGGCCGAAGCAGCAGCCGCGACTGGGGCTCGGCGGCGGGACGCTGGTAGGCTACGCGCCCGGCATGCCGCCGGCCAAATATCCTGACGGCGCAGCGCTCTTTGTACCGGCCGGTTCGAAGGTGGTCTTCCAGGTGCATTACACCCCCAACGGCAGCGAGCAATTCGACCGCAGTTGCGTGGGCATGGTCTTCGCCGATCCCAAGGACGTCCGCGAACGCGTTGACGGCGACGAAGCGGCGAATACGCATTTCCGCATTCCCGCAGGCGCGGACAACCATCCCGTAAATTCGCGTCATGAGTTCAAGGACGATGTGCGGCTGGTCTCGATGACGCCCCACATGCACATGCGCGGCAAGGCATTCCGCTACGAGGCCGAGTATCCGGACGGCCGGAAGGAAATCCTGCTGGATGTGCCGAAGTACGATTTCAACTGGCAGATGCGATACGATCTGGCCGAGCCCAAGCTGCTGCCGCGTGGCACCCGACTGCTATGCACGGCGCATTTCGACAACTCGGAACAAAACCTCAGCAATCCCGATCCGAATCGCGACGTCCGCTGGGGAGACCAAACCTGGGACGAAATGATGATCGGGTATTTCACGACCCTGCCAGGTCAGTCGCCGGCGCCGGTCGCGACGCAGCCGATGGCAGGCGAGTAACGCGGCGTCAAACGCGATTCTAAAAAAGACAGGAACCACGAATAGAACGAATAACACAATGACAGAGAGGCGAGTCGGCGGACAGTCTTTCTTCACCATTTTCGTGTCATTCGTGGTTGAAAAAGACTACTGATCCCGTTGGCGGCGCGACCGACCACGTGCCGCTGACCTCTGGTTTTGAGTACCGGCCGGTGATGTGTCGGCCACCTTTCTGAGCCATTCCTGGCGATTCGTGCGCGGGTTTGATTCCCTTCCGGCGGCGGCCCCGGTACCCGGTGCTGCTCACGGCCCGGGCTGCTGCTCTCGTGCAAAATCGGCAAACGGGGTAAAATCTGCCGAGGCGCGAGGGATGCAATTACAGCCGGCGAGGGCCCTGCTTTGCGGGGCCATTGGGAGGTTTCAGGGACGTTGGATACGAATCTGATTGTCGAGATGCTGCCGCAGCCGGATGACTACACATGCGGCCCGACCTGCCTACACTCTGTTTACCGCTACCACGGCGACCAGATCGACCTGGAGCAAGTGATCTCGGAGGTGGGGCGCGTCGAAGGGGGCGGTACGCTCGACGTCTTTCTGGCCTGCCACGCATTGCGCCGCGGCTACACGGCCACGATCTACACCTATAACTTGGCGCTGTTCGATCCCACTTGGTTCCGTCCGGCCCGGCCCGACCTGGCGGACCTGCTCTTGCAGCAGATGGAATACAAGGCGTCGCCGAAACTGAAAGTGGCCACGCGGGCCTACCTGGAATTTCTCGAACGCGGCGGGCAACTGCGTTTCGAGGATCTAACCGGCAGCCTGATTCGCAAATACCTCAGTCGTTCGATTCCGGTGCTGACGGGGCTAAGCGCCACTTACCTACACCGCGCGGCGCGCGAACACGGTCCCAACTGCGAGCCGGACACCGTGCGCGGCGAGCCGACCGGGCATTTTGTCGTTCTCTGCGGCTACAACCGGGACACCCGCGAGGTGCTGGTCGCTGATCCGCTGGCGCCGAATCCCGTGGCTGGTGACAACCGCTACGTCGTCAGCATCGAACGCGTGATCTGTGCCATTCTGTTGGGCATCCTCACCTACGATGCGAACCTCTTGATTATTGAACCGCGCAAGCAGCGCAAACAAGGAAGTCATGGCGGTATTGATCATCGTTAATAACGTCAACGAGTGGCCGTTTCAGATACCGGGGGTGGCGGTCGTCGACGCGAAGAGTTATCTCACTAAGCCCGAATACGGCGAAGTGCGCGGTGCGAAGGTGTTTAACCTGTGCCGTTCGTATCGCTATCAAAGTCTGGGCTACTATGTGACGCTGTTGGCCACGGCCCGCGGGCACAAGCCACTGCCCAACATCATGACCATCCAGGATATGAAGTCGCAGACGGTGGTGCGCTTCGTATCGGACGACCTGGACGATTTGATCCAGAACAGCCTGGCGCCGATCGAGTCGGACAAGTTCACGCTGAGCATTTACTTCGGGCGAAATTTGGCCCGGCGCTACGACCGGTTGAGCCTGCACTTATTCAATCTGTTTCAGGCGCCGCTTCTGCGAGCGCAATTCACCAAGAACGGCAAGTGGCAGTTGCGGCAGATCGGCCCGGTGCCAGTCGACGGCATTCCGCAGCAGCATCGTTCGTTCGTGCTGGACGTGGCGACCGAGCATTTCGCCGGCCGGCGAGCGCCACTTCGAAAGCGGAATCCGGCGAAGTACGACCTGGCTTTGCTCGTGAATCCCGACGAGCCATTGCCACCGTCAGATGAAAAGGCGCTCGATCGATTCGTCCGCGCCGCCGAGGCCGTGGGCTTACAGACTGACTTGATAGGCCGCGACGATTATGGCCGGCTGGCGGAGTTCGACGCGCTGTTCATTCGCGAGACCACGGCCGTGGCGCATCACACCTTCCGCTTTGCCCGGCGGGCGGCGATGGAAGGGCTGGTTGTCGTCGACGATCCGGAGTCGATTCTGCGTTGCTCGAACAAGGTCTATTTGGCGGAATTGCTAACCCGGCACAAAATCGCGATTCCCCGCAGCGCGATCGTCAACAAGGACAACGTCGACACGATCGGCCAAGAACTGGGCTTTCCCTGCGTGTTGAAGCAGCCGGACGCGGCCTTTTCTTTGGGCGTGGTCAAGGTCGAGAGCCAGGCCGCGCTCGACGAATGTGCCGAACGATTCCTGGAGAAGTCGGACCTGCTGATCGCCCAGGAGTTTCTCCCCACGACCTACGACTGGCGCGTCGGCATTTTCGATCGACAGCCGCTGTACGCCTGCAAATACCACATGGTGCAGGACCATTGGCAGATCGTGAAGAACGAATCGTCGGGCAAGCGCCGCTATGGCCGGACCGAAACATTTCCAGTGCAGCAGGCCCCTCGGCAAGTGATCAGTACGGCGTTGCGGGCGGCGAACTTGATCGGCGATGGGCTATACGGCGTCGACATCAAGCAGAGCGGTCGCCACTGTTACGTGATCGAGATCAACGATAATCCCAATATCGACGCCGGCGTGGAAGACGGCTTTTTAAAGAACGAGTTGTACAGCCGCATCATGGACGTATTTCTGGAACGCATTGAAGCCACGAAGGCTGGCAAGAGGATCACGTGAGCACCGCCTTGCGATTGCGATTGTTCGAAGCATTTGGCGTCGAGCTGGAATATATGATCGTCGACGCACGGTCGCTCGACGTGCGTGCGATCGCCGACGAGTTGCTGCGCGACGCGACCGGCGGCGAGGAATATGTCGGCGAAGTCGAGTCCGGGGACGTCTCCTGGTCGAATGAACTGGTCGCCCACGTGGTGGAATTGAAAACGACCGATCCGGCCACTTCGCTGGTGCCTCTCGCCGGCTCATTTCAATCACAGGTGCGTCGAATTAATGAGCTGCTGGCACGGCATGGCGCCAAGCTGATGCCCGGCGGCATGCACCCGTGGATGGATCCGCTGCGCGAGACAAAGCTATGGCCGCACGATTGCAACGAGATCTACGAGGCCTTCAACAAGATTTTCGATTGCCAGGGGCATGGCTGGTCGAACCTGCAAAGCGTGCATCTGAATCTGCCGTTTGGGAATGACGAAGAGTTTGGCCGGCTGCATGCCGCGATCCGGCTGGTGCTGCCGATCCTGCCCGCCCTGGCGGCAAGCAGTCCGATCGTCGAAGGGCGTGGCTCCGGCACGCTCGATACGCGGCTCGAGGTCTACCGCACGAACAGCCGGCGGATTCCGGCGATCACGGGACATGTCGTGCCCGAGCCGGTGTTCAGCGAAGCAGACTATCGGCAAGTCATTCTGAATACGCTGTACGCCGAAATCGCGCCGCACGATCCCGAGGGGGTGCTGCAAGAAGAATGGCTCAACGCGCGCGGAGCAATCGCGCGCTTCGAGCGCAACACGATCGAAATCCGGGTGCTCGATATCCAGGAATGTCCGGCCGCCGATCTGGCCATCTGCGGTCTGACCGTGGCGGCGCTGCGGGCATTGGTCGACGGGCGGTTCACGACGCTCGCCCAGCAGCAGGCGTGGCCGGCCGAGCGGTTGGCCGAGATCCTGCTCTCGGCAATTCGCGATGGCGAGCAGGCCATGGTCCGTGACACGGAATACTTGCGTCTGTTCGGATTGGACGCCTCGTCGGCCACGCTGGCCGATCTGTGGCGCCACATCAACGATCGCGTCGCCGATCGGCCGGGTCGAACACCCGAAACGGACGAGGCCCTACAGGTGATTTTGCAACAGGGACCGCTCGCGCGGCGGCTGTTGCGGGCCTTGGGAGGCGAATCGCCAGACCGGGCAGCGCTAACGCAGGTATACGGCCGGCTGTGCGATTGCCTGTCGCGCGGCGAGATGTTTTTGTAGGGTGTACTGTCTGCACCATCTTCGTTTTTACACCACAGCACCGTTCGGCGGGTGACGCGGTACGTGCAACCCATGGTGCCCACAGGGCACCCTACGAATATGGGCGGAGCCTGTGGCACACATCCATCTCTGACCTAGGCCATGTGGTCGCTCGTCAGTATAATTCCTCGGTGCGCGACGTGTCGTTTGGTGCGATAAGGGGCTGACCGTCACCGCTCGTTTTTGGCTCCCGCCGCTTTCCCGTTGGATCCGTT
This sequence comes from Pirellulales bacterium, assembly GCA_036499395.1. Classification (NCBI taxonomy): domain Bacteria; kingdom Pseudomonadati; phylum Planctomycetota; class Planctomycetia; order Pirellulales; species Pirellulales bacterium. Next base: position 26,359 of record DASYDW010000122.1, read on the forward strand.
CGCCTGGCAAGAGGCCCGCGGAGCCTGATTCCCTCTTCGCCAGTTTCGTCCCGGGTCAGACTATGTGCCGATTGTACGGTCACATCGCCGCGCGTCCGCTGCCGCTCTCCGGCATGTTGCTTGACGAGCCGCATGCGCTCCGCGCACAGAGTTGCGGCGATTGGCGCGGGGAGAAGCATCGCGACGGTTGGGGGATCGGCTATTTCGAGCAGCACGAGCCGCGGGTGATTCGCCGTCCAACCGCGGCGCCCGAGGACAACGAATTCGTGACCGCCGCGCGGCAGATCGTGTCGCCGGTTGCAGTGGCGCACGTACGCCAGGCTTCGGTGGGTGACCTGTGTGTCGCTAACGCGCATCCGTTCACGTTCGGAAGTTGGGTGTTCGTCCATAACGGAACCGTGACCGGTTTCGACCAGTTGCGGCAGGGGCTAATCGACGAAACCGACGGCGATCTGCGGCGCCAGGTGGGCGGAACGACCGACAGCGAGCAAGTTTTTTTCTGGCTGTTGAGCCGGCTGCGGCGCGCCGGCCAGTCGGCCGAGGGGCCGTGCGGGGACCTGGCGGTCGTCGCGGGCGAGATGGCCGCGGCGATTCGGATTCTGGCCCGCCGCAGCGAGGAAACCCAACCGGACGAGCCGACGCGACTGAACTTTTTGCTGACCGATGGTGTGGTGCTGATCGCCTCGCGCTGGAGGCATAGTCTGTACTGGACGAATCGCGCGGGGCCGTTGATCGCTGGGCCGAATGGTGCCGATGGCGGGACGTTTCGTGGTGTGGCCGTGGCTTCGGAAACAATCGGCCAGGCACCGTGGTCCGAGGTGCCCGACGGTCAGATCCTGGCGGTCGATGCGGATATGGTCGTTCACTGGCGGACAATCTGACAATCGATCGCAGGCGCGGAAATTCGGATATTTGGCGCAGGCGGGAACGGCCTTTAGTCGCAGTTCGTAAGATAGACTGAATGCGGAACGCAGCACCTTTAGCCAGGGGGAGTGCTCCGCCGAACGAAATTGTTGCTCGACCAGAAATTGGGTGAGTGCGAAACCGAGATCCGAGACTATTTCTTCCTAATCGCCGACCGCCGAATCGCATTTTAAAGGCCGTGTTATGCGTCATCCCCTATTAGCGCCGGATCTGCGCGAGCTAGTGCTCGAGCGTGAGGAGAAGGCGCTGCGGGATTTCTTCGTGCCGCACCATCCCGCGGCCACGGCCGAATTGCTCGACGACCTGGCGCCGGAGGAATCGTTGTACGTGTTGGCGCTCCTCGGGGGACGGGTGCGAGCCGAGGTGTTTTCGTATCTCGAGCCGGAACTGCAGGACGGTATCGCGCAGTTGATGGATCGCAGCGTGCTGGCGGCACTCGTGAGCGCGATGTCGCACGACGAACGGGCCGACCTGATTACGCGGCTTCCCGAGGAACGGACGCAGCAGATTCTGCCATTGTTGGCCCAGGCCGAGCGCGAGGATATCCGGCGGCTGACGGCGTACAAGGAAGACACCGCCGGCGCGGTGATGACCAGCGACTATGCCACGGTGCCGGCCGAATTGACGGCGGCCGCGGCGATCGACCGCCTGCGGCACGAGGCCCCGGACCGCGAGACGATCTACTATTGTTACGTGCTGGATGATCATCGCCGTCTGGTCGGATTCGTGTCGCTGAAGAATCTGATTCTGGCGCCGCCGCAGCGGCGCGTGGTCGATCTCATGCAGCGTGAGGTCATCTCGTCGGTCGTGGACGAGGACCAGGAAATCGCCGCCGGCAAGTTGATGGAATACGACTTGCTCGCGCTACCGATCGTGGACCATGAGAATCGTCTGGTCGGCATCATCACGCACGACGACGTGGCGGACGTGATCGTTGAAGAAGCCAGCGAGGACGTCTATCGCTTAGGCGCCGTTGGTCCGCTGGACGATAGTTATCTGCGCACGCCACTGGTGACGATGTGGGGGAAACGCAGCTTCTGGCTGGCGATCCTGTTTTGCGCCGAATTCATGACGATGATGGTGCTATTGCGGTACAAGGAAACGTTCGACGCGGTGCCAGGGCTGGTGCTGTTCATCCCGCTGATTATTTCGGCGGGCGGGAATTGCGGATCGCAATCGGCCACGATCATCACCCGGGCCCTAGCCTTGGGCGAAGTGCGCCCCTCGGATTGGTTTCATATTGTGTGGCATGAAATCATGATGGGGGCATCGCTGGGGCTGACTCTGGGGGCGTTGGGATTGGTGGGCGCCATCGGATTCTTGCGCACGCTGGGGGGCCACGACGAAACTGTAGGAAACGTGACCGTGGCACACATGGCCATGGTCGTGGCGATGGGGGTCGCGACCGTCGTTGTCTGCGGCAACCTGGTGGGGGCGACGTTACCGCTTTTACTCAAGCGTCTGGGGCTCGATCCGGCGCTGATGTCGAATCCCGTGGTCGCCAGCCTGGTGGACGTGACAGGCATTCTGGTCTACTTCGCCATCGCCGAAGCGTTCCTGATGTAGAACGCAGTTTGCCGCGCGACAGGCGCTAACGGCTGTCATGCGCTAGCGGTTTACGCCAGCAACTCGCGCACGACGCGGCCATGTACATCGGTCAGGCGATAGTCGCGACCGCTGTGGCGGTAGGTCAGACGCTCGTGGTCCAGGCCCATCAAGTGCAGGATCGTGGCGTGGAAATCGTGTACATGAACTGGATCCTCCGCGACGCGGACGCCGTATTCGTCGGTGGCGCCGTGTACGATGCCCGGCTTAACGCCGGCTCCAGCCAGCCACGAGCTGAACGCCCAGTTATGGTGCTCGCGCCCCTTGGCGTCGGCCAGATTATTGAACGGGGTACGACCGAACTCCGTGGTCCACACGATTAACGTCTCGTCGAGCAAGCCGCGTTGTTTCAAATCGCGTAGCAAGCCCGCGATCGGGCGATCGACGTTCAAGGCCAGCCGCTCATGATCCATCATGTCGCCGTGCGAGTCCCAATTGTTGCTGGAGCCAGTGTCGATCAACTCGACGAAGCGGACGCCGCGCTCGATCAATCGCCGCGCCACCAGACACTGCCAGGCAAACCCTTTGGTGCTGCCCGGTTCGAGGCCGTACAGTTCGTGCGTCGTCGCGGTTTCCTGCGACAGATCAAAGCCCTCGGGCACTGCCATTTGCATGCCGAAGGCAGTCTCGAACGATTTCATCCGCGCGGCCAACAGCGCGTCGTCGCTGCGCGCAGCCAGGTGACGGCGATTCATTTTTGTAAGCGCCGCTAGTTCGATCTCCTGTCGGCCCATCGGCACGCGCGGCGCGATATTGGCGACTGGCTCCTTTCCTGGCACGACCAGCGTCCCTTGATGCGCGCCGGGCAAAAAGTCGCTGGCGTAGACTTGCGAGCCGGCATAAGTTTGCCGAGGCGCGATCACGACGAACGACGGCAGATTGCGGTTTTCGGTCCCCAGTCCATAACTGACCCACGAGCCGATGCTGGGACGCGCGAACGCAAACGACCCGGTATGCATGCCGAGCGTGGCGTTGTAATGATTCGAATGGTCGGTATGCATTGACCGAATGAGGGCAATGTCGTCCACGCACGCCGCGACATGTGGAAAGAGCGTGCTGACCTCGGTCCCCGACTGGCCATGTGGTCGAAACTCCCACTGCGGCCGCTTGAGATAGATATGCTCGTAGCCGGGGCGATTTTGAATCTCGGGATGGTCGAGTTTCACTTCGCGGCCGACATCGGCGTGCAATTTCGGCTTCGGATCGAAGGTGTCGATATGCGACACGCCGCCGGTCATGAACAGAAAAATGACGTTCTTTGCCTTGGCCGGGAAATGGGCCGGGCGCGGTGTCAGCGGATCGGGCGTCGAGGAACGCGTCGCATCCTCGGCCAATAGCTCGTGCAAGAGCCCCGGCATGAGCAGCGATCCCCCCACGAACGAGCGAAGCATCTGCCGGCGCGAACAGCCGCAGCGATCGTGCGTGGCGGAGTTGTCGTCGGCGTGGTTCATCGTGCGGCCTCAATCGACGTGCAAAAACTCATTGCTGGAAAACAATACGCGAGCGAGCGCCGCCCAGGCTGTCGCGTCGCGATCCGCGGCTCTGTTAGGCTGATCGGCATCGCTAACCGCCGGCGCATCGCGATACGTGGACAGGAAGGCGATCGCGTCGACTTGTTCGTCGGCTGCCGGCGAACGGCCGAATAGCTGCCGATACGCGAACTCGACACGCGCTGTCTCATCTGCTGTCGTGGCGACCGTGAGCGCGGCGAACTTCGCGGCACATTCGTGCAGCAGCGGGTCGTTCAAAAAGAACAGAGCTTGTGTCGGCACCGTCGTTATGTCACGTGTCGGCGTGCTGGCGTTTGGATCGGCGCCGTCGAATAGGGCGAAAAATCGCGTGCGGCGGTTTCGCTTTTGCATCACGTACACGCTGCGCTTCTGAGTGTCGTATTCGTCGGCGAAGGGGCCATGCTGCGTGAACGACCAGTTTGATTCAGGAGGAAACGGATGCGTCTCGCCCGGCGTGCGATCGAGTGTACCACTGGCTGCCAGAAGCGTGTCGCGTAACTCCTCGGCCGTCAGGCGGCGCCGCGCGAATCCGGCGTATGAATTGTCAGTGACGCCGGTCGCCGCTTGCTGATAGGTGGCGCTGGTGGTGATTAAACGATCGATCGCGCGCAGACTCCAACCGTTTTTGACCAACTGACTGGCCAGGTAATCGAGCAAATCAGGATGCGTCGGAGGAGCGCCGCGCGAACCGAAATCGTTGGGGGTTGTTACCAGGCCGCGGCCGAAGTGCCACTGCCACAATCGGTTCACGATGACACGCGCTGTCAGCGGATTGGCCGGATCAACGAGCCAGCCGGCCAACTCGCGCCGTCCGCTGCCGGTCGAGGCCGTGACTTGTTGCCCGCCCAGAAAATCGGGGAACTTGCGCGGCACCTCGTCTCCCAGATCCAGTGGTTCGCCGCGCCGTTGCAGGCGCGCGTTCTTGGGCTCTCCTTCGCTCACGGCGAAAGCGCGCGGTACCTGCCGATCGCGATCGGCGAGTGCGTCGCGGTTGCGCTTGGCGTCGTTTAGTTGTCGTGCCGTCGCGGCCAATTCGAGAAACGCGTTTGTGAGCGTCGGGTCAGCGTAGTGCGTTACTTGCCAGCCGACGCCGTCTGTTCCGCCGGGGTGCGCGTCCGTCACGCGACCGTTAATCGAAACGCGACCGTCGATCGGTGAAAGCCAGGCGAGCGCCACCGCTCCTCGCGGGCCCGGATGCATGAAAAACTGTCGCGGCGGCAGGCTGGTCCACACCTTCACCCGTTTACGCGACGTGTTGGCGAACACCGACGGTGTTTCGCCGCTGCGCCAACCGCGCAGCTCGGTGCGCCCTTCAATCGATTCCAGGCTTTCACCCAGAAAAGTCGGCGCGGCGGAAACGTCGAGAAATCCCCACGTGCCCACTTCGCCATGCGAGCCGGCGTGCGGGTTCGCCGCTGCCAGATCATCGATCAAGTCGGCGGCATTCCAGCGCTGTGCCGCGTCGCCGAGTTCCGCGATTTCGAATTCAACCTGCGTGCTGTCCGCGCCATGATTGCCGCGCGGGGTGATGGCCAGTTGAATCACTTCGCCGCGACGCACGGCGACGTTCTCCATGGGCGTTTGCGCGCCCTGCGTGAGATCGCCTGACTGTCCGTCGTCGATCTCGCGTGCTGACAATAGCTTCGCGCTCGCTAATAACGAGGCCTGCAAACGTGCGCTCTGCGCGGACTGGGCGTCGGTCAGGCTTTTGACCTGTGCGTCGGCCTCTGGAATTTTCTCGGCCGCGGCTTGCACTTGGCGTTCATACGCAGCAGGGGACAGTAGCGGCACCAGATCGCGCGGCTGTTGCTGCGGTTCGCAGCCGGGAAAGGCAAACTTCGTGCTGGAGAAAATGCCGTACAGCCCGTAATAGTCGCGTGCCGTGAGCGGATCATACTTGTGGTCGTGGCAGCGGCAGCAACCGATCGACAGGCCGAGGAACGACTTGCCCAGCGTGTCGAGCGTGTCCTCCAGCGTCAGGTGCATGTCCTTTTCGATGTCATGACCGAAGCGCCGTGCGATCGCCAAGTAGCCGGTTGCAATCACACGATCGGCGTACAACTCGTCCGGTCCATCGAGTGCCAGAAGATCCCCCGCGATCTGCTCGCTGAGGAATTGGTCGTAGGGCAGGTCGCGCGTGAAAGCGCCGATGACCCAATTGCGATATCGCCAGGCGTGGGGCAGCGGATGGTCGGAATTTTCGCCCGCTGTGTCGGCGTAGCGCACCACGTCCAGCCAGTGCCGGCCCCACTGCTCGCCATGTGCGGGCGAGGCGAGCAGACGGTCGACCAGTCGTTCGTAGGCTTCGGGCGAGGCATCGTGCTCGAATGCCAAGACGTCTTCGGCCGACGGTGGCAAGCCGGTCAGGTCGTACGTCAACCGACGAATGAGCGTCCGCCGATCGGCCGCAGGAGCTGGACGCCGACCATTCGCTTCGAGTTTCTCCAGGATGAAGCGGTCGATATCGTTTCGCACCCAGGTCGCGTCCTGCACCGGGGGTACGGCGGGCTCGCGCACCGGCTCGAATGACCAGTGCTTAGTGGCGTCAAACTGCGCTCTCTTTTCAGGCCAAGGGGCGCCTGCCGCGATCCAGGCTTCGAAGGCCGCGATTTGATCGGCGCGCAGCTCTTTGTCCGGCGGCATGGCCGACACATCGTCGGCGTGTTTGATCGCTTTAATGAGCAGGCTTTCGGCGGGCTTGCCCGGGATGATCGCGGGGCCGGAATCACCTCCGGCGATCAACGCCTCGCGTGAATTGACGCGCAGATCGCCGGCCACCTTTTGGTCACCGTGGCAGCGAAAACAGGTGCCGGCCAGGACGGGGTGAATCTTCTCGTCGAACAGCCGCAAGCCATCGGCGGGATTAGCTTCGTCCGCGCGCGCACCGGCCACGATCCATAGCGCGATAGCCAGCGCAATCAGCGGCCGGGCCAGAAGCACGCTTACACCTCCGAAAGCGGCTGGCTGGCATCTCCGAAGCGATCCGTGTGGATGCCGACTTTGTCGAGCATCGACATGTAGAGCCGGCACATCTGCCGGTTCGGCTTGTCCGAGTAGTCGAGGGCACGGCCCGTTTTTATTTTGCCGCCGCCCCGTCCGACCATTACCACCGGCAAGCGGGTTGCATCGTGACCGCCAGTCATCATGCTCGAACAGAACATGATCATCGAGTTATCGAGCGCCGTACGTTCGCCCTCTTGCACGCTGTCGAGCTTGCGGGCGATGTAGGCCAATTGTTCGACGAACAAGCGATTTACTTTTAACCAGTCGTCCGAATCGGTGTGCGACAGCAGGTGGTGGATCATGTAGTCCACGCCCAGGTTCGGGAACCGCAGCGACGAATGGTCGTTATTCAGCTTCAGCGTTGTCACGCGGGTCGTGTCGGTCTGGAACGCCAGGACCAGGATGTCGCACATTAAACGCATGTGCTCGCCAATGTCTTGCGGCAGTCCATCGGCGGGGCGGGGAATATTCGGCTTGTCGAGCGTGGGGCGCCAACCCTGTAACTGGCCGGCTTGCCCGGCGGTCTCGATGCGTTGCTCCACTTCGCGGACGCTGTCCAGGTATTCGTCGAGCTTGCGCTGGTCCGAGGTGCTGATCGTGCGACGTAGGTCGCGCGCGTCGGAGAGGACCGCGTCGAGCACGCTTTCGTCGCCGCGGACGACTTCGTCCTTGAACAAACGATCGAAAGCCAGCGCCGGGTATAGCTCAAGCGGCGTGGGGGTCGTCGGGGATGTCCAGGAAATATGTGAGCTGTAAAGCATCGAATAATTCTTGTGTACCGACGAGTTCGACTTCTCGCAGCCCAAGACCAGGCTCGGCAGCTTCGTGGCCCGGGCGTTGTGCTGGGCAATCATCTGGTCGACGCTCGTGCCGGAGCGGATTTCGCCCCCCGAGGCGAGCGGCGCACCCGAGAGCAGGTTGCCAGTCTGCGAGCTGTGAATGTTCCCTTTCAGAGCTTGCTCGTTGTACAAACCGCTGAAGAACAGCAGCTTCTCGCGGAAATCGTTCAGCGGTTCGAGCACCTTGCCCAACTGCATGTCGCGCCCTTCGCCCTTGGCCCACCACTCCTTCGAGTGAAAGCCATTGCCGCAAAACAACACGGCCAGGCGAACCGGCGGTTCCTGATTCTTAGCGGCCGGTCCCGCGTCCTCGGCCCAGGCGGGCAACGATTCGAGCCAGGGGAGCGCCATCGTGACCCCCAGACCACGTAAGACCGAACGGCGTGTAAGGCGGAAATCTTGCATCGGGGACACCTGTATCTTCCAGGGCGTGTGAGTTTGTCAGGTTGGTTGTTGTGCGATCGAACGCGCCGAAACAAGTTCGGCGGTTGAAGTAGTCAGGACGGGCAGTCTAAACAGGCGGACAATAATTATCGTTTAGCGGGCGGCGTCTGCCGTGCTTGGCTCCTCGGTTACATCCACGGCCGCGGCACCGCGGTGATAACGAAACTGTTGGCTGCGGACAATTGTTTCGACCGCGGCCGAAAATCGGTAGTCGTGCTGGGTGAGCTGTACGAGCATCTCGTCCACCAGCGGCTGGTCGGACAGTTGCACGCCACGCCCCAACGAATAGCCTAACAGCTTGCGGCAGAAATAGCGCAGCATCTGGTCCTTACGCTGGGTGAGCAAGTAGTTGCGCAGGCCGGCCAGTCCGTCGACATGCGTGCCGTCCGGCAGATCTGCCGCGGTATCAACCGGGCGATCGCCCAGGTCCTTGTCCCGCTTTCGGCCGATCGCGTCGAACCCTTCCAGCGCGAAGCCGAACGGGTCGAGTTTGGCGTGGCACACCGAGCATCCGGCGGCGCTGCGATGCTTCTCGACGAGTTGTCGAACGGTCAGCCCGTCGGTGGCGGCTTCATCCTCCGGCAAAATCGGCACGTTCTTCGGTGGTTTCGGTAGCTTTTCGCCCAGGATCATCTCCAACAGCCAGTTGCCGCGCAAAATCGGGCTGGTACGCGACGCGCCGGAATTTTTGGCCAACGTCGTGCTTAGGCCGAGTATGCCGCCGCGACCGTACTGCTTGATGCCGTCGACACGCCGCCACTCGGGGCCGCTGACGCCGGGGATGCCATAGAACTCGGCCAAGGGGCCGTTCACGAAAGTGTGGTCTGAGTCGATCATGTCCAATAGCGAACCGTCGCGCTGGAACAGATCGGCGAAAAAGCGAATCGACTCCTCGTACATGTCGCCACGTAGCGAGGCGAATGCCGGAAAGTGCTGTTCGCTCTTCTCGTCAAGCTTGTCGAAGTCATGCACGTCCAGCCAGTGGCAGGCAAACTCGGTGGCGAGCGCTCGCACGCGCGGATCGGCCAGCATGCGCCGCGCTTCACCGGTCAGAATGTCGATGTCGCGTAATTCGCCGTGCGCCGCCCGTTGCCATAGCTGTGCGTCCGGGCCAGTCGACCAGAGGAAATAGCTCAGCCGGCTAGCCATTTCCCAGTCTGTGGCCGGCAGCGGTTCAGTACCGGGCCCGGCGTTCTCGACGCGGTACAGGAATGCCGGCGAGACGAAAATCCGCGCCAGCACGACGTGAAACGCCTCGTCGTGCGAAAGTTCCTCGCCACGCAGCTTGCGGTACAACACGCGCAGCTCGTCAGCTTCTTGCGGTGTGAGCGGTCGTCGATACGCCTGCGAGGCGAAGTCGATCAGCCGGTCCACTTGCACAGGCTCGCAATCCAATAGCCGTTGCCGGAACGATACGACCCCTTCGGCGATCGACTTGCGATATGGCTCGAATAGCCCTGGATCGCTGTCCTGCGTGGCGTATTCCATGATCTGGTCGAAGGCGTCTTGCAATCGCAGCGGGTCTTGGCTCATGAAACGCAGCTCGTCCCACAGCTTGTCGAGCCGCGCGTGCTCGGCATCATCCAGCATCAGTTGGCACAGCGGTTCGTCATCGCGGTGCAAAAGCTGAAGCGTTACCGCTTCGTCGACGGGTACGATGCGCGGATAACTGACTGCCGGTGGAAACAACCGGCGGACCTCGGCCAGAGCGGCGGCGACTCGCCCCCGCGCCTGGCTTCCTTCGGCCGTCACGATCGGCGTGCCCGGAAGGAGCGACGATAGCGAGTCGGGCGCAGCCGTGCCGACGCGCGGCTGAATGCTGCCTTCGGCCCCCAAGGCAGGATCGAGCGCGGCGGTGACGATGAACTCAGTGCCGGCGACCAGTTCGGCCGGCAGACGCATGGTCAGCACCGCGGGCGCCTGCACGATCAGGTAGTTCGGCTCGGCGGCACTGCCGTCCGGCTTTTTGCCGAACAGCGCGGGATCGATTCCCCAACGAACCGCGCCGGCCATTGGTTCTGGGACGGGAAGTGAGTCGGCCGGCTGCGAACGTGCGGCGCTGGCGATCATGCCCATCACTGGGCCGACCAACGACGTCGCCTGTCGATAGAGCAACTTGTCAGGCTCATCGCCAGGACCGGGACGAGGGCCGGAGAGGAGCCGCGCAACTTCCTCCGCCAGTTGTTTCTTCTGCTCGGGATCGGTCGCGTCGCGCCAACGCGCCAGTGCCGAGTCGGTGGGGATCAATGGCGCGAATTGCACATCGGCGGCTGCCGGCTCGGTATAGAAATGCCACACACCTTGGTTGCCCAGCAGGTCGGCGTGCGGATTGCCGGCCAGAACGTCGGGCGAGATGTCTCGCGCCAGTTGCCAGACGCGGTTCGTGCCGTCCGTGGCTTTCAGCGTCAGATCGATTTCGGTCAGATCGCAGGCGTGATTTGCATCGCGCGGGCCGATGGCCAATGAGACAAGATCGCCTGGGCGAACTTTGACGTTGTCGAATGGGCCGGCGATCGGCTCCTTTTGTTGATCGCTGGTTCCACTGGCCAGGCGGCGACGCGACGAGCCACGCCGCACGTCGAGCGCCCAAGTGATGCCATTGCCGCAGGCCGTATGCGCCCGCACGACGTGAGCGCTGATTTCGATGGTCGTGGCAACCGGGCTGAGCCAGCCGGCGACGACCTGCTGCGTGGGCGAAGGATGCACAGTCACGGCATGCGGCCGCGATAGACCTGGGATATGCGCCTCTTGATCGGACGAGTTAGCCACCAGGCTCGGCAACTCGTTCGTCCCCCAGCCTTGCACGAAGTTGTAACCGCCGGAGGTTGTAATCCGACCCGTCAGATGATTTTCGACCACGACGGCTCCCTGCGGCACGGTGCCCAGATAGTTGAGCCAACCGGCCAGGGCCTGCGGATCCAACTGTCGTTCGGCGGCTAGCGCCGCAACGTCGACTTCTTCGGCCTTATCTTTTGCTTGGGCCGCAACGCACGCATCGAGATAACGGGTCGTTGCCGCGAGAACTTCTTGTCGTCGCGCGATCAGATACTCGCTTTGCCGCCGCAGGTCTTTGAGCGCCAGGGGCGCCCGGCCCCCTCCTTCGAAACGCGGATCCTGCCAGACGACTACATCGCCGGCCGGACCATCGCCTGCGTCGTTCGCCGAGACGTAAACGAGCGCCTCTTCGGCATCGGCGGCCGGAGCCAACTTCAATCGCAGCTCTTGCGAGGGCACGACCGGGTCGACCGATGCATGCCACGGCTTGAAGTGGCCGACGGTATTCGTTCGCCACAGCGAGGTCTGCCAGGGACGAACCAAGGCGACGAGCGCCGGCACGTCTTCGGCCGTCGCGCTGCGCCAGCGCGTGCGTAGTGTGTCGATCACGCTGCCGGGATAATTCGCTAACGTCGTCGTGGCCGGATCAGCCGCCGCGGTGCTGGCGTCACCGCCAGTGGTGAATAGCGTCCATAATGTGGCCAGATACTTCGGGCTCAGCTTTCTTTCGGCGGCTACGATGGCAATCGTTTTGGTGCCGGCCGTGAGCGCGTCGCGCTCGACGATCATTGCTTCGAGGTAGGCATCGAGTGGGACCCGACCGTCGCTGTCGCTATACCGGCCGTAGATGCCGCGGATGCCGGCCAGCAGTTCGTCGATCCAGTCCCCCTTGTTCGTGGCAGGCGAGAAGCGAAAGCCGTCCGGCAATAGCATCGCGTGCGAGGCGATTCCTTTGGCGGCGTCGAGGTATTTGGTCAATAGCGAAGGGGACATGACGAGCGCGTCACCCGTGTTCGTGAAGCCTTCGCCGGCGGCGCCGTCGACCGGAAATTCTTCGGCCGGCGAGAGGGGGACGCTGGTCAGGTCGCGGACCGTGTTGGTGTACTCAACATTGTTCAACCGCCGCATCACGACGCGACCAGGATCGCCTGCCGAGGCATGCGCTTCGGCATGCAGATACCGCTCGATCCAGCCACGCAATTGTTTGCGCTCTTCGGCCGTGGGCTGAGCGGCGTCCTTCGGCGGCATCTCGCCGTTGTCGAGCATTTCGGCCGCTTTTTGCCACACGCGCGGATGGCGGCGCACGTCGGCTAGTGCGGCAAATCGTTCGAGATCCAATTCGCCGGCTTGGTCCGAGGTCGAATGGCATTCGATACAAAATCGCTTTAGTACGGCGTGAGTCTGGTCGCGGTATTCGTCCGCCAGGCGGGCGAACGCGGCATCGTCAGCGTGCGCGGGCGCAAGCGTGGTTGCGACGACGACGAACGCGGCGGCAAACGGGATTCGCGCAAGGGGCAGGGCGGGGGGGCGGGGTGCGTGGGGCAGATTCATGCGATGTCCATACGACGCTGGTGACAAACGATATGTTCTTCCATTTCCTTACAGGCGGCTTCCAATTTGCCTTCGCGCAATAGTTCGATCAGCCGCTGATGGCCGTCGAAGGCCGTCTTCCACTCGGCACGCTTGACGCTCTCGCGAAAGCGCTGAAAGAAAACGGCCAGCAGATCGTTAAACGGCAGCAGCGGCGCCAAGTTGCTCGACTCGACTAATCGTCGATGAAAAGCGATATCCAACTCGACCCAGCGGGCCAGGTCGCGTTCGCGCCGCATCTGTTCGACGATTTCCTCCAGACTTTCATAGACCGACGGATCTTCCTGCATTCGCCGCATCACGTACGGCAGCACGCCGGTTTCGATCAAAACCCGGGTTTGAATCAGTTGCAAGGCCGGCGCTTCTTGCAGTGCCGGATGAAAGCCGAGGTACGACGTCACGCGTTCCAAATCAACCGAGCCGACGGTCAGTCCGACGCCCGGCTTGCTGGTGACAATGCCGAGGAACTCAAGCGCCTTCGTGGCTTCGCGCAGGCTCAAGCGGCTGACACCCAGCTGTTCGGCCAGGGCCGTCTCGGTGGGTAAGCGATCGCCCGGTTTCAGCCGTTCGCTGGTGATGAAGCTGGTTAGATGCTCGGCGACGACGTCGCGGATTTTACGCTTGGGAAGAGCTTCGAGCATCGGGGCGGGCTCCAGGCGGGGGCAGCCAGCCAAGGCTGCGTGGAAACCAGCCATTAGATTATCTGATAAACCGGCCGTGTCAAATCCGCGGCAACAGCGGAGCATAAAGGCCAGAGGCGTCGGGCTGGCACGAGTGCAAAGCGATTATACTTTCAAAGTCGCCACTCAAAAAACGCAACTCGTTGCGACGCCTAGGCAGAAAACCATGCGGCCGGCCGTTCCTCCTCTCGAACCTCGTTGGGCTGTGCGTAAAGAAGAGAGCCCGATCGCCGCAAAGGTCCAGCGCGGACTGCTGAAGAGCGCAAATGGATTCTTTGCCCGACGATCGAGAAAGCGATGGCAGGGTCGCGTTGTCGACTTGCGCGAATGCGAGTTTGGGCTTACTTCGTCGAGCGGTCACCGATACTGCGCTTTGCATGACCGTGATCGTTATCCGGTGGGGGATGCGATCTACGATGACTCGGCCCCTCCTTTTTTTCCACGACGACAGGCCGCGATTTTCGATGGATACCTAGCGGTGCTATTGCTTGATGGGCAAACATTCGAAATTTTCGAACGTCATGATGACGCAGGCGTCCTGCACGCGTTCGTCAGTGGCGAGAAGATGTGTCAGCTCGTCGAGTTGCCGCCGCCGTTGCCCGAGGGTTCCGGCTTTCGGCACTGGGTCAAGAAGACTTTTCTTGGCAGCGAGCGTTGGGATGTGACCTGCGATGCGAAGCGGCTCGGCATCGTGCAATTCACTTATCCGTTGGGTGGGAAGAAACGCATCATTGAATTCACGGCCGAGACGGGCGTGCTGCCGGTTCGTGTTGCCGGGCCAAGATACGGGGAGGGATTGTATGACACCGTAATCCCCCAGGGATCACCAGAAGTCAACGACCCGCGGTTGCTCAAGATCCATTTCCTGCTGAACCTGGCGTTCCGCATGTACGTGGTTTCTTTGGAATTCAGCGGTAGCTGATTGATCGAAACGCCTGCGTACCGCGCCAGCGAAGGGCCGAACTGATTTCCATATCGACATGTACAGGCTGACCACCGTCAATCGGCGTTACTTCAAAGAGAGTTCCGACATCATCCGAGGGTTGTTTGCCGAACGTAAGTGCCACTCGACGGCCGGAGTTCGTGTCCTCCGCCAAGTATTTATTCGTGGCGTTTTGATTGGCGAGCGGCTCGAGCAGCTTGAAGTTGGCAAAGTGGAAGTCCGTGAACCCGTTGAGGATTGCATCAAATTGCCACCGCGTGAGTTCACCGCGATACACAAGCAAGTCACCGAAGGCGTACAGATCTGAGCCGCTCCAGTTCGGGGCACGCGCACCGGCGAGGAAATCGCCGGCGGTTCTTTCGAAAGCGTCGGCCTTCATCAGGCATCCCTGGACGACACGCGCGAGAAATACATCGAGATTCATTGCTGCGAACCAATACCAAAGGTTTGCCCTCAATACATTATAGGGCCGACCGCAAGTCTAAAGGAATTTGGAACAGATGTTGCCGGCAACCCTTCCCCGGCGAGGACTGCGGATTTGCGGAGCGCGCGGCAATTCAGTCGTGCGTCGCGCACTTGTCCGTTACGCCCGCTGGTTGCGGGTGGAATACGAGTTTCCAATACGGGTACCGGTATATCTTTTTCCGTCTGAGTACATCATCACCCGCGAAGGGCAACAGGTCACAGCGTCCTTTTTCGCCCCGTTTAGCCGATCCGTCGAACCCTATGTCAGGATTGCCACGGGGGATTACGCCGAGTTGAGCAAACAGCGGGGCCGCGACAGCGCGATTGCCGCTTATATGTTGTCCTTAAATCACGAACTCACACACTATTGGCAGTGGATCGAAACCGGGAAGACTTGGGAAAAAGGTGTTGTCAGACGAGCGTCGGCAATGCTGCGGAGGTACGAAGCTAGTACTCGTCATCCTTGAACGATAGTGAAATCGTCATAGCGCCGACTCAGTGCGCCGCGCATTGCGAGATTCGCGGCACGTTTCCTATCGCAGCGGGACGATGTCCTCGACGCTGCTGTCGAAATCTGGACCGTGTCCGCCGATATAGATGGCCCGTTCGAGCGTTTACGGCCGCGATGGTCCCGAAAGTTCGCCGTTGACGTAAGGCGCGCCAGGTCCATAGGAGGGAATGCCATAACCGTAACCGAAATCCGACGAACCGTAGCCGCCGCCGCTGGAATAGAATCCGCCGATCCAGCCGTGATGCTCGCGGTAGGAAGGCACTTGCGGCCAGGCCGCTAGCGCGCGACGCGCCAGGCCGGGCCGTTGCACACTGCCATCAGGCATGACCTTCGGGGTTTGCGGCCGCGCGTCTTGCCAACTCTGGCCATCCCAATACAGCCAGTGCTTTCGCTCGACGTAGTACCACCAGCGACCCAAGTGATACCGATATCGCCAGGCTTCCTCGCGCTCGGCGATCGGGGGGGCCGGGAGATCGTCGGCAGGTGGTGACTCTACGTCTCCACTGTCGGGCACCGGAAGAGGCTCGGGCGCAGAACTCGTAACCGGCACGGTCCGGCGCGAAGTGGCGGACGTATCGGCAAGCGCATGCGGCAGCGCCGCTGCTGTAGAGAACAGTGCGGCACACCACGCGATCCCGTGCCGTAAGTTCATTTTGCGCCTATTTGAAACCGATGTTGCTCGGCAAGTCGTGGTTGGTGCGACGAAACCGCTCGAAGGCGCGTCTCACACGGCGATAGGGATATTTTTGCGGGCGCGCTCAGCGAGGGATTGGAACTAGGGAGATCGCGCTGATGTCGCGCTGCGCGGCCCTGGACGAGGCCAGTTTTTCACTCGGCAGGGGTCCGGGCTCCGGCGGCGTTTCTTCCGGCTGCTTCTCGGGGGGCGTTATCTCGTCTCCCTCCTTGTAGCCGCACGCGCAGCACACGCGGCGATAAACGCACGTGTAGTAGGGTTCCTTGGTTTTTACCGGGACCTTGGCGAGCGTGCGCTGCTCGCGCACGCAGCCGCAACGCGGTTTCCACACCGTTTCCCAGTGGAATCCCCGGCAGCGGTTATCGGGCACGCATTTCTCGCCGCATTTGACGCTCGGCCCCGGCAAGCAGACGGGTTCGCAAATCAACTTGTATTCGTAAGTCGTCTTCTCGCGCATTTCGGTCACCGGACAGCAGACGCTGCCATGCCGGCACGATCCGCAGCGAGCGCAACGAAATTCGTCTCCCCGAGCCGCCATGACGGAAACCGGAACGAAAACAACCGCTATTAAGAAGCTTCTGAGCATGGGCTAACTCTCGCGCCGGAAATGGCTGGCGTTGGCACGTGGACTATGAAGGGCAGTTGTGGCCATGCGGCCGGTAGGCAGAGATTTGAAGCAGCGAGGGGGGAATTGCCAAACAGGCGCGACGCGACAGGAATCCAACTCGAAGAAGAGGCGCCGAAGCATTTGCTAGCAACTGGGACGAATGCACCGCGTGGCAGGGCTCGTTAGAGCTTCGGAAATGGGAGAAAAACGCACGTTGGTAAGGATCGGACAGATTAGAGGTTCGCTGCGTCATCTCCGATAAAGCCAACAGAGTTTCGCTGATCGTTAATTTCTACCTGACCAGAAAAAACCGGAACTCTTGACGAGAGTGGACCTTTCGTTGAGCAGAGAAGACCGGACAGAGTAACGCGCGCTTTCTGGTGATTTGGGTACATCCGTGAAACATTGGCGGTCACGGTGACAATGCGGGCCGCAAGGTCCTCCTCAATTAGCTAATCTCGCAAGTGCATCGCTCCATTCCAAGAATTATTTTTGCCCCCCTGTGGGCCTGTTTTGTCCTGTTGGCTGCGGGCCATGCTTCGGCCCAATCGCCAGACGGCGCGCCTCGCGAGTTGACTCGACTGCCGCCGGTCGAGAATGACGGGGCGGCTGCTGAACCTCGGTTGCTACCTATCGCGCCGGGCTCGCTCAAACGGCCGCAGCCCACTGTGCTGTTGGCGTCCTATCAAGACCAAGCGCCGGCTGCCCTTGCGGCGCCGCCTCAACCGGCGCCTAGCATGGATACACGGCTGCGCGAGTTGGAGCAGCTTGTTGGTCAGCAACAGACGCAGGTTGACTATCTGCAAGATCAATTGCGCATCGCGACGACGCCACCGCCGCCTCCTCCGCCCGAGCCCTACAAGATTGGCTCGCTGCCGAAATTGGATTGGAACTGGAATTTTGGTCCCGAGGCGCGGTCACCGAATCGTGACTTTTACTTCCACGTGGGGGGACGTGTGCAATGGGACAACGTCTGGCTCAACAGCAACGACCAGGCCGCGGCCTTGGAGAACACAGGGGTTAACAACGATGCCTTTCAACAGGGCACGTTCTTTCGCCGTCTGCGCATTCGTACCGAAGGATCGATGTACGAAATTGTCGATTGGTGCGTCGAAATCGACTTCGTGCATCAAATTCTGGTGCAGGATCCCACGGTTGCGGCGCCGCAGATTCCCAATGGCTGGCAGAGCAGCGTCGGCACCGGCATCGCGACAGCGCAGAGCCGAATGATCAATACTCCCTCGCCCACCGACTTATGGTGGAACATTCGCGAGGTGCCGCTTTTTGGGAATATCCAAATCGGCAATGAGAAGGAGCCCTTTAGCTTGGAGCGCTTGGAAAGCAGCCGTTACCTGGACTTTATGGAACGCAACTGGGGGCAGGACGCCTTCATTTCACCAACGGCAAACGGCTTTGCGCCGGGAATCTTGGCCTGGAACTGGTTGCCCAGCCGGCGCGGTACGTACGCCTATGGCTTATTCAAGAACGTGACCGACGCCTACGCGTACAACGTCGGTGACGGACAGGCCGAAGGCGCGGGGCGGATTACGCTATTGCCCTGGTACGACGAAGCATCGGGGGGCCGCTACTTTGCACACATTGGAATGGGCGCCGCGATCCGCGGCATTGACAACGGAATTATCACCTACCGTGTGCGCGGCGACTTACGCAATGGACCAGACATTCTTGTGCCAACTTGGGCAACGACGGGCCCGATCGGCGGGCAACTGCAAAACATCCTGAACCCGGAGTTCCTGTTCCAGTACGGCCCGCTATTTGTGCAGTCCGAGTTCCAAGCCAACTGGACGACGAATGCCGTGGCGCAGGCAGGGACCAAGGGCGATGTCGCGCCGGGCGAGCAACTGGGGCAGTTATTCTTTTACAGCTCGTACGTGCAAGTGATGTACTTTCTGACGGGCGAGCACCGCATTTACGACTATCAAAAAGGGCTTGTCGGCCGCGTCATTCCGCGCTCGAATGCCTTTTATCTTCGCGGAAAGGATGGTCGCATCTTCGGCCCAGGCGCATGGCAGGTGGGGGCCCGCTGGAACTACCTGAACCTTAACGACAAAGGGGTGAACGGCGGCGCGCTCAATGCCATGACCTTTGGCGTCAATTGGTTCTTGAATCCCAATATGAAGATTCAGGCCAACTATGACGTGACTTTCCGAGATGCGAATGCCGCGACAAATAGTCCGCTCGGGGGTGGCACCGAAGGGATTATTTACGGCTTTGGAATGCGTGTGGCAGCAGACTTTTAAAGTCCGGATGCGCGATGTCTTGGGTTCGGCTCTACTCGATTCGCCGCGGCCAAGCGGTTTGGGGGCACGGTTCGGCCGACCTGCGAGTTAGACGGCATGAAGCCCGAGCCAAACGAATTGCTCACATTGCCCTAATCGATTCCTAACAATTCGTCGCTAGATTGATTACCTACTCAGAGCCGGATGTGGGGTGCCGGTTCGGGGGCCATACATTTTTTCGGGCGAATCCTGTGTCCTACGCACTGCGCGCGGCCCAAGTCGTTTCGTTTGCCCTCCTTACGGTACCTGCCATTGCTCGGGCCGACGGCAACGCTCGGGCCGACGGCATTGCCGAGGGGGCTCATGTCTTTGCACGACATGCAGGAATGTCGTTCCGTGACGAAGATCGCAGCATCGGCCCCGTACTGCCGGGGATGATGCTGGATGTCATCAAGGTCCAGGGGCCCTGGCTATGGGTCGGTCGCGGCTGGGTGCCGGCGCACGACGTCGTGCCGATGGACAGCGCGTTGGCCTTCTATTGTCAGCAGATTGACCAACAGCCCACCTATTTTGCCTTGGTGACTCGCGCTCGCGTCTATTACGAGCGACGAGAGTACGACCTGGCCGTGGCGGATTGCAGTCAGGCGATCGCATTGGTGCCGGAAGCGGAATCGACCTCGGCACTGAGCATGCGCGCGCGAGCGTTAGCCCGCATTAACCAACACGACCAGGCAATGACGGATCTGAACCGGGCGATTCAAATCGACCCCAAATGCGGAGTGGCATACGCCGGCCGCGGTCATCTCTACTTGGAACTTGGCGATCCGAGCAAGGCACTCGAGGATTTTGATCGCGGCGTGGAATTCGACCCGCGATCGGCATGGACGAGAGGCGGCATGGGCCGCGCGCAGGCTACCTTGGGCGACTATGACCGCGCGATTGCCGATTTCGGCGCCACGCTGGCGATTAACCCTTACCTGCGGGCCATCTGGAATAATCGAGGCAACGCCTGGTTCAAGAAGGGCGACTATTCGCACGCCCTGGCGGACTACACCGTGGCCATCGAATTGGGCCCAACCGCGCAGATCTACTTCAATCGAGCACTCGCCTGGGGGCGCCTAGGCGCCGCAGATAAGGCCGATCGCGACATGGCGAAGGCGCTTGAACTCGACCCAAAATTCGGTCCCGCCAAACGGCACGACCTCAAGCAAGAGCCGGAAGATCAAAGGTCGTAACGCTACGGCATTGGTCCGCTGCCGTCTTCCAAGAATCTCGTCTCAGCCGCCATAGCCGTGCTGGTCGTCGATATCGGCGGGGGTCTCGTCTTCGTAATACGGATGCGGCGCGAGAATACCCGGCGTTACCGCACGTGGTGCGGGAGGTGCGACCAGGGCCTGCGCCGAAGGGCCCGTCGGAGCTACAGGGACGGCAAGGGCGCTGGCGTTACCCAGAGTGGCGACGACGTTTTTCGACCAGCCGCCGCGGTCGATTTTCAACTCGACGCGCGTGTTGGGGCGATAGCTGGCTACCAGGCGAGCCACGTCGCGGTAATTCGAGACCGACTTGCCATCGATGGCCATGATCCGGTCGCCCGTTTGCAACCCAATGGCTGCTGCCGCGCTGCCGGGGAGAACGCGCAGGATCAACACACCGCCCCGGGTGTTGTCGCTCATCGCGACACCCAACGACGCCCTTTGCGATGCCGCTTCAGAGCCGGAATCTGGTTGCCTGGGCGCGGCCGCCGGGCGTGATTGAGACGCGCGTGGCATCTGACGTACCACTTGGCCGGATGCAACTTCTGCCCCTGCTGCCAGGCTGGCGCAACCCGCGATCAATGCAATCCAATGCGGGGCCTTTGCCATGGGAGGCTCTCTTCAAAACGCTCGCGAAGCCGCGGAAATGCGAAGATGCACAGGATGGGATGCTTCTCTAGCGATCCTCTAATCAACTTATATGCGCCTAACCTACAGATGTCAAAGTCGGTATTTCCCGCTAGCAACTTTGCCAAGGGTACTCTGAACGTGGCGACAACTACTCTAGATCACTGCCAAGCTTACCAATTCCTCCGACGCAGCTTTCTCCTACATTGTCGCTGGTGATTCGTAATCCAGGTGGCAGGATTTTCCGATAATTCTGAATAGGCAAATGCCAACGAGTTGCTTGGCTCGCGATCGTCGCGCCGGTTTCAAGACCACTTAAAAGTGCGGATGCTATTCGATGGCCTGGAACTGCATGTTGTCGATCGCGGCATTATTGGCAATCGGCTTAATATCGGGTTGCGCGAATGGTCGCGCGACGAGCGCCCGCACCAGCGCGCCGCTTGCCGTTTCGAACCAAGCCACGGCATCGTCCCCTGCGGCGACCGTTTTGCCAGTGAGCTATCAAGCACCCCTAACCGATTCGCAAAGTAATCGGGAATCAGCGTCGGCCGCACCGCGAGTTGCGCCGAAGTATCGCGACAATAGCAGCGATGGCTCGTCAGGCTGGCATGAGCCCGAGCATCCGGGATATGGCGGTTGACGATATTCTGGAGACGCCAAGGCGCGGTTATTCGCCCGCTAGCCGTAAGTGCTTCCCGCAATAAGCACGGTGCGTCTTCGAGATCCGCGTCACGAATGTTGCATGCTGATTCGCCCGTGGCGAAACAGCAGGGCACAAACGCCCTCGGTAGATAAGAGCCCTTTTACCGCAGCGGCACGATGTAGTAGACGCTGCCATTGAATTCTTGACGGCGCCAGCCACGCGGTGGCGGGCCAAGGGCTGACCGAAGCCTTGCCTCGGCCGATGCGGCTTTGAGAAGACGCTCGCGAGTTTTCGCGTCGACCTTCGAAGTCCGGTCGGCCGATGCTTCGCGATCGTTCTCTTGAACAGCCGTCATGGCCAGGCAGATCGGCGCGGCCTGGGTTTGATCTTTGCGCCCGACGAAGTCGATGCGCATCACGCGCTGGTCCGGCTTGGGATTGGTCCAAGTCGAGGCGTACAGCCGCAGGTGGCAGCCGCGGCTTTTCGCAAAGTCATTTTCTCCCTGCCAGGCAACCTTCGCCTTGCTGGGCTCTTTGGCTCCTTGCGCGCAAAACCAATCGTAAACATTCTCGCCGTAGATGATCGGGATGCGTTCGGTGCTCTGATCTTCGTAATGGACCAGGTAGTGGCCCACCTCGGTGCCGTCGCCGATATTCGAGATTCCGAAGCAAGTGGCCTGCAAAATGTGCAGCTTCGAAAACTGCTTCTTGATCTTGATACCGTCCATATTGGCCGGCAGGGTGTCGAGCACCTGGCTTCCTAATTGGATGAGCCCGGGACCGATCTGGAATTTGATGTCGGCCAGCGTCTGCTCGCCGCGAGGCAACTCGACCAGGCTATTGCCGTTCAGGCCGCGCCCTTGGTTATCGTCGAGCTTGCGATTTTGGTACGGTTCGAGATCAACGTAGAAGGTCTTCTCAACGGCCGAAGCGCGGATCGCGCACGTGCAGATTAAGAACGCTACCAACACGGAAGTCTTCATCGAACGCCTCCCCCGGATCGAGAAACGGACAATCGGTTCGATCGACGCCTCGGGACAACCGCATAATACCGCGGTCGGGTTAACGAATGCAAAAGCAGAATGTTACATTTAGTTGAGATGCTTACTTAGTAACCGCTGGCATCACGGATTAACCGGCATAGTTGCCGGACCGCGCAAATGCCGCAGCTTATTCGCCTGCGGCGAAAACGCATGGCACCGGAGCTAAAGAACAAGCTCAGTGCTCGTTACTTCTCAGCACTCGGCAGTTCGAAGCACGCCATTTCTTCGCCATTGCGGACGAACAGGCGGCCGTGCGCGATGGCTGGGTGGTTCCACGTGGTGCCCTCGAAGACATGGATCCGCGCCAGTTCGACGTGCTTCTCGGGATTGGCCTCGACCAGGACCACGTCTCCCGTTTCACTTAAGACGAGCAACAGGTGTTGGTCGGCCAAGAGCAGCAGTTGCCCGTGACCATAGCGCGCGTCACGTCCGGCGCGCCAGCGGCGCTGGCCGGTTTCGGCATCGACCGCGCAAAAGATAGCGCCGTCGAAGCCGTAGACAATGCCGTCGCTGACGACGAAGTCGTTATAGGCCGGCTTCATGCTGCGCGAGGCGTAGCGCTGTTCGGCCGACCAGGCCGAGCCCGTCTTCGAAAGTTCAAGTCGCACGAGGCCCAAGTCCTCGGAGCCGAGCAGCACCCCTGATTCCCCGATCAAGCGTGGCTGAACGGCGCGCCAGATACCGTTGGCCGCGGCGTCGTGCTGCCACAGAAGTTCGCCGGTCGAGGGGGCGATCGCCACCAGTCCCAGGTCACTAAGGAAGAGAACCTGATTCTGCCCGGCGACGTTAACCAGTTGCGCCGATCCGTAGCTGACCGGACCGGCCGCCACGTTCCAGGCAGGTTCGCCTGTGCCGGCGCGATAGGCGAGGATTCCCTTCTGATCTGGCCCGCCGGCATAGACGACGACCACGTCGTCGACCACTAAGGGAGAACTGGAATAACCCCACATGGGAAGTGGCGCCGCGGAGTCAGTCACGATGTTTCGCGACCAGAGCGCGGCGCCCGTCGCGGCGTCGAGGCAATTCAAAATGCCGGTCGCGCCGAGAGCGTAAATCTTGCCATCAACGAAAGTCGGCGTGGCGCGAGGACCGGCCCCGGCCTGGCCATCCCAAAAGCGCGCGACATCTTCGTGCGCCCAAATCTCACGCCCTGTGGCCGGGTCGAGGCAAACGGTCGCCTCGTTTTCGCCACGCTGCTCTTGCGTATAGACGTGGTCGCCGACGATCGCGAACGACGACCAGGCCGGCCCGACACGTTGCTTCCAAAGTTGCTCGGGTGGATTCTTTTCCCAATCGGTGCCGATCGTGAGCCCGGTGACGACGCCATCACGCGTTGGACCACGCAGGGCCGGCCAATCGCCCGGGCCGAGCAGGACCGGTTGGACGTCGGCCGTGGTTGCTTCGTCAGTTTTGGTGTCGGCTGATTGAGCGGCGCGCTCGGCCAGATACAGATCTTCGGCCTTCGGTGCCCAGCGCCATTTGACGTTAGCGTGCAGATCGCCATTTAATCCGTCGCTGCGCACGAGAGCCACCGAAGACCAACTAAGCGCGATCACCGCGACCAGGCCGATCGTGCGAACATTGGCCGAAACCAAGCTACCTACGACCAGCCATAGCGCCCACACGGTGAACGTCACCGGCAGTCCGAAAAGCAGCGCACCGACGGTCTGCAGCGTCTGTTGCGACACGGCCACGGCGACGACTGCTCCCAGCAATAATGCCGCCAAACCCCACAGTCGCTCGGACCGCGTGACTTTCTTGGTCAGCAACCACCAGAGGCCGAACACAATCGTCAGAACCAACGTGGCGATCACGCTGGTAAAGAATTGGGCAAAGATCGGCAGGTCGACGATCGTGGGGATCATGTACACAGCCCAGAACAGCGCAACTAACGCCACGGGCAGCCACATCTGGGCCGGCCGTCGGGATGCGGCGACTGGGGACGTCGCCTGCGAACCAAGATTCTGTGGTGCGTCTGGAGTAGCAACCGACATGACACGATCTCCTGATAGCTGGGCCGCCCCAGTGATTACGCAACGGTCCGTTTAGAGCTATTCGCCGTCGACAATCCATTATTGGGCCGTGATAGTGCTCAGGCCGTCGACGGATCAAAGACTTTGAGCCGCAGATTTCACAGATGACGCAGATGAATTCGCCGAAACGCCACGTACTCTTAGAATCTGCGGATGAGCCCATCGAAATCTGCCAGGGTGCTACCCCCTGACGTGCTAGTTTTTGGAACCTGGGCTGGCGGCCGTGCTTTGCTCGCGGACCAGCCGTAAGGCCTCTTCGAAATACCCTTGCAGCATCCGAAAGCGCCGCTCGTCCCCTCCACGATCGGGATGCAGCGTCTTGATCTTATTACGGTAGGACTTCGTCAACTCGTCCTCAGAGCACGGCCATTCCAAACCGAACACCGCGACGCAGCGCGGAATCTTCGGTCGCGCCCATTCCGGCGTCCCCATATCGCGGTACACGATCGTCGAAATGGCGCGACGTAGGGACCGCAGATAACGTCGAAAATCGACGTAAGCAAAGATGTAACCCAGCACCGGCAGCGCGATGGCCACCGCGATAAAAGCCACCAACGCCAAGGCATCAAGGGAGTCGGGCCAGGAGTGGGGAGTAGCTTGGGCCATTGAGGGTTTGTTATATCGCGGCGCGCAAAACCTCGCTAACCCAGGACAGGCACCGACAACGCAGGTAGAAATCTTTGCATCCGGTACCCAAATCGGTTACTCTACTGGGGTTACCGCCCACCGCGCCTGCGCTTGGCGCACCCAACCAGCCCACCGCGCTGGTTGCATGACGTTTCCACGCCTGACACCGAAATCACCAGGAGATTCGCCGTGAGCGAAAGTTCCTCGAGCGGCCTGTCGCGCCGCGAGCTGTTGAAGACCACGGGGCGCGTTGCCGCCGCTACGGGGCTGGCCGGCATGATCGTGCCAAAGGTACACGCTGCCGAGAGCAATACGATTCAAGTCGCGCTTGTCGGCTGCGGCGGGCGCGGCACTGGCGCCGCGGTGAATGCGCTGTCGACGACGTCCGGCCCCACGAAGCTCGTGGCGATGGCCGATGTCTTCCCCAAGAAGCTGCATGGCAGCTACGACGCGCTGAAAGCGCAGTTTGCCGAGACTCCGAACAAAATCGACGTCGCCGACGATCGCAAGTTCGTCAGCTTCGACGGCTACAAGCAAGCCATGGATTGCCTGAACCCGGGCGATGTGGTGATCATGGCCACGCCCCCCGGTTTCCGCTGGGTCCATTTCAACTACGCGATCGACAAGGGCTTGAACGTGTTCATGGAGAAGCCGACCACGGTCGACGGCCCCACGACGCGCAAGATGCTCGAGTTGGCCGACAAGTCCGTGGCCAAGAACCTGAAGGTCGGCGTCGGCCTGATGTGCCGGCACTGTACCGCCCGGCAAGAGTTGCACGATCGCATCAAGAATGACGAGATCGGCGATATCGTCCTGATGCGAGCTTATCGCGCCGCGGGCCCCACGGCTCACGCGTTCGCGCTGCCGAAGCCGGCCGATTTCTCCAGCGAGTTGCTCTATCAAATTCAAGAGTTCCACGCCTTCTTGTGGGCTAGCGGCGGCGCCTTTAGCGATTTCTTGATTCACAACATCGACGAATGCTGCTGGATGAAGGACGCCTGGCCCGTCGAAGCCAAGGGCTTTGGCGGTCGTCATTACCGCGGCGATTTCATTGACCAGAATTTCGACACCTATACGACCGAATACACGTTCGCTGACGGTTCGAAGTTCATGCTCGAAGGGCGCACGGTCGAAGGGTGTTATCCCGAGTTCGCCAGCTACGCCCACGGCTCGAAGGGCTCGGCCGTGATCTCGACCGCCGGCCACTCGCCCGCCCGCTGCCGCATCTATCGCGGTCAGAAGATGGACAGTGCCGACCTGGCGTGGCGCTGCAAGCAACCCGAGCCGAACCCGTACCAGTTGGAATGGGATCACCTGATGCAGGCGATCCGCGAGGACAAGCCGTACAACGAGTGCCGCCGCGGGGCCGAGGCCAGCCTGGTGACCTCGATGGGTCGTTTGGCTTGCCACACCGGCCAAGTCGTCACGTACGATCAGATGCTGGCGCACGATCACGAGTTCGCGCCAGACATCGACAAGCTAACGATGGATTCGCCGGCGCCGCTATTGGCCGGCTCGGACGGCAAGTACGCTGTGCCGCAGCCTGGCATCAACAAGACGCGCGAATACTAAATCGCGTCGCATTGTCGCCATCAAGATGTGCTATTCAAACGGGCTCGGTCGCTCACGGCGACCGGGTTCGTTTTTTTGTAGGATGCCGCTCGGTACGGCACGGCCCGCAACGGTCCGCTAGCGCGGCGCGGAGACCAGTGCCTCGTCGGCCGTCGCACTTTCGCGCGCGGCGCTGATCGCGGCCAGGATGCGGAACAGCTCGTCGGGCTGCAGTGGCTTCGAGATGTGGCCGTCCATGCCTGCCTGTTGGCAGCGGTCTTCGAAGCCTTTGTAAGCGTGCGCCGTGAGCGCAATGATTGGCGTGCGCCGACCGGTCGCGACTTCGCGCTCGCGAATGGCGGCCGTCGCGGTCAGACCGTCCATGTCGTGCATCTCGACATCCATCAAGATGACGTCGAACGTGCCCTGCTCCCACGCCTCGAGTGCTTCGCGTCCCGAGCTGGCCTTGGTGACGGAGTGGCCGAACAGTTCAAGCAAACCGGCTGCGACTTCTTGATTCACGGGACTGTCATCCGCGATCAACACGCGCAGCTCCGGTCCGCAAGCATCGATCGAGCCGACTTTTCGATCCGCGTCGCCCGCGTCGCTGGCGCCGACGATCGACTGGATCGAGGCCACGATCTCGCGGCGTTTCACCGGTTTGGTCAGGCAATGTTTGATGTCCAGCTCCTGGCACTGATCCGAGCAATCGGCCTGCCCGGCCGGAACCAGCAACATGATCGGCGGCAAGGGGAGTGTCGTGCGTTCGCGCACCGATCGCAGCCAGTCGAATTCCGTGGGATCCGCCGACGAGACATCGACGACGAACATGTCCGGGCGCGAATCGACATCCGCACCGTCCCATGAGAGCTGGTCGGCCTCGCTCGGGTCGATTGTTGTGACTTCGAGTCCCGTGGCGGCCAGCATGTCGCCATAAGCGCACCGCGCGCGTTCGTTCGCCGAGGCCAGCAGGACGCGCATTCCGGGCGCGACCTGCCAAGTCGTTGATGTCTGAATGGGCGATTCGGACGTCGCGGTTTCCGGCGCCGCCTGCAGCTCGACGTCGAAGTGGAACGTACTGCCATGATCGGCCGTGCTTTCGACCCAGATACGCCCTCCCATCAGGGTCACCAATTGTGACGAGATGGCGAGCCCCAGCCCGGTGCCACCGAAACGCCTTGTCATCGAGCTATCACTCTGACGGAACGCCTCGAAGATGCACTGCTGTTTCTCTGCCGGGATGCCGATGCCGGTATCCTGGACCGCGAAATGCAACGTGACGGTGTGATCCTGACGATGTCGCAGTTCGACACGCACCAGGACGTCGCCGCGCTCGGTGAATTTGATAGCATTGCCCACCAGATTCATGATGACTTGTCGCAACCGTCCGGGATCACCGAGCAATGCTTCCGGCACGTCCGAGGCCACGTGGCAGGTCAGTTCGAGCCCCTTTCGCGAGGCCGTCACGGCCAACAGCCGCGCCGCATCCTCGACGACGTCGCGAACCGAGATCTCAATGCATTCCAGGTCAAGGCGGCCGGCCTCGATCTTCGAGAAATCGAGAATGTCATTCAACAAGATCAGCAGGGCCCGGGCCGAATCCTTGACGATCGTGAGATTGTTGCGTTGCTGAGAGCTGAGCGTGGTGTTCAACGTCAGCTCGGTCATGCCGATAACGCCGTTCATGGGCGTGCGAATTTCATGGCTCATCGCGGCCAGGAAGCGGCTCTTGGCCTGATTGGCGGCTTCGGCGGCATGCTTGGCGACGGTCAATTCGCTTTGCGCGTCGAGCAGTTCGTGTGCCACGCGTTCCAGCTCGCGATTCGACGCAGCCAATTCCTGCGAACGTGATTCGGCCGCCGCGGTGCGCTCTTCGACGCGCTGTTCCAGGCTTTCATTCAAGGTTTGCAGTTGCGTAAAGCCTTCGGCATTTTCCAAAGCGGCACCGGCGATCGTGGCGATGTAATCGGCCAGCCGCTCTTCATCCGCACCAAATAATCCGCGGACGTGCTCGTGCGTGACGTACAAACAGGCCACGGCCGCGCCGCGTACGTACAGCGGAGTGCAGAGTGCCGATCGCTCGCCGCCGGCATCGGCGCTGTTGCCATTGCGGCCGCCGCGCTCTTCGATAAACGCCACGGCTCGCCGCACGCGCAACGCTTCGCGCAGCTTCGCTTCGTTATATTCGCCCGGAATCCCGCCCCCGGCGCGTTCGAAGCGGATCCCGTCATCTTCTTGCACGATTTGCAGGATCAGGCAGTGTTCGGCGCGCAGCAGCCGCAGCGCCGCGGTCCGTGCTTCGTCTTGGATCAAACGCGGCGACAACGCCGATGCGATGCGGCGCCCCCAATCGAGCACGGCGTCGAAGCGATCGGCCAGCGACAGGCTGGGGGGCGCCGCGGCCAAGCTGTCGGCTTGCGGCGTCGAGAACGTGTTCAGGTCGGCGAGTACGCCTTGGGCTTCGGCCTTCTGGGCTGCTGCGTCGAGCAGCCCTAGCTCTTCAGAAAGTTCAGCCTTGGCAAGCAAGGTTTGTGCGTATTCGAAGCGCGCCGCCTGCTTCTTGGCCACGGCCAAACTTTTATTCAAGGAGCGCATCGCCCGGCGCGTTGCGCCGCGCATGGCCTGGATCAATCCCAACTCGCGCAGGGCGTGTGGCAAGTCGTTCTGGCACAGCCAGCAAGCACGCACGGCACGGCGTGCCGCCTTTTCGGCCCGCCGTAACAGCGCCTCGCGGCGCGCGGGCGACTGATCGCGCACCGCCGCGGCCTGTTGACGCAAGATCGTCGCCAGCCAGGGCAAGAATGGCAGCGTGTAGGCATTACGAACCCCGGCCGTGTAGGCCACGTCAATCGCGGTCTGGATCAGATCCTCCGCCTCGTCCAAATGCCCCGAGCTGAGCATTTGCAGCGCGTGGGCGAACAGTACCTGCGCCTTGCCCTGCACATCATGACGCGGGCGTTCCAATTCCTCGTCGAGGATTGCTTCCGGAATAAGACCGGTCGCGCGGACCCACAGATCGAGGTTGATGCCCGAGGCTTGTTCGTCGCCGAGTTCGATTCCCGATCGGTAGTTGAGCTGCGCTTCTTCTAAGGCGCCGCGCAAATCGCCCATGCGGTAGAGCGACGCGGCGATCTGGTAGCGGGCGATATGGCATTGCCAGTAGTCGCCGGTGCGTTCGAGTAGTCGGATGGCTTCGCGGCACTTCTCAATGCACAGCGTAAACTTCGAATCTGCATAAGCCACGACGCCGTAATAATGCAGCGACTGTCCCTGGCCGGAAAAGTCGCCAAATCGCCGGCGAATATCCAGCGATTTCTGAGCATAGTTTCGGGCCCGGCTCAGGTAGCCCACCAGCGTCAATCCCGGCGCGTGCTCGGCATAGGCTTGCGCCAGTTCGGGTGTTGGCAGGTAACGCTCGGCCAGGTTCATATTGCGCAAGTGGGCCCACATCACGTGGACCAGGCTGCGACAATACCAGCAGCCGTGAGCCAGATTCGAGAGTAACTGCAGGGTTAATCGTTCGGTCTCGTTGGGCAGTCGTCGTTGCCGATGCACGAACAGGCTCGGCAGCAGGGTGTGCATAAGTTGCACGCCCCCTTCGCGGACCACTTGCGATACCAAAACAGCCCAGCGATGCGGAACAAACCGCCCGAGCTCGCGGAGGGCCGCCTCGAACGATTCGATTGCCCCCTCCATGTCGCCACGTTTAAAGGCCAGTTCACCCAGCTTGTTGCGAATCTGTGCCTTCGCGAAGCTTCCTTCCGCGACCGTGGCGGCCGCGGCCAGTTGCCAGCCTGCCTCTTCGTAGCGGCCGCGCAACATGAGCACGCCGCCCAGTTCCTCGGCCACCTGGTAGCGGACCTTGGACTCGGCCGTGACGGCGCCGCGCGCGGCGATGCCATATTGCTGTTCGGCGACTTCCAGGGCGTATTGCGCACGCGCCTGGCCGGCCGCCTTCAGCGCGTACGGCAATGCCGAGGCCGAATCGCCGGCCTCGTCGAAGTGGTAAGCGATTTCGGCGTTCCGCTCGCCATGATGATGCTGCAAATATCCGGCCGCCCGGCCGTGCAACGTGCGACGGTCCCCTGCGACTTGCGTTTCGAGCAGCGCCGAACGGATCTTGTCGTGTACAAACACGCAGCGGGCACCGTCGGGGCGCACCCAGACCAGGCGACGCTGTCGTGCCACGTCCAGCGCGACGATCGATCTTGCCGCTGACTGCGCGCTCAACTCCGCCGCGACGTCGAGCTCGAATTCTTTGCCTAGTACTGCGCCGGTCGCGAGCAGGTGCCGAGTATCCTCGGGCAACATTTGCAGGCGCCGCGCCAGGAACGTGGCCGCCGCGCTCGACGATTGCACGTCATCGACGTCCAGCGAATCGACGCGCCACTCGGTCGCCTCGCGCACGAGCGCGCCTGATTCCACCAGCCCCCGCAACACGGCGGACGCCATGAAGGGGCTGCCATCGGCCAATCGCGTGATGGCCTGCACGACCTCTTCAGGTAGCGGCCCGGCCATCGATTCGACAAGTTGACGAATCTCGGGGGGCGCGAAGGGGGAAAGTCGCAGATGCAAATCGGGGTCGACGCGCCGCAGCAAGTGCCCCTCGGCGACTTCCTCGCTGCGGAACGCTACGACCAGCATCACGTGGCTTGCGGCCACATCGGCGCGTTGGTTTTGCCAGCGGCGAATCAACCGATACGTCAACTCGTCGGCCCATTGGCAGTCGTCCAGGACCAGCAGCACGGGGCGCTCGGGGGTACCGAGTGCGTTGATGAAGCTGGCCAGGGCGTTGAGCGTGCGCAATTCGCCGGCCGCCTCGGGTGCAAATGCATAACCGTCCGAACCGCCAAAGGCGCTGGCCAGTCCCGGTAGCGCGGCGCCGACGCTGGGAGCGAAGTCGCCCAAGCGCGCCCGTACCGCGGGAAGCAGCGCGGGATCCGCCGCCGCGGCCGACATGAAGCCGTCGACGATACCGCTGAGCAGTGCGAAGGGCTGGCGCGCGACTTCGTTGGTGCCTTGCCCCCACAGCGCCCAAAAGCCATGCGACGCCGCGCGGAGCGTCGTTTCGGCGAGCAGTCTCGTCTTGCCGCCGCCCGACTCGCCTTCCAAGTAAATCAAGCGCGCCTGTCCGCGACGGGATCGATCAATCTGCTCGTCGACGCCGGCCAGTTCTCGTGCGCGAGCCACGAAGGCCGGCTCGGTCAGCGTCTGACGCTTGTCATGGGCACCGATGACGATCGCGGGCTCAAGCTCGTGAGCGGCCAGGGCGTTCTTGATCGCGTCGATGTCGGCCAGGGCCCCCTCGGCGGATTGATAACGGTCGCGGGGGTCTTTGCGCAGCAACCGACCGACCAACTCGTCCAGGGCACGCGGCACGTTAACGCCGATCGTCCGCAAGTCGGGCACGCAGGCCGTCATGTGCTCGAAGAGGATCGCTCCCAGGGTGCCCCCAGAGTACGGCGGCCGACCGGCCAGGCAGTGGAACAATGACACCCCGGCCGCGTACAAGTCCGAGGCCTCGGTCACGTCGTGATCGATCGAACCGGCTTGCTCCGGCGAGACGTAGAGGGCTGCGTCGAGCGCCTGCTCGCGGAGCCGCGTTTCTTCGAGGTACAGGGCCGGCGAGGGCTCGAATTCGACCAGCACGGCGCGGGTGATCGGACCGTCAGTGTTGACGATCACGTTGCTCGGCCTTACCCCCCGGTGCAGTAACTGCCGACCATGCATGTCGCGTAGTGCTGAAAAAATCGCCGTGGCCACGACCAGGGATTCGTCGAGCGTCAATTGGCGGGTTTCGAGGACCCCCTTCAGCGGTGCGCCTGGAATGTAGGCATAGACCAACAGCAGGTCGTCGCCGTCGCGTCCGACGTGCAGAACGCGCGGCAGCCACGGACTATCCAGCGCGGCGAGGTGCGTGGCCTCGAATTCCAGCCGCATCAAGGCGCCGGGGTGCATCGTGTTCGCCGCTATGATTTTCACGACGACGTCGCGGCCGTCGGTGAAATCGGTGGCGAGGTAAGCGCGGAAACCATCGCACACGTTCAGGCACTGGCGCAGGTGATAACGCGAGCCAACGATGTGCCCTGCGCGCGCGAGCGTCTCTTGTGCGATATCGAACTGCGCTTGAGTGGTCACGTCATTCCCCGCTGCAGCAGGGTGCGCGCAGCGGCGCGGTCTCGAGACTCGCGCACGCAGGAATAGCTCCAACGCCCAGCAGGCGCAGCTGCGCACCCTGTGAAAGTTAGCTGCGCATCAAGACTTCGGTAGCGCACCCATCGAATGTGCAGCATCCGCATGTGATTTCTGGACCGGTCGGCGAGGCTCTTTCGACTTTAACGACTGCGAAAGGAAACAGATTCTGCGCGATGATCGCTTGCCGCGGGTGATGACGAATTCGCGCGCGTCTTGGAAGGAGCAATCGGCACAACTGGAAAAATTTGCGCGCGCCGCATGGGCTGAACACACTATCCGAAAAATCCGGACGTTTGTTGTCTTCGCGCGGATTTTTTCCTTGCGTCGCGATAGAGGATTCGTGATAACCGTATCTCGTGCAAATTGGTCGGTGTCGCTTGTCCTGTCGGACGCTTGGCGATTGTTATGTGTTCTTCGAGCAGAGAATCCCGTCTTTCTGAATGTTCTCTGCTGGCAGCGGATCGACCTCTACGTTGTTTTCGTTCGATGTGCGATCCCAATCTAGTCGCGCTTGATAATGCGGCAACGCATCGCGTTGTTCCCACCGTCGGCGCGATCAGCATGAAGTTTCGCCTTGAGTGCGTACCCCCGTCGGAGTGTTTCTTTTCTTGGCAAGGGAAATTGTCATGGACCCCTCAGTAACTCGCTTCTTTGCGGAACACGTTCCTCGATTCACACAAGCACTGGAAGAGTTCGACCGGCACATTGATCGTCAGGCCGAGCCTGAATCCGATGCCTTGCTGGCCGAGTTGACGCACTCGATCAATGCGTCGTTGGCGGACTGCACCGCAGTTGAAGCGGAGTTGCGGAACGGGGATCCGCAAGTCTTGAAAGACGCGCAAATCTGCTACCGCGAAGCAATTTGGCCCTGGTTTGGCCAGAGTTGGTTCATGAACCACGCGCTGAGCAAGCCACGCGGCTATCCGGGCGATTACCAAATGCTGAACGCGATCTACGACGGGGAAACGCGGTCGCGCGGCTTGGGTGGCTATCTGGACCGGTACTTCATGAATACCCAGTTAGGTAAGGCGGTTAAGGCGCGCTTGGCCTTGGCCCGCAAGTTCCTACTCGAGGAGTTGGACCGCCGGCCGGGGGACGTGGCGGTTTTAAATGTCGCGTGCGGACCGTGCCGTGAATACTTGGGGGGGATCCCGGCGCGCGACGGCAATGCGACTATCACGCTGGTCGACAACGACCCGCTGGCGCTCGACTACGTGCAGGCCAATGTGGCGCCACAGTTGGGCGGAAATGCCAAGATGAATTTCGTGCGCTACAACGCGCTGCGTATGACGTCGGCTGCGGTCAACGTCGAACGATTCGGCCGTAGCGATGTTATCTACAGCGTTGGCCTGTGCGACTACATCCCCGACAAGTATTTGATTCCGCTCTTGCAAGGTTGGCGCGAGTCGTTGCACGAAGGGGGCGTCGTGTACGTGGCCTTCAAGGATGCCACGCGTTACACCACGCCAGAATATCAGTGGTTGGTCGATTGGTTCTTCTTGCAGCGCACGGCCGACGATTGCCGCCAGTTGTTCCAGCAGGCGGGATACGATCTCGACGAACTGGACAACGTGCGTGACGAATCAGGGATCATCATCAACTACATCGCGCGCAGCAAGGTTCCAGTGTTCGTCCGTCTGGACGCGCCCGAATCAGTTCCGGCTCCGCAGCGAGTCGATGTTCCTGCAACCACGGATGCCAATCGCGTCGTCTAACGACGAGGTTTGCAGTCTGGAAGTAAAACAACAAAGCGGCATGCCTTGTTCCGCGAGGCATGCCGCTTTTCTTTGCGCAGCGATCACGCGCGACATTGAACACGCGCGAATTCAACGAACCTCTCCGGCTGCGGCGCACTGCCGCGAGCGAACCATCGGCACGACGGCGTACGCGCCCGATTAAAACGGGCGGATCAGGCTCACCGAGATCGCGTCCACTTGCGGGCGGATGAAGCTGCCGCTGAAGTCGCCGGGCCCACCGAGCGGACCAATCAGGCCACTTTGCCCGACGTGGACGCCGCCGGCAAAAGCGTGCGCCCAGGCGAAGTCGAGCAGCCATTGCCCAAACGACATGCCATAGCCCACGGTGAACGTGTTGGTAAGCGTGGCCGGCAAGAACGGTGTCAAGAACGACGTGGGAACCGGATTCGGATGATAGACGTATCCGATGCGGAACGTACCGCCGATCGGCAGGATTTCTTCATAGCCCAGCTTCATGGACACGCTGTCGTGCCAGTTCAACGGTAGGCCCTCGTGGATCACGGGAAAGAACGGGCTCGTCGAGTCCTGCAACGTCAAACCTACCTGGCTGAATGCGCTGGACCAGTCGTACCAGATTACGTCCATGGCCACGGTTCGATGGGGGCAAATCTTATGACGCATGCCGAGTGCCACGGATTGAGGCCAGGTGATGTGCGTCGTGGCGGTTTGGTAGGTCGTCGACAGTGGCAGGCCGCCCAGGTTCGTGCTAACCGCGGCGGAGCCGTGCAGGTTGAACGTCGTGCCACTTTGATAGGTGAGTCCGATCGTCGTATCGTCGGTGAGCAAGTATTGCATGGCCGCCGACCAGACGGGGCTCGCGCCGCCGCCGTGTACGTCGATCAGCACCGGCGTGCCGGCCGGAACGCCGGTCGGGTTCTGCAGCACGTACGGTCCCTGCAATGATGCGTAACCGACGCCCACGCCGAACGTACCGCCGATAGAAAGACGGTCGGTTACCTTGTAGGACAGGCCGGGCAGAATCTTGCTCAACGACCCGAACGATTCATATTTTTGCGTCCCATTGAAAGGATCGACCGGCGGATACGCCGTGGCGGACATCCAATAGTGCGACGAGAAACCGGCCGGCGTAAACATGCCCAAGCCGAACGCCCAATCGCCGTCGGCGCTCTTCTTCACATAACCGAGTTGCGGCAGCGGCGTGAAACCGGTGCTGACGCCCGAGCGCGTGGGATCGGAATAGCGGAGATTGCTCAGGATGCCGTCGCCGCCGACGTCAAACAGGCCATTGCCCTGGACGTTGGTCATGGCGGCCGGATTGTCCAGCAGCATGGCGCCGTTATCGGCGTAGCCCAGGTTCGTGCCGCCACGACCTAGCGCGCGCGGTGAAACACCATCGAGAATCACACCGTCGGCCCGGACTTTTGTTGTAGCAAGAAGCACAACAGCCAAAGCCAACCACGGCATCCATGTCCGCCGCATGGTTCGCAATCCTTTGCGTTGGCGAAACGAGGAGACTGCTCCCTTGGGGAGTCGGCCGTCGAACGGCCGCCCTCTTTCGGATTGCATCGGCGCGCGAGGCTGCGCAGGCCGCAGCGTTGCGGATAAAAAGTAGCGCCCGAACGAAGCGCGGGGGCGGTCGTAACGATTAGCGAAGCCCTGCCGTCGCGACAGTCTGCTATCGCAGCAGGGAAGGCTTAGCCTGGCTCGCTTCAGCCTGCTTAGGGAACCAAGGGATGCGATCCTAGCACCGGCAGCGGCGTTGTCGGAACGGCCAACGATCCGGCCGAAAATGTGCCGCTGCCGTCGTGGAATTGCCGCGCCACGGCTATGAATTCCTGCTCCCGGCTAAGGAATGCTTGCACGACGTCGGGATCGAATTGCGTTCCCCGCCCCTCTAGGATGATCGCGCGCGCTTTCTGATGCTCGAAAGCCGGTTTGTAGACGCGTTTGCTGGTCAGCGCGTCGTAAACGTCGGCCAGTGCGACGATGCGGCCAGCTAGCGGTATCTGATTGCCCTTTAACCGGCGCGGATAGCCGGTCCCATCCCAACGCTCGTGATGCGTCAGCGCGATCTCCTGCGCCATCTTCAAGAACAGTGCGTCCGGGCGGGACTGTGCGACGGTCTGCAGCGTCTCGCCCCCCAGCAACGTATGTCGTTGCATGATGGCGAACTCTTCCGGCGTCAATGGACCCGGCTTCAGCAGAATCGAATCGGGCACGCCCACCTTGCCGATATCGTGCAGCGGGCTGGTTTGGTAGATGAGCTGCACATAGTCGCCATCCATGAACTCGCTGTAATGCGGCCAGCGCGACAACTCGTCGGCCAGGATGCGGCTGTATTCGCGCATCCGTTCCAGATGGGCGCCCGTGTCCTTGTCGCGCGACTCGGCCAGCTTGGCCATGGCGAAGATCATCAAGTCTCGGCTTTCCAAACCGAGAACGCGCTCGCCGGTGCGCAATCGCATGCGCAGCTCTTGCGGCTGAAAGGGCTTGGTGAGGAAGTCGTCGGCTCCGGCATCCAGGCCGCAGACCACGTTGTCGACGCCACCCCGCAATGTGAGCAGGATGAAATAGATGTACCCGCTCCAGCCGCGTTTGCGGATTTCGCGACACAGATCGAGTCCGCTCATGTGCGGCATCTGCCAGTCGGAGACGACCAGCCGGTACATGCCGGTCCGTACCAGTTCGAACGCTTCGCGCCCGTCACTGGCGGCCGTGACCTGGTAGCCGAAATGGCGCAAGTCTTCGACGACGATTTCTCGCGTCACCAGATCATCGTCGACAACAAGAACTCGCATATCCATTTTCGTAGCAGGTTGCTGCATCGCAGAGGGTGTCACTCAGCTCAGCCGCCGGCCGCTCCGTTCCAGGGATTCGACAAGTTTCGTTTGATCGTCGCGCAGGAGATGCAACTGCTCGGGGAGCGTTGTGATTTCGTTTTCCAAGGCCCGCTCTTCGGTGGTCGAGGCGTGATCGAACAAGGATCGTGCCGCGACGCTTGCCGCGATCCCCTTGATGCGATGGGCCAGTTGGGCCGCGGCCTGTGAGTCGCCCACGCGGATTGCGCCGTCTAAGTCGACCAGATCGCGATCCAATTGATCGGCGAATTTGGTCAGCACTCGTTCGACGAGGTCCATATTGCCCAGGCAGCGAGCTTTCAAGTCCTCAAGGTCGAGGACATCGTCCTCCGTGAGGCACGGCGCTTGATTCTGTTCGCACTTCATCACTGATGCCGCCGCGATTCGTGTCTGTTTCGCCGAGAGGTGCTGTTGAAAGTTTGTCGCCATACTGGGACGCGCGCTTGTTGGCGCGCAGCCAGCAGCGCGGTCCGCCCACTTGGGAACTGCGTGAACTGTAGCTCACGAACCTTTCAGCGGCAAAAGAGTTAGGCATCGACGACCACTTGTGCATCGAGCGCAGGAACGGCCGGTAAATCCCTTACAAACGTGCGGGACGACGGCTGGAAAGCGCATAGATTTCCGGCTTTTGTTCGGGATTGCGCATGCGTCGCGAGTGTTGGGGCGCGGTCACGGCCATTGATTTCGGCAATCCAAAGATGCTATCACGACGCGAGATTTTCGATTGTCCCGGTCGCGACGAGGCGCAAACCATTGCCGGTGCTGGTTCTCGACTCGCGCCCCTTGGCCGGTTGTCCACCGTGCGTACGATTGCTTATCGGGCGATCGAACGCGGAGCGTGACTGGCCGCCCTGATGCTGTCACATCATGTGCCGGGGAAAGGAGGACCACCGTGAGCGTGACAATTCTGCACTCTTGCCGCGATGCTCTGGCAAGTCGTTTTCCGAGGAGGCTTTTTTTGGGGAATCATGTTGTGCGGAGCCTGGTCCTAATGCTTGCGGCCACCTGCGCGATGGCCGCGCCGCCGCGCGTCGCGATCGACGTTGGCACGATTGTCGAATGTGCCGACGTGACACCACCGGCGTACGCCAGCGATCGAAGTCAGGAACGAATCGTCGAAGCGCGCATTCGCTTTTCCGTGCTGTTGCAAGCAGGACGGGAAGCGGATCTGGAGCAGTTGCAGGTGACGGTCGTCAGCCCCGAACGGCGGATGCGCGTCGTCGATTTTCAACCGCGCACGGCGCTGGCCAGTGAGTTGGCGGGCGACGTTGAGATTTGCAACTCGAACGATACCACGCAATCGCTGAACGCTTCACTCGGTGGGGTGATCTCGGGCGATCATGGGCCCGCTCACGTGCAGGCCTCACCTGCGGCGGGCGTGGGGGTAACGCAGATTCGTGGTTCGAAAGAGACATTCCATCGGCTGTCGCCCAAGATCGCGGTGCTCGCGAGCGGCACGACGAATGCCGAGCACGGCGTGTTCTTCAAATTCCGGCATTCGTCGCAAGTCGCACTCGAAGGCTCGCGCGAGGTGACCGTGCGGTTCCTTGTGCCCCACGAGTGGCGCGGAGATTGGGTGCGACTAGATGCCGAGATGCTGGGCCGGCATCGCAATTATCTGGGAGAGAAGATCGAGCCGTGCGGGCAGACGCAGGTTTACCTGGGACTGTATGACGCGGGGAACGCCGTGGCACACCAGGCGGCGATGGCCGTCGCGTCGGCCCAGGCGTCGAACGAAGTGCCGGCCGGGCATGGGACGACCGTGGCGGCGCAGCGCCATACGGTTAATAAACCAGTGATGTCGAGCGACAAGGCCAATGCGGAATCTCGCAAGCAGCAGGAATGGTTCGCGCTGCCGTCGGTGTTCAAGCTGTGCAATCAAGAGCGCACGGCCGTAATCACTGACGAGCCGACGGCGCTGTCGATCGCCTTGGACGACCTGGCCGCTTTGGCGGGCGAAAGTGCAGCGGCCGGCACGCGTTAAGCCCATTACCACACCGAAGGTAACAGCCGATAACGAACTTGCCGGCAATATTCGTCATAGCCGGCGAGGTTCGCCCGCAGGTAATGCTCCTCGTCGAGGAGGCGTGCGACCATCATGCCGACCACGGCCGCGGCCGGTAGCAGAGCCCAATAAGATTCAAGCGCGAGCGCCGTGCCTCCGAACATCAGAACGGCGCTTGCATACATCGGATGGCGGACCATTCCGTATAGTCCTGTCCGGATGACGCGTTGTTCCGGCTGCACCTCGACCGTGGCCGATGCAAAACCGTTCTGCCGAAAGACGAAGAACATTAGTAGATACGACAGCAGTAGCAGAATATCGCCCCCCGCTACCAGCGCCGGGGGAACTGTCGAGCGGCCAAAGCGGAAATCGAGTCCGGCCACGACATAGATCGCGCACAGCGTAAGACTGGTTGCGGCTTGAATGATTTTTTGAAAGGGGCGCTTCTCGGCCAGCGGCCCGACCGACATCCGCCGCTTGACCAGGGCCGGATCGTATCGCAGGAAATAGAGCGAAATGGCGGCCGTCGCGAATCCAAACAGCACCCAATAAATCCAGCCCGCGCGGTAATCCAAAGTGCCGGCCGAAGTGAACAAGATCAGGGCTAGAAAGACCTGGAAGAAAAACCAGCCGCGCATCACCCGCACTGCCAGACCATTCATCGGAACCTCGCGCATGCGGCGAAGGACGTAAATTCGCACTCGACATCGCGCGCGACCACAACTCTGTGCGCGACTAGGGCACGTTCTGTGCTATTTTCCTTGAAACTTGGCAGGGCGCTTCGAGAGAAACGCCATTACCGCTTCTTGCACGTCGGCGGTGGTGATCAGCTGACTTTGCGCCCAGCGCTCCAGAGCCATTTGCGTGCGCTTGTCGAGGCCGTCCCCTTGATCGACGATCAGTTTCGCCATGCCCACGGCCAGCGGCGCGTTCTGCGCGATTTGGTCGGCCAATTTCAGGGCGGCCGGCAATAGCTCGGCCGCAGGCGCGACGCGATTCACCAGTCCCCACTGCAGGGCTTCGGCCGCATCGATCGAACGCGCCGTCAGCAGCATATCTTTGGCGCGACTCGGCCCCACGACCCGGCTCAAACGTGTCGAACCGCCGACGTCAGCCACCAGCCCCATGCGCGATTCGGGAATGGCAAACTTGCAGTCCTCGGTTGCCACGCGCAGGTCGAACGACAGCACCAGTTCCAGCCCCATGCCGATCACTTGCCCCTGCAATGCGCCGATCACGGGCACTTCGGTCGCCTCGATCAGATCCAGCGAGTGCTGCAATTCTTCGGCAAAACGGCGCAGCCAGCGGGCCGGATTCAATTCGCCGGCCGAACCCTGGCTCTCGGCCAGAGACATGACGTCGATCCCGGCCGAGAAAATCGGACCCTCGGCCGTTATGACCACGGCGCGAATTTCGGGCTGTTCATCGACCGAGCGGACTGCCGCGGCCAGATCGTGCATCATCTGCGGCGTCAAGGCATTCCGCTTCTCGGGACGATTGATTGTTACGATCCGCGTCGTGCCTTCCGTGCGACTGGTAATCAACGTGTTGCTCATGACGGGCGATTCCTCGACTGAAGTGACTGTTTGAGATTTGGCGTGCGAGTACGAGTCTTGTGGTGCGAGTCGGCATTCCAAGAGACAACGACCAGGCGCCGACCGCAGAACGAAGATTTAAGACTCACTCGTCGTCACTTACACGCGCCCTAGGTCTGCTGCAGCCGGGCCGCTATGAGCGTGTTCTCGAGCAGCATCGTGATGGTCAGCGGGCCGACGCCGCCCGGGACGGGCGTGATCATTCCCGCCACTTCGCGTACGGCCTCGTAGTCGACGTCGCCGACCAGCTTCTCGTCACTCCGATTCATGCCGACGTCGATCACCACCGCTCCGGGGCGCACCATGTCTGCGGTCACGAATCGGGCCTGACCGATCGCCGCCACCAGGATATCCGCCTGGCGCGTGATCTCGCGCAGATTCTGTGTGCGCGTGTGGCAAACCGTAACCGTGGCATCCGCGCCACGTTGCATCAGCATGTTCGCCAAGGGCTTGCCTACGATGTCGCTGCGCCCCAGGATCACGACGTTCTTGCCGGCCGTCTCGACACCGTTGCGCTTCAGCAGTTGCTGCACGCCGTGGGGTGTGCATGGCAGAAAGCGAGGACGCCCCTGCACCAGGCGGCCGACATTCTCGGGATGAAAACAATCGACGTCCTTCAACGGGTTGACTGCTTGCAGGACGCGCGTGGGGTCCATGCCGCGCGGCAAAGGGAGTTGCACGAGAATGCCGTGTACGTCCTGGGCTTTGTTCAAGCGCACGACCAGCGACAGCAGATCGTCGAGCGAGGCATCCTCGGGTAACCGCTCCAGCCGGCCGTCGATTCCCAGGCGACCGCAGGCGTTGCGCTTGTTGCGAACGTAGACCTCGCTGGCCGGATTGTGTCCGACGAGCACCGCGGTCAGGCACGGCACAACGGCGTTGTTTTCAATGAAATCGGCGACCTCTTCCGCCAGCTCCGACTGGATGCGTTGCGCCAGTGCCTTGCCGTCGAGAATCGTCGCGCTCAAACCATGCCCTCCCGCTGGAATGTCCCACTGAAAGGGGGCATTCTAGAGGAATCCTCGCCCGCTGCGTAGACACCGGCCGCATGCGGCCCCACGGTTGGTCAGACCAGCGGCAATAATCCTGGCATCGCCGAGCCGGCCACCCACGCAATCAAACGCAGTGCAAGTTGGGCGTACACGGCCGCGGCCAGGTCGTCTGCCATGATCCCCCAGCCGTGCGGCAAATGCTCGATCTCGCGGACCGGGCTTGGCTTCGAGATGTCAAACAAGCGGAACAGGGCGAACGCCACGATCACGGTAACCGGTTGTAAGGAGTCGAATAAAAACAAGGTCACGGCCATACCGACCACCTCGTCCAGGACGATGCAGCCCGGGTCCTTGGCCCCGCCTAAGTGCTGGGCCGCGATGGCGCAAACTGGCACTCCCAAAAGCGCGATCAGGGCCAGTACGCCCGCCTGCCAGCCAACGCCGGGGAGCTGCTGCACCGCGATGGCCAGCGGAACACCGACGATGCTCCCCCACGTTCCCGGAGACTTTGGGAAGAACCCGACTCCGGCCGCGGTCGCCAGCCAAACCACGGGGCTAAGCCGGCGGCGATCGACCGAGGGGCTCGGTGGCGGGGAAGTGTCCGTTATCTTTATCACGCGTGACAGCCCCGAGAGTTGTGATGATCGGCAGGCTTGAAAAGAGGCGCCCCGCGAGCGTTCAGGGCCCTTGAAGCGCTAGTGACGTTCGTGGCTGCCGGTTGTATCCTAAGGTGTCAGAACCATACAATTACGACAATCCTGGTCATATTTCTACGCATTAAGCCCTTCCCGAGCAGGTTTTCAGCCTGGGGATCGGTTACCTCTCTGGACGCATCATGGCGGAAGAAAAACTTAGTCCTGTCGAAATCATCAAAACCGGTAGCAACTATCTGCGCGGCGATATTGCCCAGGAAATGGTCGACGGCAATGACCATTTCGGCAAGGACAGCACGCAACTGCTCAAGCATCACGGCACGTATCAGCAAGACGACCGCGACGCACGGGCCGGTGGCCGGTCCGAAGGCGCTCTCCGCGCCGACAAAGAATACAGCTTCATGGTCCGCACCAAGATCCCCGGCGGAAAGCTGACCAGTGCGCAGTTGCTCGCCGAATTGGA
This sequence comes from Pirellulales bacterium, assembly GCA_036499395.1. Taxonomy (NCBI): domain Bacteria; kingdom Pseudomonadati; phylum Planctomycetota; class Planctomycetia; order Pirellulales; species Pirellulales bacterium. The sequence goes on from DASYDW010000122.1 coordinate 69,445, forward strand.
TCTGTGCGACGAGCTGGGCAACTCGACACTGCGGATTACGACGCGACAAGGCCTGCAACTGCACGGCGTGTTGAAGAGCCATTTGAAGGAAACGATTCGCCGCATCAACGACGTGCAGCTTTCGACGCTGGCCGCCTGCGGTGACGTCGAGCGCAACATCATGTGCTGCCCGGCGCCGCATCGCCAAGATTCGGTGCATGACGAGATGCAGAAGCTGGCCGACCGGCTGGCCGAGCATCTGTGCCCTCGCAGCCGGGCGTATCACGAATTGTGGCTCACCGACACCGCGACCGGTGAAGAGACATTGGCCGGCGGTGGATCGAATGGTCACGAGATCGAGCCGATCTACGGTCCGACCTACTTGCCGCGAAAATTCAAAACTGCGATCGGCCTGGCCGGCGATAACTGCGTCGACCTGTACGCGAACGATCTAGGACTGATGGCCATCCCGCGTGACGGTCGCATCATCGGCTACAACGTGCTGGTCGGCGGTGGTTTTGGCGTCACGCCCAGCGCGAAGAAGACGTTCCCGGCGCTCGCCAAACGCATGGCCTTTGTCACGCCGGAACAGGTCGTTGACGTGGCCACGGCGATCATCAAGGTGCAGCGCGACTTCGGCAATCGGTCGGATCGAAAAGTCGCGCGCATGAAGTACCTGATTGCCGACTGGGGCTTGGAAAAGTTCAAGGCCAAGGTCGAAGAGTATTACGGCGCCAAACTGGCCGACCCGCAGCCGGACGACGTCGTGGGCTTCGACGATCACCTGGGCTGGCACGAGCAAGGCGACGGCCGCTGGTTCTACGGCTTGAACGTCGAGAACGGCCGTGTCCTCGACAACGAACATCTGCAGTTGAAGACGGCGCTGCGTGAAGTCTGCCGTCGCTTCTCGCCCAATATTCGCCTCACCTCGCATCAGAGCCTGCTGTTCACCGACGTCGCCGCGGAGAATCGCGATGCGATCGAAAAGATCTTGCGCGATCATGGGGTGAAGCTGTCGAGCGATATCTCGGCCGTGCGCCGCTGGTCGATGGCATGTGTCGCGTGGCCCACCTGCGGATTGTCGATTACCGAGGCCGAGCGCGCTCTGCCCGGTGTGATTGATGAACTCGAGGTCGAGCTTGCGCGGCTGGGACTTTCGCAAGAAGTGTTCACGGTCCGCATGACCGGCTGCCCGAACGGTTGCGCACGCCCCTATAACTCGGACGTCGGTTTGGTGGGCAAAGCAGCGGGCAAGTACACCGTCTTGCTCGGCGGTCGCTTGCTGGGCAATCGCATGAACGTGAACTACAAGGACATGGTTCTGGCCGAGGACCTGGTCAGCACGCTTGTGCCAGTCCTTGCTTACTTTAAGCAGGATCGTCAGCCGGGCGAGACGTTCGGCGACTTCTGCCACCGCAAGGGAGTCCAGGACCTGCAAGAGTGGACAGCGGGCTACGCCAGCCAAGCCACGGCCTAAGCCAGGCGTCTTTGGTCGACGAATATACCGCGCCGCCAGGAAGCCGACGCGTAAAGCTGAATACGGAAAAGGAGGTCCGACGTGACGCCGACTCGATCCGCTGTCCCATCCGCGTCTGCTGCAGATAATGTAAATGCGGCGGCGCTGTTGCCCTGGATGCGTTACCTGCTGTGGTTCGTTGGCGGGTACAACATTCTGGCCGGTATCGGGATGATGGTCTTCTATCACGAAGGCTTTCGTTTCCTGAACGTGCCAAAGCCGGAACTGATGCTGCCGCTGCAAATCGTTGGCGTAATGGTTGCCCTGTACGGCGTGGGGTACTGGCTGACGGCTTGGAACCCGATCGAAAATCGCAACGTGCTAACGTTGGGATTCTTCAGCAAACTTCTCGGCTCGATGCTGGGTGTCTCCTACATCGTGCTTGGCGAGTTGCCCCTGCTCTTTCTGCCGATCCTTTTCTTTGCCGATATTGTCTACTTGGCGCCGTTTCTGGTGATCATGCGGCGCCTGTATCGATTGGCACGCGAGAGTCGCGCCACGGCGTCCGGGCAAGGTCTCGGCGCGAGTTCGCGTGCCGCTTGAGGTGTTGCAGCAAGGCTTTGCGGGCGAACAGAGCAGGGCAGGCTTACGTGATAAACAACCTGCAGGTAGCCCGTCCTCAGGCGATGGCCGTTGCTTCTTCGGGCTCTGACTCGGAGCCGACCAGACGGTCGTAGCGGCGCAGCGCCGGCGAACGCAAGAAGAGAAGCGCCACGACCAGCAGCGTTCCCAGTCCACCGGCAACGACCGAGAATGTCGCACCGAAGGCCACGTCTCCGCTCGTGGCGATCGTCGCCGCGCCACGATGCCACCGTTCGGCCATGTCGGCCACGACACCCGACTCGAAGGCACCCAACTCGTTCGAAGCGCCGATGAACATGCCATTAATGGCCGAGACGCGCCCGCGCATGGCGTCGGGCGTCAGTAACTGCACCAAGGAATGGCGAATGACGACGCTGATATTGTCCAACGCTCCGGACAGAAACAGCATGGCGATGGATAACGGAAGCCAGCGCGAAAATCCAAAGACGATCGTCGCCACACCGAATCCGGCCACAGAGAGCAACATCGCCCGGCCGGCTCGCTCCATCGGGGGCCGATGCGCCATGATGACCGTCATAATGACCGCGCCCAGGGCGGGCGCTGCTTCCATCCAACCCAACCCCGTCGCGCCGACAGCGAGAATTTCGTCCGAAGCATAGATCGGGAGCAGGGCGATCGCGCCCCCGAGCAAGACGGCGAACAAATCGAGCGTCAAAGCGCCCAGCATCACTTTCTGAGACCACACGAATTTCGCCCCGGCCGCGAGCGAGGCCAGCGTCATGCGCTCGCCGCTAGTGGTCACAGGGCGCGAACGAACGAGCGCGAGCAGCACGAAGAAAATCACCGCCACCGCGGCATGGCACAGATACACGGCTGCCGTGCCGCCGGCAAAAGCTGCGATCAGCAACCCTCCCAGGGCCGGCCCCAGTACGAAGGCCAACTGAAAAGCCCCCGTGCTCCAAGTGATGGCGTTGGGGAATCGATGGCGCGAGACGATTTGCGGAATGAGCGACGCGCGGGCTGGCTGCGAGAAGCCACGCGCGATGCCGATGATCGCTACCAGCAGGTAGATCGCCCAGACTTCGGTCCCTTGCAGCGAAACAATCGCCAACCCCAGCGAGGCCAAGACGGTGCAGGCGAGCGTGACCATGATGATCAGCCGCCGGTCGAAGCGATCCGCGACGTGCCCCGCAATCAAAGCCAAGGCCAAGACGGGCAATATCTGCACCAGCCCCACCAGTCCCAGCGCGAGCGGCGACCCGGTGCGCTGAAAGACTTCGTAGCCGACTGCCACGGTTTGCATCTTGAAGCCGAGCACCCACAGAAAGTTCCCGGACAGGAACAAGCAAAAATCGCGCTCGCGAAGCGCGGCATACGGATCGTGCTCGATCGACAGCGGGTCTTCGGCAGCAGGCGTGGGATCAGAAGTCATGCGAGGCTGTCCGCCCCGCCACGGTCGCCCGGAAGTTCGGCGTCAGGCATCAGTTCGAGGTCTCCGTTTTTTGTAAGCATCAGGCGTAGCCGGCACTGGACGATGCTCATGTCCAGGCCCTGCGCAGACGCGTCACATCAAACTTGATCGTAGGCGGCCTTGGCTCTACTGACCAGAGCAGCGGAGGAGGGGTGAGGTTCGGACCGCGGCGCAAAACTCGTGCGCAACAGTTCGATAGTCGAATGAGAAGGGAGCGGATTTCAATTCTGATCGTCGTGCCCAAAATCCCGGAAACACGCTTACATATTTGTCATTGACAGAAGGGTATCGCGCGATAGACTCGCCGACAGTTGCATTGGTGCTCGGCGCCGAAATCTTTTCGGCGCTGAACAACAGGGAATCCGGTGAAAACCCGGAACGGCCCCGCCGCTGTGATGAGCGACAGGGGTGACCCAATCTAGAGCCATTGCCGGAAACGGCGAGAAGGCGGGTCACTCAAGCTCAGAGTCAGAAGACCTACCAATGCTGGTTTTGTAGCGACCCGCGAGGGACGGGGGCTGCAGAAAATGTACTTCGTGGCCGCAGAAACACGGTAAATGCCGTGGAATTTGCGCCACGGTAATGTCGTCGTGGCCTTTGCGGCCGCGATGGAGAGACGCTCACTCAAGACGCTGTTTCGCGGTTCCGCCCGCTTGCGCGCGATCCGTTCCCGGAATCGGTGTTCGGTATCGCCTGCGCGCATGGTTCGAATTTTTCACTCGCAATGAGTCGCGCTGATGCTGCGCGCACTCGGCGCGCACTTTTGTCAGGAGCACTTTATGAGAATCAGCTTGTTTGTGGCGCTGGCCTTGTCGGCGCAGTACGCGGCCGCGGTGACCGTCGATTTCGACGATTTGACGTTGCCTGCCAATTCGTATTTCAGCGGCCCGATGCCGAACTCCACGGTTGTCGCGGGGCCGTTCGGCCCGCAGGACGTGGGCACGTTCAGCAGCGGCGGCGTGGCGTTTGGAAATACGTACGACGAGACGTTCGGCAGTTGGAGCGGGTTTGCCTACTCGAACATGACCGACACGACGACCCCCGGTTTCACGAATCAATATAGCGCCTATGCGCTAGCGGGCGCCGGAAAATTCGCCGTCGCCACTGGTTACTTGGATCGGACCGCGAATGAAACGCAGCTTTTCGCGTTCGATCCGAACGATCCGACGCAACTTGCTCAGTTGCCGAATCTGGCTCTGCCCACCGGGTATGAGATCGAGAGCTTGGACGTCACGAACACGACCTATGCCGCACTATCGATGCTCAACGGAGATAGCTTCGCCAAGAAATTCGGTGGACCGACGGGCAATGACCCCGACTATTTCAAACTGACCGTTTATGGAACCGATAGCGGCGGTCACACGCTGCCGAATTCGGTGGACTTCTACCTGGCCGACTTCCGTTTTGCGAACAACGCGCTCGACTACATCGTCAGCAACTGGACGACCGTGAACCTGGCGTCGTTGAGTGCCGCGACGCACCTGTATTTCAACCTGTCGTCTTCCGATGACGGCGATTTCGGCATGAATACGCCCGCGTATTTTGCCGTCGACAACGTCCAGATCGCGCGAGTGCCTGAGCCAGCGAGCATCGTGCTGCTGGCGAGCGCACTGCTGTGCATGGCGACCTTCGTCCGCCGCAAAGCGTAGAGCGCTGGGAATGCGGTTCTCACACGAATGTCTTCTTCAACTTCGAAAGGGATTGCTGATGATGATTTCAAAGCTTCCAGGTGTGCTGCTCGGTTGCTGTGTCATGGCCATGGCAACGGTCGGTAGCGCGGGCCCTTACGCAGGTATCTCGGGCGTTACGCCCGGCGCGCCGGACAATCCGATTCCACGCTCGGCCTTCACGACGTTCGAGAGTTCGGTCGTTAATTATTCTCCGGCGCCAGGTGTCGGCGCCGGCTTTCAGAATTACCAAACGGGAGTCGCTTCGCTGGGGGACCTTTATAGTCCGGTGCCGTCACCCACCGGCTCGAATACTCCGTTCAACAAGATCTACGCGCCGCAATCGGGCACAGAGCCCAATTCTTTCCACGATGGCTCGGCGGTGTTCAGTCCCTTCGACGGCAACGTGAACGATCCCAAGGATACGTACGGATTCATTGGCGTCGATCAGCCGGGATCGATCACGCTTGGGTTCGGCAACAACAAAATCGTGAACGGTCCAGGGGCGGATTTCGCCGTGTTCGAAAATGGTTTTCAATTTCCCAGCGGCAACAGCTTGTTGGCCGAGTTGGCATACGTGGAAGTTTCGAGCGATGGAACGGACTTTGCGCGATTCCCGTCAGTGTCGCTCAATACCGCGGCCACGGCCGTCAGCGGATCGTTCCAGGGGTACGACATGACCAACGTCTACGACCTGGCCGGCAAGAACGCCGCGAATTGGGGTACGCCCTTCGATCTGAGCGAGTTGGCCAATAACCCGTTGGTGACGGCCGGCCTGCTGAATCTTAACGACGTTCGCTACGTCCGGCTTGTGGACGTCGTGGGAAGTGGACTGCTGTACGACGCCAGTGGGAACGTCATCCCGGGCATCGCCCGCGATTCACTGGGGAATCCGATTCTCGACAATTGGATTACCTATGATTCGGCCGGCTTCGACTACCTGGGATTGAACGTCGGCTCGGTGGGCGTTGTGCATTCCGCGCCGGCGCCGGAACCCGCGACGCTTGCGATCGGGGTCACGGGAATCGTGACCGTGGCACTTGTTCGCTTGCGGCGGCGCGTCCGTTCGAGCCGTGGCGCGAACTAGTGTTCGCGTTGAGAACTTGGTAATTCTGCCGAGGAACGCAGCCACGACCGACCGTGGCTGCGTTCCTATAGCGGAGATTATGACGCGCGGCCCGTCGATCTTCGCCGGCGTTGACAGTAGCCGACACCAATCATGACCAGGCCAATGCCGGACAATGCAAGCGTCCCCGGCTCGGGCACGATGATGAACGGACTGACGTTGAAGAACGTCGTAGGTCCTGTGTGCGTAACGCTTGCCTTCGTCAGAATGTATTGATCGGACAAGTATGTGACCGGATCGTGGTAGGCAAGGTGGTCTGCCATCAAGATGCCGTTGGCCAGCAGCCCCTGCACGACCGTGCCGGGGTGAAAGCCATCGCTGAGGAACTCGTCCTTGCCCGAGGTTCCGCCGGCCTCGATCATCGACACGCCGCCGACGGTCAGCGGCGTCAACGATCGATTGGCTAGCGCGAACATGTCGATCACGGGAAAATGATGGGCCTTGGCCAGCGCCAAAATCTGCTGATTCAACGCTTGGATCACCGTGTCCACCGCGGCACGCTGCGTGGCGTTGGGATTGCTGGAATGGAATTCGGGCGTTACGCCGGGATCCGGAATCGTCGCCAGGATCATGTGCGTGGCCGGGTTTTCAGTCAGCGTGTCGTTGACCGAAGCCGTGATGAAACCCATTACGTTGTTCATGTACGCCACGACGCTGGGATCGTTCAGCGGGTTGTACGAGTGATTCGCGGCGTTGTTGTAGATCGTAGTATATTCCGAACCATCGAAATCGTTGGCGCCGATCATCTCGACGACCAGCTTGATATTGCCCGCCGTGATGTCAGGCTGCAGCGTCGTGACCTGGTTGGGCAAATCCGACGACTTGTTTCCCGCGACGGCTGCATCGTACGACAGAAACTGATGGCCGAGCACGGTCTGGGGCGGGCCGAAGTTGTAGTTGTTCTGCGACAGCAGATCGACCCAGTTGTACTGAGTACCGTTGTACGAAATCTTGTAATTGAATTGCGGCGCCAGTGGCAACCAGAATGAATACTGCATCGACATGCTGTCACCATAGACGCCGATACCGTCTCCGGTGAGCAGGCCCGCGCGGGCCGTAGTGGCGAGCGCCACGAGAAAGTGCGTGGCGAAGGCCACGAGAAAGAGAAAACCAATCCTGGTTCGCATCACGAGCGCATCTCCCCGGCTGTCGGTCAAACGAGTGACCGCGTTGGGCCCCCCTGACTCCCCACGAGTCAGGCTGAGTATAGCCGGTCGCACGGAGAATAACAGAAAAATGGAGCAATTTCACTTGGCTGGAAGTGCGCCGTGGGTGTCCAAGCCCTGAGCTGGCTTAGACGGATCGATTGGTGGGCGGACCGATTCAGACGCGGCAGCATCGTCGCGATGATAAACCGTCATCGTCGTGGCTCCCTCCAGTGTGGCCGAGGAGTAGACGTTGCTCAGCCGATACGTTTCGGGACGATTCTCGAGCGTGAGCGTCGGCGCGGGGTTGGGCATTTCATCGAACAACAGCCATTCCGGCGCGGTCGCAAGTTCGGTCGTCAACTTCTCGGCGATATACTTTCGCCCGGCCGGCAGCACAGGCTGGTAAAAGCTGACGTACATCTGCGTGCGAAGATTCGCCTCGATGTCGGCAATGTGGATTTCAGGGCCGGCCGAATGCTCGGCGATGTAGGCGAGCGCCTCGCGATGATGCGACCTTCCCTGGCGTACGACGGCCACCACATGGCTGACATTTCCCAGCACAAAGCCGGCTAATGCCAGGACAACAACGCTCCGTCCTGCGAAACCGAAGTTCCACAACCGGCTCAGCAGAAAACTCGCAGCCAGCAGATAAAACACAATGTTGATGTAGAAGAATCGCTCATACAGCACTACCGGGTGCAGCACGCTCAGCATGACGGCCGGCACGAAGAAGGTCATCGCGGCGAAGAAAATCCATAAATCGGGCTCCTCACGCGACAGCAAGTAAATCGCTCCCACCCCCACGGCCAGCGTGACAATGGTGAAAATCAAGAGCGTCGCCGGCGCACCAGTTGGCCCACCAAGCGCTAAGGTCGACGTCCGCGCCAATACGTCCGACAGCACAAACGGATCGGGGCTGGAAATCAGCGCGCGCACATCGATCAGATAGAGGGCCGCGAAAAATGCGAGCGGCACGGCGTGCAAAGCCAGCAGCGGCGCCACGGCTTGCCAGCGTGACTTCGCATAGCCGCAGCAGACGACCGTCGACCAGATAATCGCAGCGAAGTAGAACTCGATGAACGTCAGGTGCGATACGATGCCTAATAGCGTGGCCACGACGAACAGCACGTTCGCGCCCCGGCTACGCGTGGAGAGATAGCGATCGAGCGCCAGGAATGCGACGAGCGCAAAACAGCCTGCCAGGGCGTAACCTCGGGCCTGCGCGGCGAAAAAAATCAAGAAATGCGACGCGCCGGTCAATGTCGCGGCCAGACATGCCGCCAGGTTTCCCCAGCGGCTGGCGACTTTCGCGGCCAGCGCCACCGTGCCGACGCCCGCGACTAAGGACGGCATTCGATATACCAGGCTCGAGTACCAGTCCGTGCCGACGGCATACATCCACAACGTGATCAGATAGTGATTGTTGTCATGGTGATAGGTAAACACGTCCCAGGGATAACGCGTCTTGGCGGCAAAGACGAACAGCGTCCAGATCTCGTCCAACCATAGCTCGTCGAGGGCCGTCCAGATGCGTGCCGCGGCGGCCACGGCCACGATCGCGCCAATGATCCACCATGCGATCGTGCTCGAAGTTGTCGCAGTGAAAAGCTGCGCCTGGGAATCGGCAATCACGTCGGTGGCGACAGGTTCAGGGGCGCTCATCAAATGCCGTGAGTAAGCGGGTGCCGCGAGAATGGAAAACCGATGTTTCGCTCAACGATTCCGCGATCGTGGCTACGCGGATTCAGCCTGTCAAGGGAAGATGATCATAGATTGGTCGTTCCCTGCGTGGCACTTTACTCTTACACGCCACGTAGTTCTTTCGCGGATTTCGCTCCACGGTGATAGAGCCAGGCGACCAGCGAATTGGCGCCGGCGCGTCCTGCGGCATCCAAGGGCGTTAGCTCGTCCCAGCCAATCCAATTGATGTCCGCACCACGATCGAGCAGATATTGGGCGGTCTCTTGCTGACCGCCGTGGCAAGCGCCCCAAAAACAGCGGGTGATTTCTTCAGTCGGCGGCACTGCGGTGGAGAACATCGTTTCGATCCGTTCGAGCAGTCCCAAGGCTGACGCTTCCCACAGCGTCGTTTTGGCGCCGCGCTCGACCAGCCGGCGGGCGGCCTTCCACTGTCCGAATGCCGTCGCATCGGCGAGTGCCGTTCCGCCGGCAATCACGGCGCCGCGCGCCTCGATGTCGGCGCCACGATCCAAAAGTGCATCGAGTACCGACACGTCGTCGCAACTGGCGGCCCAATGCAAGGGCGTTTCGGTGTGCGGTCCAATGAACTGGGCGTTCACATTGGCCCCGGCCGTGACCAGAATCGCCACCGTTTCCGCTCCACGCGGAAAATGCCCCGGCCAATCGGTCACGATGTGCAGCAACGTGCGCGATTGTTGCGGCTTTCTGCCATCGGCCTCACCCCCGATGCTCGTTTGGGCCAAGCCAGGGTGATCGGCGAGTAGCCTCTTCAAAGTGTCGATGTGGCCGCCACGGATCGCCTCGACCACAGCGAGGGCCAGCGGATCGTTTGTTGCCAGAAATTGCATGTCCGGCCGCTCCAAGTCCCCGGCGGAAGAATGATCTGTCGTCGCCTGCCTCGCATCGCGCCGGGAGAGATTCATTTTAGTGCGCTAGTAATTGCCTGTCGCAGGACGCGATCCGGTTGTTGAAACTATCTCTTGACCGTCTTCACTTTGCATTGTAAAGTATCCATCGTTCACGGTTAAAGTGCTGCGGTGAGGCACGAGAGGTGGATTGCCGCCCGAGGCTGGTTGTGGAATACAACAAAGCATTGTCGCAAATCTCGGAGATCCATGCCCATCTGGCCAAGGGGGAAATCTATCGCGGATTTCGCTCGCTGCCGGTGGCACTTTCGGGCTTGGCTGGTTTCGCCGCCGCGGTCGTGGCTCCGCGACTGTCAGCCACCAATGATCTGCCGAGCGCGATTACTTACTGGATGGTGGCCGGCGTCGTCTGCGGCCTGATCGGGTTTTCCGAGACGGCAATCAACTACGTTCACGAAGATGTGACGGCCCGCCGGCGCTCGCGAAAAGTCCTTGGCCAGTTCGTGCCGGGGCTGGCGGCAGGGCTGGGGGTAACGTGGTGCATCGGCCGGGCCAGTGATCTGTATTTGCCCCTTTTGCCGGGGCTGTGGGCTGTCTCGTTTGGACTCGCGATTTTCTCCGCCCGGCCGTACCTGCCGCGCGCCAGTGGTTGGGTCGCATTGTGGTACTTGGCATCCGGATTGCTCTGGATTGCCTTGCCCCCGGAGGACGCCTGGCAGTTCGGCTGGATCGTGGCGGGCACGTTCGGCGTGGGGCAATTGGCGGCCGCCGTGGTGTTATTCTGGAACGTGGAGCGTGCCGAACATGGCTAAGCGAATGGATTCAACAGACGCCGCTGCGATCACACCCGGGCGTTTTGCCTACCAGGGGCTCGAACGCGTACTGCACGAAAAAGCGCGACTGGGCATTATGACCTCGCTCGTCACACGGCCCGAGGGTTTGCTCTTCAACGAACTTAAGCGATTGTGCGTGCTGACCGACGGGAATCTGAGCCGGCACCTCGACACGCTGCGCGAAGCGGGGCTCGTCGAGCTGTGGAAAGGTTTTGAAAACAAACGACCGCAAACGCTGTGTCGGCTTTCGCGCGCCGGCCGCGATCGTTTTCTGAAGTACCTCGCCGAGTTGGAACGCGTCGTGCGCGACGCGCAAATCTCGGCCGACCATAAAGCCGCGGCGGCGTCGCTGCCTGCCGGCTGGGTTCCGGTTTGATCAGGTCCGATGGAATCTTCGCTGTGAATTTTTTTGTGAGGAGGCTTTGCGATGCAAAGCAATTGTCCGCGAAAATCGCTTCGCCATGTGGCCATCATTATGGACGGCAACGGACGCTGGGCCGTCCGCCGTGGCGAGCCGCGCACGCATGGACACGAGGTCGGAGGCGAGGCCGTCCGCCGCGTGGTCGAAGCGGCGCCGGACCTGGGGATCGGCACGCTGACACTGTTCGCCTTCGCGGCCGCCAACTGGCAACGGCCGGCCAGCGAGATCGCGGCGCTGATGCGATTATTCCACGAATATCTGGTCAACGAGACCGAATTGTGCTGCCGGAAGGGCGTTCGCCTTTCCTTGGTCGGGCGGCGTGACCGATTGCCCCCGTCGCTGCGCACGACGATCGCCGCGGCCGAGCAAGTGACGCGCCAGGGGACGACGCTGCACCTACGGCTGGCGATCGACTACTCCTCGCGCGAAACGATCGTGTCAGTCGCGCGACGTCTGGCTGCAACCAAGCAGCTTGGCGAGATGTCGATCGACGATTTCTCGCGCCTCGTCGCGGCTGACCGCGGCGAGCAACACGAGACGCCTGACGTTGACCTGGTAATTCGCACCGGGGGCGAACGGCGTTTGAGTGACTTTCTGTTGTGGGAAAGCGCTTTCGCCGAGCTGTATTTCACCGACCGGATGTGGCCGGAGTTCACCGCCGAGGACTTAGCCGCGGCGATGGATGATTTTGAAGGGCGCGAACGCCGCTTTGGACGAATCTCGGCATTGCCCGATGCACTGGCGCCCACAGTCTGACAAGCACAATGACTCTGTAGCCGGGGGCTGCGACCCCGGAGCTTTTGCATTCGGCGTCGATCCGCTGGAAGTGAGAGAAATCGCTGACGGTGGGGCAAACGCGCCGGCCTCGCAGAGGCCAGCCACAGACGCGCCAGTTTCAGCCCAGCAAATAAAAAAGGGCTGCGCGGTTTCGGCCGCGCAGCCCTTTGAAAAGCCAGACTTGTGAAGGTAATCGGCCGACTTATTTCGGCTTCGTCGAGTCCGGGAACGTGTCGGTGCGGAACGGCGACGCCGGCAAGCCTGCGCCGTTGTATAGGTTCACCAGCGGGTAGTTCGCCCAACCCATCCGCACGCCGACCGGTTCCTTCACGGCCGGGCTGCTGACGACGACCTTATCCCCTTGTAGCTCGGCATGGGCGTTTACGAACTTTTGATCCGCGCCGGCGATCGTGAAGCCGTACAACTCGCCGCTGCCGCCGCGGGCTACGAGGCCACCGTCGGTGTGCTTGAAGCTAAGAACGACCTTGTTGCCGTCGACTTTCTGCTCGTAGTACTCGGGACCCGAGTACGGAATCTTTTCGCCGTAGGCCAACGCGCGGGCGGCCAGGGCCAATCGGCCGCCGACCGGCGCTTTCCACTTCGGATGAATGTCGGCCTCGTCCCCGTAATCCGTGATCACGGCCATTCCGACCGAGGGGAGAGATTGCGTCGAGTAAAGTTGCGCATCACGCAACTCAGCCCAAGCACAGTCCTTGGGTTCGAAATCGATTTTGAAAAACGGGGCCAACTGTACGAGCAGGAACGGGAAATCCCCTTGTCCCCACTTGGCACGCCAATCCTTGATCATGGTCGGGAACAGCGTGCGGTACTCATAGGCGCGGCCGGCATTTGATTCTCCCTGGTACCAGATGGCGCCACGGATCGCGTACGGCAGCAATGGGTGGATCATCGCGTTGTAAAGGCCGGCGGGGCTGTTCGGACCCTCGGTCGCCGGCATGGAAGCCAAGCTCTTTAGAGACGGTTCGGCGGCGAGAGCTTCGTGACTGGTCCACGCTTCGGCCGGGGTACCGCCGTAATTGGTGCTGATCAGGCCGACCGGCACCTTCAGTTGCTGCTGCAGGTCGCGACCGAAGAAATAGGCCACGGCCGAAAAATCACCGACCGTCGCCGGGCCGCAATCCTGCCACTTGGCATCGACATCCGGTTGCAGTTGCGGCGTGGCGCGGCGCGGGATCGTGATCAGGCGAATCTGCGGATTGGCCGAATCCTTGACCACCTGCTGAGGATTGTCGCTTTGATTCACGGCCCATTGCATATTCGATTGTCCGCTGGCGATCCACACCTCGCCGACGAGAACGTTGTTCACCTTTACCGTGTTCTCGCCCGCGATCGTTAGTTCGAAGGGTCCGCCGGCCTTCAGCGGTGCGAGCTCCGCGCGCCAGCGTCCGTCCTTGGCCGTGGCCGTGACGGATTGCCCCTGAAAGGTGACTGTCACTTTTTCGCCGTCGGCGGCCGTGCCCCAGACGGGAACTTTCACGCCCTGTTGCAAGACGGCGCCATCAGAGAACAGAGCAGCCGGCTTAACCGCCGCGCCTGCGCGGGCGGCGAACAGGCCGCAAACGCCGGCTAAGAGCGCCAAACAGACCATTGAGCGAGACTTCATCGGTCGAACTCCTGCGGTGGGATAGTGCGGTGGGTCGTTTTGCGAGAGCCTGCCGTGGCCGGCGAGCCGGGCTAAGTATAGCCATCCCCGCGGCGAAACTCACGCTACCCCGAGGATGCCCATTTCGACCGCCCGGGCCGGTAGACTGGAGAGGGCGAAACCGTGCGTTCCGGCTAGAATACCGGGCAGGGGGCGACCGATTGACGAGGTCCCCCTGTTTTCCGCCGAATGGATTCGCCGCCGCTATGCTTATGAAAAAACTCTCCGGACAAACTTGGTTTTTGGCAACCGTGATCGTGGCCAGCTGTGCGGCGATCGCCTATGTGGTCTTGATTGACGCCCCGGCGCGAAATCTTTCGGCGGCCGGCCCTGATAAGCGCTTGACGCTCGAAAAAATCCCCTTCGACGGCACGCAGGCCTACGAGTACCTGCAGGATATCTGTGCCCTGGGATCGCGCATTAGCGGTTCGCCCGGCATGACTCGCCAGCAGGAGATTCTGCGCGAGCACTTTGAAAAGCAGGGGGCGAAGGTCACGATGCAGCCGTTTCGCGTGCGGCATCCGGCGAACGGGTCGGCAGTCGAGATGGCGAACATGGTCATCGAGTGGCAGCCCGACACGAAGCAGCGCATCCTGATCGGCGCGCATTACGACACCCGTCCGCGCCCGGATCAGGACCCGATCGATCCCAATGGACCGTTCGTCGGCGCTAACGACGGGGCCAGCGGCGTGGCGCTGATGATGCAATTGGGAGAGAGCGTCAAGAAACTCGACGGCAAGCTTGGAGTGGACTTCGTTCTGTTCGACGGCGAGGAGTTCATCTTCAACGACCGCGACGAGTACTTCCTCGGTTCTACCCATTTTGCCGAGGATTACGTCGCTCATCCGCCGAAGCATACCTATAAGGCCGGCGTATTGCTGGACATGGTGGGAGACAAGGATCTCGAGATCTATCAGGAGGGGAACAGCCTGGATTGGCCCGCGTCGCGCAGCGTGGTAAATTCGGTCTGGGCCATGGCCAAGAAGTTGGGTGTACGGGAATTCGTTCCGCGGCTGGGACCGACGGTCAACGACGATCACATCCCGCTCAACCGCAAGGCCAAGATACCCACCTGCGATGTCATCGACTTCGAGTATCCCCATTGGCACACGCGCGGGGATACGGCCGACAAATGCTCGGCGCTGTCGCTCGCCAAGGTCGGTTGGGTGATGGCCGAATGGCTGAAATCGGTAACTCGTTGAATACAGGGCCGGGGCGTAATCCTTGGGGCGGTGAACCTATTGGGGCAGGTAAGGTCCGGGTGCCCATGGCTGTCATGATATTTCCTGCCGGTGTTCTCGGTTTGGCTGTGGCGATGTTGGTCGCCCATCGCGCCAGTTGGCAGCGTGCAAAGACACGGTTGCGGAACGCCGTAGATCTCAGTTTCCGCTATCACCAGTTTCGCCGGCGCACGCGGGCGAGCGCGCTATTGGCGTTGGTGGCGCCGACGATGCTTGTCGGGCTGCGTGTCTCGCCTGACCGGTCGCCGAGGCTCTTCGTGGCGTTGTGGCTGCTCGTGACCCTAGCGACTTGTTGGATCGGGTGGCTTGCGATCCTCGACGCGGTGGCCTCGGCCCGACATTATCGAAGCTTAGCGCGCGAACGTGCCGCAGCGCGCGCCGGCCTACGAAGTGAATTCGAGCGCATCGTAGCGGCACACGCCCAGGCGAAAACTTCAACCGGCGAGAGATCCCCCAGCGATGTGACCGGGTAGGGGGTTCGAAGTCGCGGCTTTTCGATTTCGGGCCGGGGCGATACGGTCGGTTTGCGCGTTTTGCACGTTGCTATGAAAATCTCTTGGCGCGCGACTTACGTACTCGTTTGATCTCCAGCATGTCGGTTGGCCAGGCAAGCTGTAGGGTCGAATTGACGTATCGGGGCCCACCTTTTACGATTGGCGGGATGAAGAGGCCGCATTTTCCAGGCGGTCGGGCCAGTCGCTGTCTGGGTCCTTGAGGGCGCCGGACTTACATCGAGGCGTTTCTGCAAGAAGCACCGGGCGGCTGAACGGAATGGTTTTCGAACGCAGGGGCATTCACGCTGCCTTGAGCATTGGCAAGGCACGGGATATTAAATCATGGACGGCGTGCGGATTTGCATAGCACTCGCGCCTTTGGCGCTATACCTGCTATTGCTCGCGGGATTGAACCTATTGCGACGACCGGTGCTGGTCACCGGCACGCGCGACATTGCGGCGCTCGGCTTCGGTATCGCGGGCATGTTGCTGGTGGGGCCTATCGAACTTTTGCATCCGCAATCAGCCATCAATCAATTAGGAACCTATATCTGGGTCCTATCCGTGGGGCTGTATTCGCTGGGGCTGGCGTTGTGGATATTGTTCAGCCGCCCGCGTTTGACTGTGTACAACATTTCGATCGAACAGCTTCGCCCGCTGTTGGCCACGGCCATCGATAGCGTCGATTCGCAATACCGCTGGGCTGGTACCTGCCTGTCATTGCCTAATGCCGACGTGCAGTTGCATCTGGAGAGCAATTCCCTGATGCGCAACGTGTCGCTCGTGGCTAACGGCGATCGGCAAAGTCCGGCCGGCTGGCGACAACTGGAGTTGGCCCTGGCGCAGCAGCTTGTACCGGCCCGAGCACGACTGAATGTATGGGGGCCTGGTTTGTCGATGGCCGCACTGTCGATGGTGGCCGTGATCGCCTGGTACGCTCCGCTGAACCATCATCTGGTAATCGCGGCCCTGCGCGACATGCTGCCGTTTTAAAGCGCGGAGTGATGAGCGCTGAATGCGGAGCGAAAGAATTTCCGCAATTTGCGTCCTCTGCCGGCGTCAGCTCTTCGGATGCCCTTTGGCTTTGGCGTCATTCTTGCGGGCAGCGAGCGTCGGGTCGCTCTTCAATGGCAGCGCAACGGCTCGGCCGGTTTCGGCCGCCTTATAAATCGCCAGAATAATCTCGACGCTACGGCGGCCCTGCGGTCCGTCGATGGCCGGGGCGCGATCCTTGGCGATCGCGTCAGCCACGTCCCGAAATTGCAGCGTGTGGCCGTGGTGGCCAATGGCGGATGGGTCGCTGGCGCCGCCGCCCGTGCTTTTCTTTTCTCCCATCTGTGTTTGCACGGCCGCGTCACGACGCCCCTTCTTCGCGAAGTCCCACTTCACGATGTCTTCCTCTTCCATCACGGCCGAGCCAGTCGAGCCGTGAATCTCGATGCGCTTCAAATAACCGGGAAATGCCGCGGTGCTGGCTTCGATCACGCCCAATGCGCCGTTCTCATAGCGGATCGTGGCGACGGCCGTATCCTCGACGGCGATACGCTCGTGGGCCAGCAGGCCGGTCTGCGCGCGAATTTCAACCGCTGGCCCCATGAACCAGCTCAATAGATCAACGCTGTGAATTGCCTGATTCATCAACGCTCCGCCGCCGTCGAGCTTCCACGTGCCGCGCCAAGCCCCGCTGTCGTAATACGATTGCGGGCGGAACCATTTCACGTAGGCGTCACCCAGCGTCAGCCGGCCGAAGCGCCCTTCGTCGAGCGCGCGGCGAATTTCCTGACTCGAACTGTGAAAGCGCGACGGGAAGATGGCTGATAGTTTGACCCCCGCCTTGTCGCAGGCCGCGATGATTTTGTCGCAGCGCGAGAGGGTGATCTCGAGCGGCTTTTCCACAATCACATGCTTGCCCGCTCGGGCCGCGGCCACGGCTGGCTCCATGTGGGCGCCGCTGGGGGTGCCGATCGTCACCACGTCGATGGCAGGGTCGGCCAACATTTGATCCAAGTCATGGTACGCCCGGCAGCCGGTCTCGGACGCCAAGCGATCGGCTGCTGCGGGAAACGAATCGAAGCAGGCGACCAGCTTTGCGCCGCGCACTTCGGCGATGGCCCGGGCGTGAAACTTCGCGATCATCCCGCAACCAATGATGCCAAATCCCAGGCCCATCGTGACTCTCTCTATGTTGAAATTACGTAGTGCGTGGCGAATTGTCGCGCAGCCGCTCGCTCTGGTTCATCAATCACCGCGAACAGAGTCGCTGTGCGCATCAAAAGTCGGCGGAACGCGGATTATAGTGACGCCCCGGTCGGGTCACCAGCACTTACACTGTGGTCGTAAGCAGCATGAAGGTGCTGATGGCGTTCAGTGACGCATGCGCCACGACGCTCGGCCAGAGCCGATGTGTTTGCCGGTACAAATACCCCAGCACCAGGGCGAAGAAGAACAGCGCGAGCGCGCTGGGGCCATAGTCCAGATGCATAATCGCGAAAATGAATGAACTGAGATAGACCGGCACCATCGAAGGGATAGATGTCGAGGAGGGATGTCCGGTCAGCGGGCGTTCGGCATCTTGCGGCGCGGAAATCTCGGACCGGGGGCGAGTTGCGTCATTCGTTCCGGTCGGATGTGCGTGTTCTTGCGACGTGCTCTCGATTCGGGATTGGATACCCTCGTGCGGCCAAGCCGACGATACTGATATCTGCTCCGCTGGAACTTCGACCTCGCGTTCGGCGAATAGTCGTTCCAGCCAGCCCTGCAAGACGACACGAAAGAAGAACTCTTCGGTTAAGGGAGCCACGACGACCGCCGTTACGGCCGTCACCAGGAGCGTGAGCGGGCTGGGGCGCGACTGGAAAATCTCGCTCACCGGGTGCGCCGCCGGAATGAACTGCACCGCGATGATCTGAATCAGATAGACCGGCAAACTAGCGACCAAGAAGCCGGCCAGTCCGCGCAGGAAGTCTGGACGCAGTTCCCAAGCGATTAGCCCCATGTCGTTAAAAGTCGCGCCGCGAAATCTCAGCCACGCTATACCGGCCGCCAGCGAGAGCATCGTTCCGATCGACGCCAACATGAGCAAACCAAAAGTGTCAGCCGCGGCGGGCTTCTCGTCACTTGCTACGGCGATGGCATCCGCCGGCTCGGTATCCGCGGACGCCGCATTCGCAGGCTTGGCGTCGTCGTCGCCTCGATTCTCTTTCGCCGCATCGACGATTTGCGCTTCTTCGGTCGCGACAATTTCACTGGCCGTCTTATCGTTCGCGTCGGGGCTCTCGTCAGGTTGATCTTCGGCGGCACTTTCCGCAGACTTCTGCGTTTCGTGCGATTGCTGTTCCAGGTGACGTAGCGGAAGCGTGCATAAGTTGACGATCAAAACTGTTCCGACCGCCAGGGCCACGACATCCAGCGGTCCCCAGGGAACGACGCGTCGCGGCTCGTAATTGACGATTTGCTGGCCGGCCGACCGGAACAGAAACATCTGGTTCCATAGCGCCACGCAGCAGATGGCAATCGCCACGAGGAGACCGAGTTGCAACGCGCCGACAGGAATCATGCGAGGCCGAAAGAGTGCGTCAGGGGACCAAAAGCTGCCGGACGCCGCCACGGTCCGTGTCGCGAAATCAAAAGAAAGAGCCGGGCCGCGTGGCTATCGATTCAGCATGTTGACGGCCGCACGAATATAGATCAGGCCCGAGTAAATCGTCAGAAGCACGGCCGCCCAGGCACTGGCGAGCAGCAAGAACTCGATGGCCTCGGGCACAGGCTGGTCATGGTACGACAAATAGAACAGCGCTACGCCGATGGCGATGCATTGCAGAACCATCTTCAACTTGCCCGACATATTGGCCGAAAAATCAGCCCCCTGCTGCTCTAGGAAGCTGCGTAGGGCAGTCACTAACAACTCACGCCCGACGATCACGACCACCATCCAAGCCGGTAAAAAGTGTTGCATCTCGGGGATGGCTGTCAGGAAGATGAAGCTGCCGCAGACAATGATCTTGTCGGCGAATGGATCGAGAATCCGCCCTAGCGTCGTCACCATTCCGTAGCGGCGGGCCAGGTATCCGTCGACCCAATCGGTTGAAGAAGCCACTAGGAACACGACGAAGGAAGCGAAATAGAATTTGAAGGCGATCAGCGCGAAGAGGACGATCGATAGCGCCAAGCGGAGCGAGGTCAACTGATTCGGCAGGTTGAAAACCGTCGCCGTGGCCATATTCTTTGTGCTCACCGTCATGGCTCGTCTCGTTATCGCGGTTTGCCCACCGCCGCAGCAACCAGGTCATACCCGTGCGCGGCCACGATTTCGCTCTTGACCATCCGGCCGGGACGCAATCCCCTACCAGTAACATAGACCACGGTATCGACGTCCGGTGCGTCAGCATAGGTTCGGCCGATCCAGGCGTCCTTCTCGTCAGGCACGGCCCGATCGATGAGTACGTCGTGTGTCTGGCCGACACGCGACGCGCTGAACTCCAGGGCGATCTCTTGCTGCACCTGCATCAGCTCGTTGCGACGCGCTTCCTTCACGGCTTCGTCGACGTGGTCCGGCAAGCGGGCGGCCGGTGTGTCCGGTTCGAACGAATAAGTAAACACTCCCAGCCGTTCGAAGTGCTGCTCGCGGACAAAGTCCACCAGCTCGCCGAATTGTTCGTCTGTCTCGCCCGGAAAGCCGGCGATGAACGTCGTTCGCATCACCAGGTTCGGGATGGCGCGGCGTAACTTCGCCAGCAACGTTTCCGTTTCTTGGCGATTCACGCGCCTTTGCATGCGCCGCAGCATCGTGTCGTTGATGTGTTGCAGCGGCATGTCCAGGTACGGCACGATCCGTTTTGCGCCGGCCAGCACTTCGATCAGCTCGTCGGTAAAATACATCGGGTAGAGGTACATCACGCGGATCCAGTCGAGCCCCTCGACCTTGTCCAGTTCCGTCAGTAGCTCGGCCAGCCGTGTCCGGCCGTAGAGGTCCAGGCCATAGTACGTAGTGTCCTGCGCGACGATATTCAGCTCGCGCACGCCATCGGCCACGAGTTCGCGCGCCTCACGTAGCACTTCCTCGATCGGCTTCGTGGCATGTTTGCCACGCATCTTGGGAATCGCGCAAAACGTACAGAGCCGGTCGCAACCCTCGGAAATCTTCAAATACGCAAAATGCCGGGGAGTGATCCGCAGTCGGCTGCCATCCGGTAGTGGTGTGGCCGGCGCTGGCTGGAAGACGCTGCGCTGCTCGTGCAGACCGCCGATCAGGCGGTCGGCCACCTTCGTCACCTGTTCGCGGCCGAAAACCCCCACCAGGTAGTCAATTTCAGGGCATTGATCGAGCAGCGCCTCTTTTTCTCGCTCGGCCAGACAGCCCGACACGATGACACCCCGCGTTCCGCCGCGGCGTTTCAGGTCAATCATCTCGCGAATGGCGCCGTACGACTCCTGCCGGGCCTGATCGATGAAACCGCAAGTGTTCACGATGACCAGATCTGCCCCCTGCGGCTCGTTTACCAGGCGATATCCGTCCAACTGTAACAGCCCCAACATCCGTTCGCTGTCGACCAGGTTTTTCGGGCAGCCCAGGCTCACAAACGCGTACGTTCCCTTTTCCACGCGCGCAGCGCCGATCGTCGCCGGGGCGGCGTCAGGCTTGCTCGGACGTTCGACGATAGGCAACAAACAGAGGACTCCGGTCGGAAAGGGTTGGGCTGACGTGGCAGTGCGGGCTTCAGGAGGCCGCGCGAAGAACAGGCCCCGTGGCTGGACATTCCACCACGCAATTCGCCCCGAACTTCAGAAATGCTACCGGATTAACGTCCGGCTGACGACCCGAGCCTGCCCTCCCATTCTCGGCCAAGAAGCGGTCATGGCAAGGACCCTGCGGAATGGAATATGGCGCACGGCTCGAACGGATGGGGCGATGGCGCGCATGTAACCGGCACGAATTGCGCGGATGAATGACGAACGATTGCGCATGTCGTGTTCTTTTTGCACGAAGGGTACGTGCCCGAGCAGGAATTCGCTGAAATGTGCGTCATCAGAATGGCAAAGCCGAACGCCTCCTGCTGAAGAATCACCAGTCCGAACGGTCGGTAATTGGCGGCGCTGTTTCTTTTGCAATTGCATTCTTATGGCCTTTTCAGCCCGGCCAAAAATCTTCTGGAATGTTACTTATGGCACGATATAGTGAACATAGGTACACATACATCGAAACGGAGAGGGCAAGATGCTCCCCGAAATTCCGGCCGAAGAACTGGCCGACGGCCTCGACCGCGTGGCCAGACGCCTGCTGAAACGCTGCGGCGTCCGTAAACCACCGGTCGACGCCATGCGCATGGCGACCACCCTGGGGATCGAAACCGTCGTCGATTCCGGTCAATCGTCGCGAGCCCGCTACGTCGAGTTGCGCGCCGCGCGCGGGGGCAGCCCTCGCCCGGCAATTC
Source organism: Pirellulales bacterium (assembly GCA_036499395.1). NCBI lineage: Bacteria > Pseudomonadati > Planctomycetota > Planctomycetia > Pirellulales > Pirellulales bacterium. Next base: position 91,322 of record DASYDW010000122.1, read on the forward strand.
TGCTCCGCCCCGAGCCGCGGTCCGAGCGTCGGCAATGGGCCGTGGCGCATGAACTGGGAGAGCGTGAGGCGGCCGTCGTTTTTAAGCGCTTGGCGATCGACCCTTGCATCGCTCCACCGACGGCGCGCGAATGGGTGGCCAATCAATTGGCCAATCGCATCCTGCTGCCGACACGTTGGCTGGCCTCGGCCGGCGCCGCGTGCGGTTGGGATTTATTTACGCTGAAGCAGCGTTTCGCGACGGCCAGTCACGAGCTGATTCTGCGGCGGATGTTGGAATTCGAGACGCCGATCGTAGTAACCATCTTCGACCACGGCGCGATCTCGTTCCGGCAGGGAAACCGCGGCGGACGGCTATCGATATTGCCGGTGGAACGCGAATGTTGGCGCACCGCTCACGAGAGCGGCATCGTCGCCGAACGTTCAGCGGCAGGCTGCGCCGCCCGCTGCTGGCCTGTGCATGAAGAGGGATGGAAGCGAGAAGTGCTGCGTTTGGACCTGCTCGACGAACCGGAGGTCTGGAGTGACGACGAGCCCGCAATCAGTCAGGAGTAGGCCCCTCTCAAGCTATTCAGGGAACTGCGAGTGAGAAGGTGCCAAGAAATGACCGCCAGTCGCGAGCAACTTGTGATTTGGTATCCAACAGGTTTGTCGATGAAGCGTTAAGAAACGGAGACAGCATCCAGATCTCGGGGCCGATGTAGCACAGTTGCTCCCACTTGGCCATGAATTCCGCGGCATCCCTGGCCAAAGGGATAAAGGGACTTTCCGCTCCCCAGTCGCACTCGTGGGTGACATACAAAATCGCGGGTTGCGTTGGTGAGCGTGCCATGTGCTCGACGACATAATCTCCGTTACGGATGGGGATTAAGGGGACACACTCTTTCAACATTGCTGCTGCGGCAGGCCCTGCGCCTTGTTGTTCAAAAAAAACGTCGGCCCAGTCGAAGAGGGCGTTTTGTTCTCGCACCATTGCGCTGGCAGCGCAGAACGTTACTCCTCCGTAAACGTTGTATTCGTAACGGAATACCTCTCGAAGACGCTCAAGATGGCCACCAGTTGGCCTCCACGAATAGTGTAACTCCACCTGCGCCGACGCAGTCGAGTAAAAGTCGCGTAATAATGGCGGCAAGCCATGCGGTAAGACCTGATGTAACCCGTCGACTTCTTGCGGACCAAGTGGCGGCTCGATTGCAATGTTGATTCCCGATTGGCCCGGGAGGTTGCTTGTGCTGCGAACAAATGCCTCCGCTCGCTGCAGCCAGCTTGAGTAGTCGGCCATTTGATTTCTCAAAATTACAGGTAAGACCGCAAACAGTTGCGTGTGCGACTACGAGCCACCAAGAAATGTTCTCAGCAATTTTGTTCGCTGCTGATCGGGATTCAGATACCCTGTCGCCGGATCGATCCATGGAAGCAAATTCTCATAGGTTGGAACGACATAGCAGGTGAGTTCCCAGGCGGCCAGGAATTCGGCGAAGCGTGCGCTCACCTTTCGGCGTGGCCCAGCAGTGGAGACGGGCGCGCATACAATGCGGCCAACGGTGTTGGCGGGACCAACCTCTAGGGCCAGTTGCTCGTCCTGCGACGTTTTCGCCAAGCACAACAGGTCGCTACGTTCGTTGTCCGGCATCTCACGAAAAAGCAGGTTTTGGAGCTGGGGCGGTTGGCTCTCTCTAAAGTCGCGAAACCAGCTGCGGTGATCATAAACCAAGTAACCTGCGGCATTACAAAGGTCCGCGCCTCCTGAGACGCTCTTCCTACCTGCTAGGAACTTCGGAACTCGATGCAGCCAATCTGTGGGCGGCGTCCAGGAATACGAAAAACTGCAATGTGCCGAAGTGCCGGATAGGAATTCGCGAATCTCGGCGGGAAGGCTACATTCGGACGAATCGAGCCATTGGCGTTGATGTGCATCGTTGATTGCTGGTTCGATGCAATCGTGAATTGATAGGTTCCCAGGTAGCTGCGCGAGGCTTCGCAAAAAAGTTCGTACGCGCTCTACCCACGAAGCGGAATCAAACATTGGTATCTTTTTGTGAACGAGCGAGCTGCATTGCGACGTGGAAAAGTGCCGGACCCTGTGATAGCGCAGTGGCGTTGAATTCAGGCTATGCTATCGGCCGCTTCGAGTCCAACTTGCGTCGAACGGCGCGGCTGCAGCTCTCGAAACGGCGCATCGGTCGTCTATAGGAGTCTACTTGAAGAGGAAACGCAATGGACGTGAGGCGGATCACGCTTTCAGGGCGCGTCGTTCGACTCGAACCACTGGCGATGTCGCAGGCCGAGGATCTCGTGGCGGCTGCTTCGCCCGAGATTTTCACCAATACGTTTCCGCCGCCCGAATTCTCGCCGGCCGGGTTTCAAGCCGTTATCGGGTATCTCGGTTCGCTGACGGACTGGTGCCCCTTCGCCATCGTTTCGCAAGAAACCGGCAAGGCAGTCGGCATGACGTGCTTTCTCGATATTCGCCCGCGCGACCGGAATCTGGAGATTGGTTTCACCTGGATCGCCAAAGCGCTTCAGGGGACGGCCGTTAATCCCGAGTGCAAGTATCTGCTGTTGCAACATGCGTTCGAGGATCAGCACGCCATCCGCGTACAGCTAAAGACCGACAGCCGCAACCAACAGAGTCAGCGAGCCATCGAAAAGCTGGGCGCGGTGCGCGAAGGGATATTACGCCGGCATATGATCATGCCCGACGGTTACATTCGCGACACCGTGATGTACAGCATCACAGACGAGGAATGGCCGGCAGTTAAGGAACGCCTGGAGACGCGACTGGCAGACAGTAAGTAGTAGACAGAGAGCAGAGCGTGGGTGTTAACACTGCCGACCTCTAGCCACCAGCAACTGGCTACGGACTACCGATCACTGGATCTTCTCCACCGTCTGCCTGCTGCCCTCTGCCAGCTTTTCATTGTTCGAAAAGATCTTTCGCCGGGACCGTGCGGATGTTGCTGGCCGGGATTGGCAGTGGCCACGCTTCGATTTCCTTGTCCTCTTCCAAAATGTCGGGTGGCGTGCCGGCGGTGTCGTACACCAGCGGCGTCGGCTTGCCCGAGAGGACCTGGTCGCGGAAGCGGGCTGCGTCGTCGGTCACGACGGCGATCGAGACATTCTTCGCCTGCAGGTATTTGCGAATCGCGGCGTTGACCTGCTCGCGCGTGATGTTGGGAAGTCGCCGCGACAGCTCTTCGATTTCGCTGGCGCGGCCGTAGAACTGGCCGTCCAGGTCATAGCCCACACGACGCGATTGAGATTGCGCCCACAGCTTGCTGTAGTGGAACAGAAAGTTGCGCGTCGCCTCGAATTCCTCTTCCGTCAGGCCGTCCTTCACGAGGTGATCCAGTTCGCGCAATGCCTGACGCAGGGCAAACACCCCCTTGTCGTGCGGCACAGGCCGGATCCAGATCGAAAAGAACTGCTGCCGCCGCGGCACGCCCGGCATTACAAACGTGCTCGGGCCGTCCTGAATAAAGTTTTCGATGTACGCATAGTCGCCGTAATTCAAACCGCGCTTGCCGCGCATGTTCTTCATCAAGCGGCCGTTAAACGTGCGATGCTCACCGAAGGCCGAAGCAGCCACGGCCAAGGCATAAAACTCGTCGTCGGCGCGGGTGATGTCGATCGGGAAGCCCAGCGAGATTGCGGTGGCAATCGTCGGCTTTTCGACGATCGTCAGTTCCAACCCCTCGGGCTTATGCGGCGCTGGTAGTTCAGCAACGTTCGAATTGCCGGCCGGCAGAGCCGTGAAATCCTTTGCCAGCTTCCGGCGGAAGGCATCGTCGACGCCGCCGGCTGCCACGGCCGTCATTGCAGCCTGCGTGTAATGCGTTTTATAGAAATTGCGCACATCGTCGAGCGTGATGGATTGCAGGCCCGCCACGGTTCCCTGGTCGACGTGTCCGTAGGGGTGCGTCGGCGGATAGAGCGACAGTTGCAAAGTCCACTTGCCGAGATTCTCGTCGTCGTTGCCGCGCAGCCGGCTCGACAAATAGCTGAGATGCTCTTGCCGCAAACGCTCGAAATCGGACTGGTCGAAGCGTGGACGCAATAGCGTGCCGGCGAACAGTGGATAGAACTCGGTTAGCTTGTCGCGATGCACCTCGCCGGTGAAGATCGTCATTTCCTTATCGCACTGACCGTCCATATGTCCGGCCAGCGGGTAAAGCAGTTCGAGCAACTCGGAAAACGAAATCTCGTCCGAGCCTCCTTCGGAAAGCATCCGGGCTGTGAGCGCGGCCAATCCTTCCTTGCCCGGCGGATCGTCCTGCGAGCCGGTGCGGAAGGCAATGCGCAACGTCACGAGGGGCGAACCGCTGGCCGCGGTCTGACCCTTGGCTATAGCCTTTGTTGCGTCGGCCTTGGCCTTTGCAACCGCCGCGTTAACTTTGGACTTGGCTTCAGCGGTCTTCTGCTCGATGGCCTTTTGAGCGGCGGTAACCTTGGCCGCGGCATCGGCCTGAGCTTTTTCGATCGGGCTTGCGCTTTTTACCTTTTCCGCACCATCGGATTTTGCCGTTTGCGTGCGGGCCGCGGCGTCCTTTTCGCTCAATAGGGTTACGACCGTGCGATTCTCGGGAGCGAAGAACTGTTTTGCCACTCGCTGTACGTCCTCGGGCGTAACCTGCTCATACGTGGCGTACATCTGATCGAGCGAATCGGGATCGCCCGTCAGTTCCAGGAACGAACCGAGCGCGCGGGCCACGGCGTTTGTCGAGTCCAGACTGGTGGCAAATCCATAACGCATGTGCGATTTGATGTCGGCCAACTGCTGGGCGTCGATCGGCTGGGCGGCGGCACCGGCCAGGGCTGCGTAAATCTCTTGCTCGATGGCCGGCATGTCCGCTGCGTCATGCAAGCGAGCCATGATCGTGAACAGCGTCGGGTCGCGATGAAATTGCGCGCCGGCGGTGATTGTCTCGACTCGGGCTTCATCCAGCACCAGCTTGCGATAGAGTGGACTGACCTGCGAAAAGATCGCCTCGCCTAAGACATCGAGCGCCGCGATGTCGCGGCTCTTCGGGTCGAAGCCGGGGACGTGATAGCCGATATACAAATAGGGCTGTGTCACTCCTTTCCATTGCAGATCGCGGCGCCGCTCGGCGGTTTGCGACGGTTCGACCGGGATATCGATCTTCGCCACGCCCGCCTTCCAGCCGCTGTATTGTCGGCGCGCGAGCTCCACGACTTCCTTATGGCGAACGTCGCCCACGGCTAGGACGATGCAATTGTCCGGCCGATACCAGCGATCCAAAAATTTGCGGCTGTATTCGTATTGGTTCGGCATATCGACGATGTCTTTCAAGAAACCGATCGTCGTATGCTTGTAGGTGTGCTTGTCGTAGGCCACGTCCTGCATCGTTTCGTCCAACAGCAATAGCGGGGACGAGGCGATCTTGTTGTACTCGCCCAGCACGGCCCGGGCTTCTTTCTGGAAAGCCGGCAGGTCATAGCTGAGGTTCTGAAAGCGATCGGCCTCGAGTTCGATGATCGTGGCGAGCGCATCGGCCGAGGCCGTGGTGTGATAGGCAGTCCAATCGTCGGTCGTAAAGGCGTTCGAGTCGGCGCCCATCGCCTTCATCTTGGCGTTGTATTGCTCGTTGCTGTTGCGCGGCGTGCCGCGGAACATCATGTGCTCGAAGAAATGCGCAAAACCAGACAGGCCCGGCTCGATCTCGTTGCGCGAGCCGGTGCGGACGATCGTGTAATACGACAATACGCCCGGCGTATCGCAAGGCACCGTGATTACGGTCAGCCCGTTGTCGAGCACCGCGCGTTCGATTTTATAGGGAAAGATCGGCGCCTCGGCCGCTGCGACGCTCGACGAGAAAAGGGGGCTGCCGAGTGCCGTCAGTACGCAGCAGGCCCACAGGGTTTTGAAGGAATGCACGATTGACTCCTGGGTGCAAATTGAGCAATTGAGCGAGGCGAGTCGCGGTCCGGGCGCAGGTCACTTTTTCTGTAACGATGGCCCGACCGGTTTGGTTCGCTTCCGCTGCCGAAGACGGATCGTCCGCCGGCGGTCAAGGATCCTTTCGATTGACTGGGGAAAAAACTACCACGAACCCGCGCGGTTCGGATAGGCAAATTGGCCTCCGGACGGCATTTCCGTGTGATTTTTTCGCAGGGGATAGCTCGGTCGCGACTGCCGTGATCCGCACAAGTCGTATGAAGAATCCCTGAAAAACCGGCGAAATCCGTGCGATGCGTCGCCGGTCTCGGCAAACTTTTTGAGTTGCCTTGCCGAATCGGCCGCTCCGTGGCGGGCCATGGCGCCCGGCGGGATTCGGAACCTATATTTCCACTGAAAGACTATGAGTTTGTTTCGCGGCTTGGCCCGGCCCCTACCGTCAGCCAGCACGGTGACGAATTGGAATCCATGTCCATGTACCTTCCCACGACCGTTGCGCTAGCGGCTGTTGCGACCATTGGTTACGTCATGGGGCGCCGTTCGCAACCCATGCCCGACTATCACGGCGATCGGGCCCGTCGCGAATTGAAACGTGCCAAGGCCGTGGCCTCGCAGTTGGAAGATATTGCCGATCGCGTTCGCAAGAACCTTGCCACGCATCAATCGAGCATCGCGAAATTCAAGGATCGCGTCACGGCCATGAGCACGCAGGAAGAGCGCGCCGCCTGGTGCGAACTGTTCCGCGAGGCGGAGAACATGGTAAAGCCAACACTCGACCTGGCCCAGCAGATCTCGTGCGCTTATGACGAGCTGCGGCAACAAAGCAGCCATCTGATGACATTCACGGAAACCCGCAGCGATCAACTGACGGGCGTGAGTAATCGCAAAGCACTGGACGAGACGCTGGAGTCGTCCTTTGCCCTGCTCACGCGTTATGACCAGGGCTTTTCTATCGCCATGTTCGATATCGACCATTTCAAGCAGGTCAACGACGTGCAAGGGCATGTCTTCGGCGACCAGATCTTGCAAAAGGTGGCTCGAATTCTCGATGACGAGACACGTGCCACGGACCTCGTGGCCCGTTATGGCGGCGAAGAATTCGTCGTCGTGATGCCGCACACCGACTTGGACGGCGCGTCATGCTTTGCCGAGAAAATTCGCCTAGCCGTCGCCAACTCGGGTCTCGTCACGCTCAGCGGTGGCGTCGCCTCGGCCAGCCATCAAGACGATCCGAAGACTCTGGTCGCTCGGGCCGACGCGGCGCTCTACGCCGCCAAGGGGGCCGGCCGCAATCGCGTACACCGCAACACGGGCATCAACGTCGAGGCCTACTACCTCGAAACGCAAGAGATGCCTGCGCTGGCCACGGTTGAAGCGATTGTCTAAAAGCGCACCTGCTGCGACACGACGCAGCATCCAATGCGTATTGCCCGTCACAGGCATCGTCGGCTGTTTATCAATTAGTCGTGATCGCCAAGATCGTGTACATCGCGATGATCGCCGCGCAGATGCCAGCCGCCATTTCCGCAGTTAGCTTGTCGACATGGCCCTGTTGCCGGCCCAACCCAAAGTTTGGGCCGATGCCGTTCCAGAGCCACAGGCCCAGCGCGATGGCGGGAATTCCGAATGCGACCAAGTGCCAGCGCTGCGCGCCGTGCGCGAGAAGGTCGCCAGCGTCCCCGGCCGCCAGCCACACGCCGCCCGCAAGATAGGCCCCGTTGGCGATGCAGCAAAATCCTGCAAAGAATTTCGCTAGAAACCAGAATCGTGAGATCGACCGCGGTAGTGCCGCGAACAGTGCCAGCGGTAGCAGAGAACCCCACACACATCCTCCCCACGCCACGGCCAGAAGGTGAGGGTTGGTCGATAAGTCAGTTCGCGAGAAACCGACGATTGGCAGGACTATACGGCGCACCGTTCCGCCGGTAAGCCAGCCCGTCAGAGCGTGCCCAAACTCATGCACGGCCATCATCGCTAGCCATGAGAAGCAGATCGTGTAGGAGATCAAGGTCAGTTGTCGAAATCGCTCGCGCATACTCGCCTGCGATCTGCCTGCCGTTCTCAAAACTTCTCTTCGCCGCGTTGCCGTATTGCATCGGGAAAATCGCGATATAAGGCAAACGTTAGATCCGTCGCGAGTGAATTGACTGCCTGGTGCAGCCCTTCGACGGGACCGGCGCGGCTGGCGACGTGCTTGAACGCAGCGTCCAACTGCGCCAAATCGGTGACCTCGATTGCGATATGAAATTCGCCGAGTTGCGGCGGACCGAAGCCGAGCTTGCGCCGTGTGATGCGATGGCCGGCGATCAGCTTCTCGTTGCGCAAGCGGCCAAGGTAGGCATCCACACGTTTGCAGAAGGCAATGTCACTGGTGCCCGACTTCAGATTGCACCACACGTGATAGATGTCCATCGAGCGTGCCCCCCGTGATCGGAAGAATGCGTTACCGCCATTCGATCCGCGCACCGTTTGCCGTGCAAGACTCAGTGGGGATTATCGAGGTTCGCGCGGCGAATAAGCAGGGTACCTTATGAATTCCCTTCGTAGCCGCGCAATAAAAAACCCGCGGTGCCACGATTCGAAAGCTGCCGAATCAAATCGTGGCCCGCGGGCCGAAGGCGACGCCCAGTCATTCGTACGGGCAGGACGTCCGTGCCCCACCAATAGATTTCGTCACCCCCCGAGGGTTACGCTGCCATGCGCACCGCAGGAACTTCGCCACCGACGCCCGTGATGAACTCTTCGAAGATGCGTAGGTCTAACGCCGAGGCGGAGTCGCTTTCCGGATGAAACTGTGTGCCGAACGCAAACCAATCCGACTGCGTGCTCTCGATCGCTTCGATCACGCCATCCGGGCAACGCGCCGTGACCTGGAAACCAACGGCCACGTCGTCGATCGCCATGTGGTGGAAACTGTTGACGCGAATCTCGCCTTCCCCATAGACGCGCTCCATCAAACTGCCAGGAACCACCTCCAGGGCATGCCGATGCGCGGGATCGAGCGGATCCTTGTGCGGCAGTGCGCGGGGCATATCCTCCGGCACGTGCAGGAACAGATTGCCACCTTGTGACACGTTGATCAGTTGCACGCCCACGCCAATCCCGAAGACCGGCATCCGGCGGTACGAGATCATATTCATTAAGCGGCGGTCGAAATCTTCACGCCGTGTTTCCAGCGTGCGGACCGCCGGGTGGAGCATGAAACCGTCGCGGCGCGGGTCGAGATCGGCACCGCCGACCAACACCATGCCGTCCAACATGTCGAGGATCCGCTCCAGATCGTCATCCGACGCGAGCGGCGGGATGACGACCGGAACGCCGCCCGAGGCGACAATCGAATCGTAGTAACCAGCGGCCACGTAGCTGAACGCCGGGGCGTCTTTCTTGGCGGCGCGGAATTCAGCATTCAAACCGATCAATGGCTTCCGTGTCATATCAGGCTCCTTCCTGGAGGGCATTTCACCCTCGGTGAACATGGTCGGCGAACGACTCTTGCGAGACGCCTCCGGCAAAGTCAGGGAGCGAGCAGAGACAACCCGGGACGACAAACGACGTGTGTCAGCCACCGAGTCAGCAATGCTGACCGGCGCCAACCGGAGACAGGCGATGCGGGATTCGACTATCATCCTTGATACCACGCGATTGGTTCCTGGGTCGCCCTCGGCCCATCCTGGGTCGTTGCGAGAGCGATATCCGTATCGTATGGCCTCGAATCATTCGCTGGTCACTCAACCCGAACTAACAGGTGGTGAGTGACACGTGCTAAGGCCCGTTATAGGCGTGACTGAGTGCCTGGCAAGCAATTCGCTCATTTTGACGTCAGGTGCTTGTGCAGGCACAATATCCGGTGCAAGCACGATGGCGCTAGCATGCGCGCGTCCACTGGGACGTGGAAAAAAGTCGTTAGGTGTGGCGTACTGTCGCGCGACGTATCTCTCGAATTCGACAGGACTTCCGCTTTCGAAAAAGTCATCGCGATGCGATCGCGAGATTTCTGCCTGCTAGCAATCGGAAATGCTTGATGCATTGCAACGTGCGTAAGAATACTTTTTGGCGCTCTTGTGCGATCGACTTACGCTCTTCGCGATGAGAGGACGCGATTAGAGAATACATTCCATGTGTGACACGATGGCCATCGTTGAATCGGATCGGGTCCTGTTTGGCAAGAACTCGGATCGCGATCCCAACGAAGCGCAACTACTGGAATGGCATCCGCGACGAACGTACGAGCCTGGCGCGCGCCTGCGCTGCACGTACCTGGAAATTCCGCAAGCCGCGACGACGCATGCCGTATTGATCAGTCGGCCGTTTTGGATGTGGGGCGCCGAGATCGGCGCCAACGAGCACGGCGTCGTGATCGGCAACGAAGCGGTCTTCACGCGGCAGCCTTACGCCAAGATCGGTCTGACCGGAATGGACTTGTTGCGCTTGGCGATCGAGCGTGCGACAACAGCCGAGAGTGCGGTCGCCACGATCGTCGATCTGATCGCCGAATACGGCCAAGGTGGCGGATGCGGACACGAGAATCGACACTTCACGTACCACAACAGCTTCATCGTGGCCGACACATGCCGCGCGTTCGTGCTCGAGACCGCGGGCCGGTTGCATGCCGTCGAGGAAATTGTCGGCGCGCGCAGCATCTCGAACGGCTTGACGATTCCCGGTTTCGCGCGTGCGCATAGCGACACGATCAAAACCCGTGTTTCGGCCTGCCGGCAGCGTCGCGAGCGCACGCAGAACCGCGCCGAAAGGGCCGCTTCGTTGTCGGATGTGATGGAGATTCTCGGCGATCACGGCGCCGGACATAACCAACCGGTTTATTCCTGGCTGAACGGCGCGATGAGCGCCCCCTGTATGCATGCGGGGGGTGTCACCGCGGCGTCGCAAACCACGGCCAGTTGGGTTTGTGAGCTTTCGCCCCGGGGGCAATCACACTGGGTCACCGGAACTTCGAGTCCCTGCCTGGGGCTATTCAAACCGGTGCGAATCGATCAGCCGCTGAATCTCGGTCTCGCGCCCACGGACGTGGCTGATTCCGATTCACTTTGGTGGCGTCACGAGCAATTGCATCGCCGTGTGATGCGCGATCCGGGCCGTTTGCGACCGCTATTCATCGGCGAGCGCAATGAATTGGCTTCGGCGTGGATGACCGTGCCACCCGCGCCGCAGGATGCATTCTCAATTGCGCAGGAATTTCTGGCGCGCGCGACGAGTTTAGTGCAGAAACACCCGGGCCCCGACACTCGCCCCCTGTTTGTGCGGCGCTATTGGGCAAAGCGCAACCAGTGGGCCGGCCTGAACGTCGACGATTCGAGGACGCAATCCGTAGCACCCCCACGTTCGCTTGCCGAGAGTTTTCGCGCTGGGTAGCAATTCCGGGGCAAAAGGGCTAGTCTATTGTGCCCGTCCCAGGCTATGAATCGTTTCGCGGCTACCGTTCGGGCGGCCGCCGTCCGAAGGGGCTTGATAATCGGGCCGGGCTGCATGAGTTGTGGAACACATTTCGCACCGTCGTCATGCTGCGATGCGTTACGCCGAAGGCGCGAGACTTGAGTTCTGCACAGCGATAGGCAATTCGATCGATCCCCCGGATGCACAACAATGCCGATTCAACTGACCCCCCGAGAGCGTCAGGTCGTTCGCTTGCTGAGCCTGGGCTGTACGGTCCGCGAAGCTGCGCAAGTCCTCAAACTTGCCCCCAGCACCGTGGACAATCATAAAGCCAAGGCCATGTCCAAGCTCGGCACCAATAAGGTGGCCCTGCTCACGCGAATCGCTATTAAAGAACGCGTGACGAAGTTGACCGATCGCCTCAGCGCGCAAGAGAAGCGCCGCAGCGGCCGTAAAAACGACGGCTGGAACTAATCGACCCTCTCGCCGATTTGCCAGACGATAAGGGCATCCGGGCGGCAGGGGGCAGCGTCATGACTGCTGCTTACCTGACGGCCCTCTTTCCTGATTATCGCTTACAGGAGTTACAAGGATGAGAAACTTCGCTTGCGCCCTGCTCGTTACCACCGCGATCACGACCGCCCTGCCGACGATCGCCTGCGCCCAGCAGTACAAGGTCGATCCCGTTCATTCGTCGGTGGTGTTTCGCGTCAAGCATCTTGGCGTCAGCTATTGCTACGGTCGCTTTGACAAAACGTCGGGCACGTTCCAACTGGACGAGCAAAACCCGTCCGCGAGCGCCATTGATGTGGTTGTCGAGTCGGGGAGCGTCGACACGAGCAATACGCAGCGCGACACGCATCTGCGCAATCCCGATTTCTTCGACGCGGCCAAGTTTCCCACGATTCGGTTTGTCTCGACCAAAGTCAGCAGGCAGGGGACCGGGCCCTACGTTGTCGCGGGCGATCTGACGCTGCATGGCGTCACTAAGCCGGTTACGTTGGAAATCGAAGCCACGGGATCTGGCAAGGGGATGATGGGCGAAACGCGCAGTGGGCTGGAGACTGTTTTCAACATTAATCGCACCGATTTCGGCATGGACAAAATGGTGGGTCCCGTGGCTGACGAAGTGCGACTGATGGTCAGCGTCGAAGGCATTCGGCAGTAGCGAATTTCATACACGGCAAGGAGGCTCACGCAGGCCATGGTCTTCGATCAACTCGAGAACGCGGCGCAATACGTCTCGCTGCACCCCCGGCTGGCAAGCGCGTTCGACTATCTACGCAGCACGAATCCTGCGCAGCTCTCGATCGGCCGGCATGACATTGCGGGGGATGATATCTTTGCCCTGGTGCAAGAATACCGCACCCGATCGGACGTCGAGGGCTTTTGGGAATCGCATCGACGCTATATTGATGTGCAATTCGTAGCCAGCGGCGCCGAGCGGATGGGCTACGCCAACATTGAGAAGCTAGAGGTGCGACAAGCGTACGACGCCGACAAGGACCTGCTGATCTATGACGGACAGGGCGATTTCTTCGTCGTGCCCGCCGGCATGTTCACCATCTTTAAGCCGCAGGACGCGCACATGCCGTGCCTGAGCCCTGGCGAGCCAACCACGGTTCGCAAAATCGTGATCAAAGTCGCGGTCTAACGCCGGTCACGACCTTTCTTCGCGCCATTTTTGGGCCTGCGCAGCTCGATTCTCTGCGATGGCCTTCTTTGCGCCCCGCAATTCTTGACTGATTGCTACGACGCGATCGCGCCGGGTAGAAAAAACAAAAATCGTGCGTCCGCGCTTCTCAGTAACATTGAATTCGCTGTCGTCGATTTGCTAAACAAAACGTGTCGGCCGACGGCGTGTGTGTGGCGAATCAAGAAGCACACAATAGGAGGGCAAGCATGCAAGATCCACCGGGCCACTTTGCCTGAGAAGCGCTAGATCTCACCAATCCTCGCTTCTCACCGGCTGGCCTTGCCGGCCGCGGGTTCAAAGCTGACCCACGAGTGCGTAATTGTGCGTCGCGCGTTTGATCGCTCGAACGATTGACCGCTACCTCCCTCCTGCGGGATGTACGGGCCGATCGCCAAGAATGAACATTCGCTGTTCAATTGGCGCCGGCGGATCGACCGACCGGTGCAGCGCGGCGCGTGAACGAACCTCTTGTCCTTTCACCGCCGAACGAATCGGCCAACCCGCCGCGCCTCACTCCAGGCGCGGCGGGTTTGTTTTTTTGGCGGGCCGCCTGCTGTTCGCAGTTCTCGTGTATTCAATATGGCGGTAGCAACCGGCGAAAACCGTGCGTAAGTACGACCGAAGCAAAGAACGCATTGCGCGGCAATAAGGCGGGCCAAAATAAGGTGCAGGGGGCTGTATCGCCTCCGTCACAGGTCGTGGCCACTCGATCCGCCAACGCCTCGATCCAGTCGCAACTTCGCGGCCATTCGAGAATTTCTGCTCGCCAGCACGGCGGGATTGCTTCCGGGCCAAGCGTCGCACCTGCGAGGGCGCCCACGATCGCGCCTGTCGTATCGGTGTCGCCGCCCAAGCAGACGCACTCCTCGACCGCTTGACGAAAATCATGCGGGTACCGCAGCCAGGCAAAGATCGCTACGGGCGCGGTGCGGTGCCTAACAAACAGCCACGCAGTGACGATCGCAGTTTCATGGCGTCGCCTCGAGTGAATGCCAGCATTGTTAGACGATTTGTTACGAATCATCTTTGCTGGCCAATTCCGGGCGGTTTATCGCGTGTGGGCCTACGGCTGGCGTTGCTAGCAGATCGCTCGCCTTGACCCGGTATCCGCACATTGCGATGATCTCCCTCCCGCCTTGGCGACCGGTCGTGGGGATCGGTTGCATGGATGCTTGCGAGGACCCACACAAATGATCGGCAGCTCTGTTCGGTGCTTCGTCGCCGTGATGGCCGTCGCCTTTGCGGCCGGCTGCAATTCACCATTTTATACCGATCGCGGCGCGCTCGTTGGGGCCGGTGTCGGAACAGGCGTCGGTGCGTTGACAGGCGCTGCCGTGGGGCATCCCGGCGTCGGAGCATTGGTCGGCGCCGGTGTGGGTACTTTAACGGGCGCGGCCGTGGGGAGCGGACTGGATGATATCGACGCCCGGAATCGCGCACAGATCGCGGCGACGCTGGGGCGCCAGGTCCCGACTGGCAACGTGACGCTGCCCGACGTCATTGCCATGACCAAGGCCGGCGTCAACGAAGAACTGATCGTCAATCACATCCGCACCAACGGACTGGCCACTCCGCTGCAAACGGGCGACTTGATCACGTTGCAGCAAAATGGCGTCTCAACGCGCGTCATCGGTGCGCTGCAGTCTGCGCCGCAGCCCGGGGCTCCAGCTCCGATCGCTCCCGCGCCGATGGTCGCACCGGGTTATTATGGCCCCGGCCCGTATCCGTACTACGGACCGTATTGGGCTCCTCCTCCGTATTACTATTACCGACCGCGACCCGTTGTCGGCTGGGGCGTTTCGGTCGGTGGGCCGATATAGGGCGACACCTCGGAACATCCTTTTCCTAGGGCGCTAGCGGCAGGCGGGAGATAACCCGCGCACCGCTAAGAAGGCATGCGCGAGGAAGCGCGAAGCGCCTCGCGCCCGTGGTGACCTAGGCTTGGGTATCCCGAGTTTCTGATTCCTAGCTCAGCCGGTAGGTCACCAGGTTATGGATCAAAAAACTGCCTTGATCGTGGCCCTATGTGCAACCTTTATCTGGCTGCCGCTGGGGCTGGCCGGGATGGTACCGGCAGCATTCTCTGGATTCATGTTCGATGCACCCGGGTCCGAGAAGAATATCGCCCTAATCATACTGGCGATCAGCCTGATTACCTTCCCGGTTGTTTGTGCCGCGGCCGTGATCGCGTCGTGGGCGGCGCTGTGGTCGAAGGCCTTTCGCGGGGCCTGCTGGTGTGCGTCGATTCCGTTGACGAATATTGCGACAGCAGCCGTAGCGTTTGCTTGGGTCGTGCTGACGCAATAGCGGCGCCTTCGCCAAAGGCGATGAGAAGAGATGAAGGCGGACGGGACGTCCGCCCCCCAAAGGATGACGGTGATCGTGCATCGGCTATAGGGCATCATCTGCTGCGGGCATAGCGTACTCAGCGCGCAAAAAAAGCGGCGCTGGAGGCCCGCATCCAGCGCCGCTTTCGTGCGATGCTTTTCTTCTCAGGCTACTGTCCGGCTTGCCCGTCGGCTGCAGCCTTGTTCCGTGCTTCCTTGCCTGGCTTCACCTCATACCCGGTTTTTGGGTCGATGGTCAGGTTCAGGTTTTCGTGGTCTTCGGTGTAGAAGACGAACCCGTACATCATTTCCTCAAACGTCTGATCCCCTTCCTTGACCGTGGCCGTGGGGTCAGGGTTGTAGGGATTGAACGCCGAGTTGTCGAAATGTGCCGTGACGTCGATTTCGGTTCCCTTGGGGAACTTCTTGGCGTGGGGACGCCAGACGTACGACACCTGCCAGTTGAAGTCGTAGTTCGGGATCGCCAACAGCCGCTCGGTCTTACCGTCGGGATACTTGGCGTCGAACATCATGTCCTTGCCACGCAAGTGCATGTGGCTGAAGAATCCGACGAGCGTCGAATCCTCGGCGAAGGTCCGCTTGGCCTCGACCAGGTGAGCGCCGTCTCCTGGCGGAATGGCAAACGTGCCGTTATGGCCGCGGAAGTGCTTCAACTGCTTGTCGATCTTTCCCTTGGCAAACGTGAAGCCCAAGCTCGATTGATCCGTGGTCTTCTCACCGGTCGTCACATAGTGAATCTGCATCACCAGGACCGAGCCCTTGGCGATCTTGAAACCTACGCCCTCGTCCAGCTCCATCGGAATGCCGCCTGGCACCTGGCCGGTGATAAACTGAGCGTCGCTGTACTTGCCCTTCAGCGGGTCGATCGCGGCCAGGTTGCAGTGGTGCAGCGCGGCCTTGTTCTCGGGCAGAATCTGGCAGCCAGTGATCCAGGTGTCTTGTTTGAAGGTGTACGGCAGCAGCACGTACTTGTAGGGGATGAATCCGGTCGCCGGGATCTCGGCGGGTTCCTTCATCTTGATGACCAGGTCCGGCCCGTCGATCAACCACTTACCGTCGGGCCACTTCTTGGCCACAGGAACTTTCGACAGGTCTCCTTGCTGACAGCCGCCGGCGACCCATTGAGCGACCAGCGTACGTTCGTCGGCCGGCATGCCACGTAGATTCACGAAGTCGCCGTGCTGACGGCTCGCGTATTCCGGCGGCATGCGCTGCTCTTTCACAACTTCGGCAATCACGTCGGCGTGATTTACAGCGTCTTCGTACGTCACGAGCGAGAAGGGCGCCTCGGCGCCCGGACGATGGCACTCTTCGCAATTCTTCTGCAGAATCGCGGCCACGTGATTGCCGAAGGTCACTGGCTTTTCGGGCGCGGGAATCTTGGCCACGGTGATCGGACAGCCTTCGACCGTCGTCTCGGCCACATCGACCGGGCGCCCGGCCAGCACGTCCTCGATTGCCATCTTCAGGTCTTCACGACCCGTGTTGGGCTTCAGGCCGTTGACGCTGAACTGGCTGTCAACGCGACCGCGATAACGCAACTTACGTTCGCCGTCCAAAACGACAACCTGTGGCGTGCGCGTCACGCCCAGGGCGGGCGCTACGGTGCCGTCGAAATCTTTGCAGAAGGGGAAGCCGGCATCGAGCTGGATGCCCTGATACGAAACTTCAACCATTGAGTCATTCGGTGCGACGTTAATCACGACGAACTGGACGTCTTTATTGCTGTACTCTTTTCCGAGTTCGACGATGCGCGGCATGTATCGCTTCGCTACGGGGCAGTCGAGCGAACTGAACGTAATGACATACGCTTTCTTCTGACCAAGGTCCTTCAGCGTGTGGGACGCGAATCGCAGGTCCTTGAACGTGAAGTCGGGGGCTTGCTCACCGATCGCAAGCGGCGTCGCCTTCTCGGCGGGCTTTGCATCGTTACTAGCATCCGCGGCCCAGGCGGACGATTGACCAACGACCAGCAATGCGAAGACCCAGCACAACGGCGTGCGCAACATCTCGCTCTCCTTAAGAATTGACCCCAGGGCGCAACATAGATTGGCCCGAAGAATAGCACGCTAAGTATAAGCGAATTCCAAAAGGAATTGCAATCTCTAGGGATCCGGCAGGTAACGAGTCGGCCTTCAGGGCATTCGTTTTCGGCCGGCATAGCGATATGTAATGGCAAGTAGGCAGCCCAGGGTGCCCAGGATCACTCCGCCCGGTTCGGGAACGTTCGTCAGCACGACCAAACCGCGGCAAACGACGTCCGTGACCGGTGCGCTTTCCACCTGGCTGACGAGCGTTCGATTACCGGTTAACGGGTCGATCGAAATCAAACCGCCGCCAATGCCGATGCCGTAAATCGTGCCGGACTGCGCGACGCCAATCGTCAGTGCGATCAGTTGTGGGCCTGAGCCTACCGGTGTTCCGCCCGAAACCGTCGTCGAAACGGCCGTGGGAATGCCGGTCACCGGATCGATGCTGTAAACGCCGCCCACGGTTCCATTGATCGCGTCCGCATAAAGTTGCCCTTGTGGACCAATCGACAGATCGATCGGTCCGATCGTCGGTCCCGTACCGGCGGCCGGCCCCGAGAAAGCGGTCGCCGCGCCCGTCGTGGCATCAACCTTATAAAAATCAGTCCGGCCGGCCACGTAGATTTGGTTGCCGACATTCGTCAGGCCATAGAGGGGCGACGCAGTCGCCAGCCCTGGCGTAGCGATTGGTGTTACAACGCTCGTAGAGGGATCGACGGTTTCCAGTCCGGCGTTAGTCGTTGCGAAAATCGTATTGCCCACCTGACGGGCCGCATTGATTACTTTATCCGCTGTGGTTCCCGTGACATCGAGAATCAAGGAGCGATTGCCTGTATTGGGGTCGACTCGATAGATTCGCGACTCGTCGGCCCCCGGGCCACCGAACGAATCGACAAGAGAGTCATCGACCACTAGCAGACTCCCATCATTCTGCTGGGTGATATAGCTGATGTACGAACCGTCGGGACCGAAGGCCAGTGATGGGCCTGTGCCAGCTGCGTTGGCTGAGACGACGCTCGTCGCTGCGGTGTTCGGGTCGACCGCAATCAATCGCGTGTCAAAGTTCGGCGACGACCGTGCGTCGCTCGATACCCCTACGACAATCGTGCCGGGGCTGAGCGTGGCTGCAAAGACCCCGCGCTGATGCAAATGCTCGTTGAAAAAGATCGCGATCAGAAAGATCGCCAGTAGAGTTGGCGTGCAAGAATGCCTGTTGGTCATGTCCGCTCCTCTTCTCGAAGTAAGGAATGAACGATGGATGGAAACACTTCCCTTGAAATAGCGCCGTCCTTAAGCGTCGACGCGAAAATCGTCGAAGTGCCGTTGCTAAGGCACCACTTACCAGGCCCGGCAAAGGTAGGCCCAACGACCTTCGAGGCGCGCGTCGCGAATAAAAAGAAGAAATGAAACGCGCGAGCCAAAAGACGTTAGCAGCGGCTGCTAACAACGGCTAAATAGAATGTCGCGCTCACGAGCGTTGCTCCAGGTGAAAGCAACTGGAAACTATCACGGAAGCAAAGTCAAAACAAGAAAATTTTGGCCGCGGGTCGGAAAGACTCGCTAGCCGCGAATCGGGTAGCCTTTCTTCACCCTTGGTGGCAGAGCTTTTCCAGTTCGAAGGCTCTTTGCCCGAGACTTCGGAAGAATCAAGAAGGGCTTTGCAGCCAGCCAAGAGCTACCTTTATGTAGTTTCTCAGTTTCCTCGGTATGCGGTGTTGAAAATCCTTACCATGTCGATACTACTATCCCGCCGTCAGACGCTCGGTTTGTTGACCTTAGGTGGCATTGCGCCGGGGGCTGTTCTTTCATCGGTCGTGAAGGCATTTGAAGCGCCGTCGCACGACAAGGGCAGCGACTACGGCCTGGCCTACAGCGGTCCGATCGATGAACTGATTGGGGACCTGCTGCATGGCGAGCGGGGCGACCCCCAGCGGGAATCCGCGACGCCGCATCATGATTGGTATTCCGAGCATGTCCGACGCCGCATGGGGGCTTGGGGACCCAGTCCGCGGCTCTATCCGCCGATCATGAAATCGCCCGGCCAATCGCTCGAATGGAAACGCGAGCGGGTGATCGCGACGGGTGCGCGATTTATCGGCTATAGCTACCAGCATCATCATATCCCGGATTGGGATCCGCCTGCCGGCTGGCCGTGGAAGGTGTGCTGCGCCGGGCACAACGGCCGTGGCGTCGATTGCAGCAACTTTACCAGCTTTGTCTACAACCAGGGCTTCGGAATCAAAATCTCGTCGGGTATCGGACGACAGGCGCGAACGGACCACGGCCTGGTCGAGGGACATCCGGTACGGATCGAGCGCGTTGAGTTGCCGACGGACTACGACAAACGTGTCGAGGCTTTGCACACCGGCGACCTGGTTTACATTCGAGGTCGCGAGGATGGGCCCGTCACGCATGTCGTAATCTGGGTCGGTTCGATCGGCCGCGCCACAAGCGGACTGCCGCTTCTGATGGACAGCCACGGGGGAGATGTTAAGGACGACCACGGCCATCCAATCCCATGTGGTATCCACCTCCGTCCCTTCCGCCAGGACTCGTGGTACAACCGCTGTGCAAGCCATGCGCACCGTGTTTTCCACGAAGGGCATGCCTGACACCGCGGTGCATCTCTTAAACTGCACGCTGCGATGACACGGTGCCGACGCTCGTGGCTATTTGCAGGCGGCCGTTGATGTATTCCCAACCGGTTTGTTCCAGGCTGAGATCGAAGACATTGGCCGTTCGGGTCAGGCTATCGGTACCGCCGCCACCCAAGAAGTGCAGATCCCCCTGTCCATAGATATAGTCCAGGCTGAGCGAGTCGTTGCCGTCACCCAATTGCGCCATCAGTGATTTCACGACGTCGACGTGCAACAGTGTGGCCGAGTCGTCGCCGGCACCGGCGTCGAAATTCATGTTGTTATAGACCGTGGCGTTCTCCATGTGGAACAGGTCGTTGCCGCCTCCGGTGCGAACGTTCAAGTTGCCGTACATATATGCCGAATCGAGCCAGACGACGTCGGCATCGGTCTCGGATAGCGAGCTGTAGGTTTGGATGTCGACCGTGCCGGCCAAAATGCCAACTGTGTTTTCGATCTGCACCGTGTCGGCCCCGGCCCCCGTGTTGATTGCGAGGTTGCCGGCCAGCATGTTCGCGCCGCCGACGTAGACCCAATCGTTGCCGGCGCCGGTCGTGATGTTCATGTCGCCGTGCGTGATAATGCCCCAGATAATGACGTCGTCGTTGTCCGGTGCATTAAACGGAGTTTGCACTCCGCCCAGTGCCAAGCTTCGCGGCGCCAAAACTACTGGCGGCGCCGAGGTGTCGATATTGACCTGCGTAAAGCTCGGCGACGGCGCACCGATCTCGGAACCGATGACGACAAGGTCGCTGCCGCCGCCCAGGTTCACGTTCAAGCTGCCCGTGACGCTGAAGTCCTGGGAATTCAACTTATTGACGTGCGTCATCGTGTTGTCAGTCGTCGTTGTCGTCCCGGCAACACGGATCATGCCGTTGGGCAATTCCGAGATCTGGATGGCATTGTCCAGACCGGACTGCCCCGAAGCTTCGGTAATATAGAGGTTGCCGTTCTGCACATAAGCGGCGACGTCGCCGGCCATCATCTGCCGGGCTTCCAGGTTTTCGATCGACAGTCGGCGATTGGACTTGAACATTGCGAATTCTCCCGCCTCGAGGTTTTTGTTTTTGGTGAACCCGTCGTGATACCGGGCTACCCCTGTAGGCGTAGAGAGTGCCGCGTTGTTACGCAGAAAATCGGCCCGCATTCGTCGCGATGAGAATAAGGCACGCCGAGGCTGGCTTGTCGTGCTCATGTGCTCCCATCAAACCTGGTAACACGAGGACATCGCGAAAAGAGACGAATGTACGGCCGCCCCTCCCCACCGGGATTAGCCCACTCGGTATGGCTGGCCGCGAATGGTGCGGGTGGATTCTTCGCTGCAAGCGTTTTTTCAGCTTTCTCCGCCGCCGGGGGGCGGTACGACCCGGCGTCACGGATGGCCCTTACCGCGCGGGTTGTTAAGTCCCTTACGTCACGCGTGATCTTGGTCAGTCGTGCGCGGCAGGCACGGCACGATCGCACCTTGCCCTGACGCTTTTCGGCAACCTAGCGTTTTGGTGGCGAGGATGTGTTTGTCCACGCCACAACCCGGACCGTGTTGCACGCACAGCAGCGCGGCCCAGAAATCGCAAGGAGACTGATCGATGACCACCGTCACCAAGATGAATCCGGTCGAGGCGTTCCTGAAGAAGGTTCGTGAGGACGGTCAGATCCGCAGCCAGATTGAGATGTTGACGACCAAGAACAAGCAGTTAGCGATTCAAGAGATCGTGCGTATTGCGAACAAGCTCAATTTCAAGTTCAACGCCAAGCAGTACGAAGAGTATGCCCTCATGCTCTGTTCGCGCAATGCCAAAACGAACTGCCCGATTTCGGACGAAGAGCTGATCCGCGTGGCTTGCGGCAACTGCTAGAAGCAGGCCGCTTACGGTTCACATTCGCAAGTATGTTTACCGCAGAGCGTGGCCGGAAAGTTCGAGCGATTAATGGCCGTCGGCCGCCCATGTTTTCGTGTGGCGGTCGGCGGCCGATTTCTTTATCGGGTTATTTGGTAGCGGATGATTGCGACGGCTCGGCATGCGGAAGAGAAAGCTAGGATTGGCGCCGGTCGTCAGATCCACGCTTTCGCCTGACGGGAGAGGAAACGCGTCGGTCGTGCTGTACAGGTCGTAACTGCCGTTTTCTGTTCGATAATGGAACGATTGGCCGTCGGTTGGGTCGAGCGGTACTTCGCTGAGAAACTCAGGCACGAGCTGGGCCAAGTCCGCGGGATAGACGCCGTGCCTGTGGTGATATTGCTCGACAGCGACGGCCACTAAGGCTAGCCGGCGCACGAGTTCGGCCCGGGAAACGGCATTGATCGCGGCCATGAAGGTTGGCCCGATTCCGCCCGAAAGCACGTGCCAGTGCGAGTTGTTGCCCTGGTACTTCAATTCAATGAGCGTGCTGTCGCTCAGCATGTCGGGCCAAGGCTTTTCGGTTGCGTCTAGATAATCGTTGACAACATCCAGATAACGGGATTTATCCGGTGCGCTGGTGATTTTCATCAGGATATTGGTCGCCCGCGGATGGGCCGACGAAATGTTCTCAAGCGTTGCTAGCCCAAAGACACGCTCTCCCATGAAGGCCGGCCGCAGGCCGCGGTGAAAATCGATGCCCGCCAGGATGTCATGCACCCGTGCCAAGGCGTCGTCGGAATAGGGAATGCTGCCGAGCGTAGATTTCAGCTCGTGCGCGGCCGAGCCGAACATCGCCAACCGCACCAACTGCGAAATGATCAGCGGTTCGTTTGCCAGCGATCGCTGCAGGGTCAAGCCTGCAGTGACCGCTTCAATGGCGCCTTGTGCATCGCCGGAGTGTGCCCGCACGTTGGATTCGAGACGCAACACGCGCGCTGCGCAGCGCAACGGACTGGCGTAATTCAACACGGCGCCGACCGCGTCGGGCGTAGTCACGCCGGGAAAGCGCGCCAGGCAGCCGAGCGCTGCTGCTTCGTGCAACTGCCGCACGGAAGTGGCGTTATCAGTGAGAAATTTCTCCGCCAATGCGAGCTCTGCCCAGGGCTGGCCGACCTGGGGCGGCTCGCGCCCTTCGCTGATGAATGGCAGCGGGCGCCAGGCGGCGTCCTTCGCGCTCGCAGCGAGCGCCTCGCCCGCCTGAATCAACAAGTCGGTTGTATCCTGGTCCGCCGGCGGGTGTGGGTAAATGGCACCGAGCTCGGCATAAGTTAAGGGCTCGCCGCGCGCTTTTACGGCGGCGATTCGCGAGGTGAATCGATTTTGCAACATAGCCCACGAGAAGATTCCGCCCAACAGCAGGCAGGCCAGGAGCGCGGCGCTGGCTACATAAATACGCCGCCGGTGGTGGTTCATTGATTTCGTAGTGGTTTGTTCAGATTCGACCAATGCCGGTTATTAAGACCTGCGCGGCGGCGTGAGCGCCTCAGATGGACAATTGCATCGAACGGGCACGTGAATTGTATCCGAACCGTGCAAGATCGGGACGGCCGAATCGAGCGTCGTTTCATCTCATCTTGTCCGCGCGAGTTCGCCTCGTGCCGGGATTGTCACGCGTCGACGGCGAAGTGGTCACCTCGACCGTGCGGCGGTATAACAGTTCCGATCGTTCTTAGTTCAAAGAGGATTGGTAATGCCAGGTCGCCTGTCGGTTTTGAGATGGAGCCTTTCGCAACGGTCCGGCATCGCGCTGTCAGTGGCCGTCACGGCACTCCTGGCGCTCTCTGGTTGCGGCGCGAAGCAAGAGCCTGCCGAAAAAGGCGCTACCTCAGACGTCGCGGCCGATGCTACGGTGCGCATTGCCGCGGCCAGTGATCTGCAGTTCGCGCTCAAGGGCCTTGTGGCGAAGTTCAACGATACGCATCCGAAGAAGCGGGTCGAAGCAACGTTCGGTTCGAGCGGCAGCCTGTACGCGCAACTGGCGAACAAGGCGCCGTTTGACATGTTTTTGTCGGCTGACATGAGCTACCCGCGCAAGTTGATCGAGGCGGGACTGGCGGCCAAGGAGTCTGAATTCCTGTACGCCATCGGGCATCTCGTCGTGTGGGTGCCGAGTGCGTCGAAATTGAATCTCGACACCGACGGTATCAAGGCGCTCGCCGATCCTGCGGTGAAGGTGATTGCGATGGCGAACCCCAAGCATGCCCCTTATGGTCGCGTGGCCGAAGAGGCCCTGAAAAGCCAGGGCGTCTATGACGACGTGAAGGATCGGCTAGTGCTGGGTGAGAACGTCTCGCAGACGGCGCATTTCGTGCAATCGGGGGCCGCCGATGCGGGGTTGATTGCCTTATCTCTGGCGCTCGCGCCGGAAATGAAAGCGCGCGGACGGTATTGGTCGGTTCCAACGGACGCGTATTCGCGACTCGAACAAGGGGGCGTGATCATGAACGATGCGAAGGATGCGGCGGCTGCAGGAGAGTTTCGCGGGTTTATGACCGGCGAGGAAGGAAAGACGATCTTGCGGGAATACGGCTTCGCCCTGCCGGGAGAATAACGTTTGGACGCCACCGCCGTTTGGCTTACTTTGAAATTGGCCACGTGTACGACGCTCGTGCTGATGGTGATCGGCCTACCGCTGGCGTATTGGCTGGCCAGCAGCACACGCCGATGGCGGTTTGCCGTGGACGCGGCCGTGGCCCTGCCGCTCTTACTTCCGCCGACGGTGTTGGGATATTACCTGCTGGTGGGCATGGGACCGCACAGTTTACTCGGGCGATGGTATGAAAAACTGGCGGGGCAAACGTTGCCGTTTTCGTTTTTGGGCATTCTCATTGGATCGGTCATTTACAACCTGCCGTTCGCCGTGCGTCCGTTTACGGCGGCGTTCGCCTCGGTCGACCGGCGCTTAATCGAGGCCTCCTGGTGCTTGGGAGTGTCGCGCGGCGAGACGTTCCGCCGCGTGACCGTACCCTTGTGCTGGCCGGGCATTCTCACCGGCATGGTGCTGGCCTTTGCGCACACGGTCGGCGAGTTTGGCGTCGTGCTGATGATCGGGGGTAACCGGCCGGGGGTAACTCGGACGATTTCGGTGGCGATCTATGATGACGTGCAAGCTCTGAATTACGCTGCCGCCGCAAACAGCGCCGCGGTGCTGTTGATCTTTGCCTTTACGGCATTGTGCGTTACCTACGCGCTCTCGCGGCGGACGATGCCGCTATGAGCTGGCAGTTGGCGGCCGATTTTGAAATGCGCTTTGACCGCGGGCCCACGATCCACGGCCAGTTGCACTTGCCGGTCGAAGGAGCGGGCGTCACGGTTCTGTTCGGCCCGTCGGGCTGTGGTAAGACGACCATCCTGCGAGCGCTCGCCGGACTCGCGCGACCGGCAAGCGGTCGCATCACGTTCGGTGAGGAATTGTGGTTCGACGCGGCGTCGAAGGTTTCACGCTCGCCCCAAGAACGCGGCGTCGGTTTCCTGTTTCAGCACTACGCGCTGTTTCCGCATCTCACGGTCAGTGAAAACGTAGCGTACGGGCTGCCGCAACGTAGGAGCGATTTGGCGCGCTCGCGCTCCATGAATGTCCTGACCCGACTGCGCATTGCCGACCTGGCCAATCGCTATCCGGCACAGTTGTCGGGCGGTCAGCAGCAACGAGTAGCGCTAGCGCGAACGATTGCGTGTGCGCCGAAATTGATTTTGCTGGATGAGCCCTTGTCGGCGCTCGATGCGCCGGTGCGCGAGCAATTACGAGGCGAGTTGCGACGGATGCTGCTGGAATTGGGGGGGCCGGCGATCATGGTCACGCACGATCGGGTCGAGGCACTGGCACTGGCCGATACGGTCGTCGTGATTACCGAAGGACAGGTCCGGCAATCCGGCCCGGTTCATGAGGTATTCAGCCGCCCTCGCGATTTGTCCATCGCGCAAGTGGTGGGCATCGAAACCGTTGAGCCGGGCACAATCCTTCAGATCGACAACGGGCTCGCCACAGTGCAAGTGGCCGGTGCCACGCTGACCGCCCTTGCACCGCCCGCGGTTGGCCGGGAAGTATTTGTCTGCATTCGGGGTGAAGACGTGCTCGTACAGAGGGAAGCTCCGGCCAGCACGAGTGCTCGCAATCGTCTGCCGGCTCGCGTTACGGCGCGCGTGGACGAAGGGCCGCTCGTGCGCATCGGGCTGGATTGCGGTTTTCGGCTGACGGCCCTCGTGACCCGCCCGGCCTGCGAAGAGTTAAACCTGCAGGTCAATGACCAGGTGACGGTACTGATCAAAGCGCAAGCGATCCAGCTCGTGGGGCATGGGTAGCAGGGTCGTCAATTGACGATTCGCGTGGCGCGCGCTATCGTTGGTCGGACAAACAAGCGAGCCAGCGTGCTGGCGGCAAGGTTATTGCGACCAGGAGATTATCTATGTTTCGCGCATTATTCACGATCATCATGAGCTTGACCGCGACGTACGCCGTGGCCGGCGAGTTCAATGGTGTTTTGAGTGCCGGCGACGCGGCGCCTGCTTGGACTGCTCTCCCGGGCACCGACGGTCAACAGCATGCGTTGGCCGATCTAAAGGACAAAAAGGTCGTGGTTGTCGTCTTCACGTGCAACAGTTGTCCGGTGGCGCGCGATTACGAGGACCGGATCATCGCCTTGGCAAAGCAGAATCCGGAAGAGTTGGCCATCGTCGCAATTAACGTTAATCGGGGCCCGGAGGACAGCCTGGCGAAGATGACCGAGCGGGCCAAAGAACGCGCGTTCCCTTATCTCTATCTGGCGGACGAGAGCCAGGCGATTGGCCGTGCTTATGGTGCGAGCGCCACGCCCGACTTCTTCGTGTTGTCGCCCGATCGCAAGGTCGTCTATATGGGATCGCTGGATGACAATAACGATCCGGCCGTGGCAAAGGCGAACTACGTGGGCGATGCCGTGCAGGCGGCGCTCGCTGGCACGAAGCCGGCGACGGCGGAAACGTTCGCCCGGGGCTGCGGCATCCGTTACGCACGGCAGCGCGCCAAGTGATGCAATCCCCGATTCTGTCTGGCGACATGCGACAAACGGTGCAGGTATGAGCACGATCTACGATTTTCCGGTCGTGACGATCGATGGCCACACGGAAACGCTGGAACCGTATCGCGGTCGAGTGATGCTGATCGTCAATGTGGCCAGCCGGTGCAGTTTTACGCCGCAATACGCCGGCCTCGAAACGCTTTATCGTCAACATAAAGAGCAGGGATTCGCCGTGCTCGGCTTTCCGTGCGATCAGTTCATGCATCAGGAACCGGGCGACGAGGCCGAGATTCAAAGCTTCTGCTCGACCAAATACGACGTGACGTTTCCGATGTTCGCAAAGGTAAACGTTAACGGGCCGGCCGCGCACCCCTTGTATCAGTTTTTGAAGTCGGCCCGACCAGGCTTGCTGGGCACCAAAACCATCAAGTGGAATTTCGGCAAATTCCTGGTCGATCGCGCGGGGCGGGTGGTGAAACGCTACTCGATGTTCGCTCGGCCCGCGCGTTTAGAACGCGATGTGGCGGCGCTTCTCGCTTGATTCTCGGCAGATACCGGCTTTCTTTTCGGCTTCATTCACCATTCTCACTGTTGATGCACGATGCGATTGATCTTTGATTCTCATCTCGATTTGTCCTGGAACGCGCTGGCCTACAACCGCGATCAAACGGAAACGGTTGACCAGATCAACGAGCGCGAACGAGGGATGGACCCCGCCGGGGGGCGGGGGCATGCCACGACTAGCCTGCCCGAGATGCGTGCGGGCAGGATTGCTGTTTGCCTGGGGACGCTGCTGGCGCGGGCGAAGCGCCAGGTGCAACCGGCCGTGGGGCATCGCCGCTCGGATCTGGATTACGGCACGCAAGGAATCGCTTATGCCGTAGCGCAGGGGCAGTTGGCCTATTATCGCCTGTTGGAAGAGCAGGGCGAGATGAAGATGATCGGCACGCGGCGCCAACTCGATGATCACTGGCGTCGCTGGGAAGCCGATCCAACCGCGACGCTGCCGATCGGAAACATCCTCGCGATGGAAGGGGCCGACCCGATCGTCGATCCCACGCAGGTCGACGAATGGTTCGCCGCCGGATTGCGCAGCGTGATGCCCTCACACTACGGGCAAAGTCATTACTCGATGGGAACCGGGGGTAACGGTCCGTTGACGCCGCGCGGCGTGCAGCTGTTGAAGGAATTCGAGCGCGTGGGAATGATCCTCGACGTGACCCACCTATCGGATCAGAGTTTCTTCCAGGCGCTCGACTGCTTTTCAGGCCCGGTGATGGCTAGCCACAACAATTGTCGCGCCCTGGTGCCGGCGGACCGGCAGTTTTCGGACGAGCAATTGCGCCTGATCATCGGCCGCGGCGCCGTGATCGGCGTCGTGTGCGATGCTTGGATGCTACAGCCCGGCTGGACGATCGGCGTCACACGGCCGGATCGGTTGACGTTGGCGGCGCTGGCCGACCACATCGACCATATCTGCCAGTTGGCAGGTAACACGCTACATGCGGGCATCGGCAGCGATCTGGACGGCGGTTACGGCACAGAACAAACGCCCAACGACCTGCGCACGATCACGGATCTGCAAATGCTGGAACCGCTGCTATCCGTTCGCGGCTATTCGGACTCGGACATCACGAATATCTTTCACGGCAATTGGCTGCGATTTTTCCGCCGCTGGCTGCCAGAGTGATGTCGGTAAGAAGAACTGTTCCTGAATGGTGGCGCCGCAGTGCGCAACGCGAATCGTTACGTTTAGCGAATGATGCCCGTCGCGACGCTGAATCCACCAAAGCCGATATTGCCCAGCGCGGAATCATAGGGCGTGTTGTCGATCGTGCCGGCGTTAAGCCAGAGTTGTCCTTCGAAGCCGCCGCGGACGAAGAACTGGCCGCCGCGCGCCAATTGCTTTTGCCATTGGGGGCCGGTGGCTATCTCGAGAATTCCGAGCGTCTCGCCGCTGAGTTTATAGTTGGCCGTGGCTGATACAGGAAAGAGAATGTCCGCCCCGGCTTGATAGTTGTAGCTGCGATCGCCGAACAGGATCGAGCCCCGCGTATTCGTATACCAGGTAAAGCTCTTGGAATTAAAGAGTGAACGGTTCAGGTTCACTCCGCCCGTCAGGCCGATCCCGTTAAAGGCCTGACTCTGCTGGAGCGTGGCGAGCGTGCCGAGCACGTTCAGCGACTCGGATTGTCGAATTTCACCGTAGCGGAAGCCGCCAAAGGCAAGCATTCGCCAGCGGCGAAAATCGATCTGTTGCGTTACCTCCCAATCGAAGGTGCGAAATCGCATTGCGCCCCCGAAGGCAACAAGTCCCACGGGATCGAGAAATTCGGTATCGGAACTATGACGGAATTCCCAATACTGTACGCGAAATCCGAGCCCCGACTTTGTCACGTAACCCAGCCAAAAGCGGGGCGCCGTTTCGAAGGTGAAACTGTTATGCACGTTGAAATTAACGATCGCCGTTGGCGGCAACAGGCCTAAGTTCGTGTTAACGTTGGCCGTGGCGCCCGGTAGGTCGCCATTGGTCGCGGTTGGCTTCAAAAATAGAAGCTCGCTACCGAAGACCACGCCGCACTGCCGGCAGCCGGTATTGAGAAAGTCCTGACCGACTAGCGCCGGGCGAGTGGAGCAATCGGGCAAGCACCAGCGGTTGCAAGAGTCGTTCAATGCACCATCGGGCGAGATCGTGGAGTCCGCAATCTCGTCTGTAAGCTTGTCTGTAGGCTCGGGTGCGAGCACCGGTGGTTGATCGCCGAACCTGGACGTCAGCCGCGACCGCGCGGGGCTTTGCATCGTCGCGACTTGCCGTTCCAACTCTGCCAGACGGCGTTGGATGTCGCTATCGTCGGCCGACTGGGCGTACGCCTGTGGCGTGCTTAGCGACAGTCCGACAGCGAGTAATAACAGCCATGACGCGGTACGAAACGGCATCGACTTGCCCCCTCCATGAGAATTCGCGGTAACCGCGCCTGACGCCACCTTGCGCCAGTAACTGCCTTGGGGGGAATCGTCCAGGATGCTCTGTGGGGTTTGATGGACCGTTAGCATTCCTTAGGACCCTAATAGCCGGCAGCGTTTGTCGGGCACGCTATTCGAAAGGGACGTGAACGTGCGCCCTACAGAGCGCAAATCCGGTCAAAACGCTTTGGGACCCCATCGCGCGCGGCACCGCGGGCACACCCTTTGCGACAACTCGCCAGTTTCGCGACCCTGTGAGCGGCAGGTGCCTTCGAAGAGGTGCCATTGGTTGAGACGGTCGCGGACGTCTGATACGGGGCGGAATCGCGCCGTGGATCTTTTGGCCACCGCGGGCCGCGGGCCCAGCAACCGCCAGTGTCGTACTACGCCTTTGTTCCTGAGGGCCGAACGCCCGGTTTGACTGCCGGCGCGACGTCGGGCGCCTGCATGCCTGCTAGCAATGTTTTTGCCTGAGCGGTGAAAGGTCGGGCAATTTTGCTATTGCGGGATAGGTAGGCCGATAGCCCGCAAAGTTTGCGCAGAATCCCCCACGCCGCATTTTTGCCGCAATTTCTAGTCGACCTTGCGGATTGTATCGAAAAGTCTCAACCGGCAAGTTGTGCCGTGACGATGGACCTTACCGCATCTGACGATTGTGACGGTGCTAGTCCGTCCATGTTTCGAGGGGGGTCTGTTTGTGAAGGCAATCCAGCTTGTCATCAAGTTGCGCTTCCGGTCCAAGACGGCCGGATCGCCAGCCGCGTGCGAATGCCGCGGCCATCGTCGTCTCGGCGCAGCCCAGGTGCTGGCCGTGTCGCTACTGGCGACATGGTCCGCACTTGGCGGGTTCGCGCAGGGGCAGACGATCGTCACGGACACGGGGGCTCCGACGTCGAGCTTTATGGCTCCGTTGAGCATGCCCGGCCTGCAACCGTTCTGGGTAGGCTATGTCGGCGCCGATCGTGGCCTCGGCTTTCAAGGCCAGTACTTTTCGTTCGGTGGCTTGCTGCCGATTACGACCGACATGTTGGACGGTACGTGGTTCTTCGACGGGCGGGCCCACGTCACGACGGACAACGCACAGTTCTTCAGTAACGCCGGCATCGGGCGGCGACAATATATTGGCTTTTTAAATTCGATCGTGGGGCTCAGTGGCTGGTACGACTACGACGGTGACGCGTATCAGAATTACGGCTACCGCTACAACCAGTTGGGCGTGACGGCGGAAGTTTTCAATCCCGCCTTCGATTTCCGCTTCAACGGCTACATGCCGATGGGCAACACGACCCATGTGTTGAATCAGTTCGAGCAAAACTACTTGCTGTACGTCAACGGCATCGATACTGCGCTACGCGGCGGCGATGCGAAGTTCAGCGTCCGCCCCGCCATTCTCGGGCCACTGAACGGGTACATCGATATTGGTGGTTACTTCTTCAAGTCGTCGGCGATCGAAGGGTTTGGCGGTGTGTCCAGCGGCTTCGGCGTGCAGCCTTTGCCGGGTCTGGCCGTGAACCTGGAAGTAAATCATGACCAGTTGTTCGGCACCACGGGCTTTGTCCGTGTGGCCTTCGGTCTACGTGGCTCGCCAGGCAATACGCGCACCGGCTCGCGCCTGTTGGAACCGACCCGCCGTAACGACCACATTGTGCGTTTCAACCAGCAGCCAGAAATCGCGACCAATCCGCAGACGAGCGTTGCGTATAACGTGATTCACGTTGATAACACGGCAGCGGCCGGCGGCAACGGCACAATCGATCATCCCTTCCAAACCCTGGCGGCCGCCCAGGCGGCCTCGGCCATTCACGACATCATTTATGTGCACAAGGGGGATGGCACCTCGCACGATTACGCCAACGGCATCATCTTGAAAGACAATCAGATGCTGCTGGGCAGCGGCAACAACTACGTGGTTCAAACGACCGAGATCGGGCCGATGCTGCTCAAGGCGCTTGATTCGAGCCAGCCGGTGATTTCGAATCCCAACGGCGCCGGCGTCACCTTGGCCAACAACGATCGCGTCGGCGGTATCACGATCAGCGTCGCGAATGTGGGCATCGTGGGCAACAACATTACGAACACGACACTCGAGCAGAACACGGTCTACGGTGGTCTGATCGATGGTATCCAGTTGACGAACTTCTCAGGCGCTGCGAGCATCGTCAACAACTCGATCCGCCAGAACGCCCAAGATGGTATTCATATCATCGAAGGCGCCGCCAACGCCACCTACAGCCTGGTCGGCAACACGGTCGACAGCAACGTTCGCAATGGCATCTTCTTTGACGACACACACGGCTCGGCCGTGGTCGACGACAATACGTTGGGTTCGAACGGCCGCGGCAACTGGGCGGGCGTGCAAGTGGCCCAGACGTCAGGCACAATGGATATCGAGATCAAGAACAACACCATTCAGTACAACACCGAAGGTATCTATCTGACCGCCGACAACGCGGGTGGAAACGGCGCGACGATCAACGCCGACATCCACGACAACCCCGAAATATCCTACAACCAGGGAGACGGCATCCAGATCGCAGCTCGTCATGACGCGACCGCCGACTTCAATATCCATGACAACCCCAACATCAGCTACAACGGTTATCCGGAAGGAGTCGGAGTCGGGCGTACAACAGCCGGTGGTGCCGGGATTCGCCTGTATACCCTTGACTCTTCAATGGGGGGCATCATCAACCACAACGGAATCATCGATAATGCGGGCACCGGCAACCCGGTAGGCAACGAGGTCGATCAGGCCGCGGGCATTCAAGGACAATTCGACGGCAACAGCGTCACGTCCTTCATCATCACGAACAACAACATCGACGGGTTAGGCACGAACGTGGCCGTCGGTCGCCCGTACGGTGACGGTGTCTGGCTCGACTATGAGATCACGAACTCGATTATCCAGAATCTGTTGGTTACGAACAATCAGATCGTCAATAACAAGGGTCTTGGCTTTCAGCTTAGCACTGCGGGCCGGTTGCATCCGGGGATTACGAGCACGCTGCTCGATGCTACCTTCGATAACAACAACATTTCGAATAACTTTTTCTCGGGCCTGTACGCCTTCCAGGGCAGCTCAGCGGGCGTGATGCGTCTCACGGTGACGAACAATCAGATCAACAACAACGTCTCACCTACTTCAGGCGGCCAGGGATTGCCCAGCAACGACGGCGGTCTGTCGCTGGAATCCAATTCGGGACGGTTGGTGGGTATCATCGAGAACAATGTGATCAACGCCAACGGCCTGACGCCCAACAACTCCACCAATTCGCCACGTGCTAGCGGAATTAATGGTATTGCGGCCACGATCGACGAGTCCAACGGACTTATGGGCTTGCAGATCATCGGCAACCAGATCAACGGCAACCAGCATGACGGCATCCTGTTGACGGACAACAACGTGATCAATCCGGGGGTCGGTACAGCGCTGTCGATGGGAGCGATCATTCACGACAACTTTATCATGTTCAACGGCGGCGACGCTGGCGTCCAAGCCGTGACGCCGAATATCGGCACCCCGCCAGGACCGAACGTCTCGACGTTGGGCGTCGAGCTGACGCACAACGAGTCGTCCTTGCGGTATCACTTCCTGAACTTGCAAGGAATAACGCCAAACACGGCTTTGATTACCTTCGCCGATGGCGGCCTGAATGCGGGACTCTTCGACACTTCGCTAAGCGTCGGCTCGGTGGCGGCGACAACCGCCGCAACAATGGATGCGCTGGTCGCTCCACTGCTCATCTTCCCGTAGTAAATGCCGAACGAGCGTTATGGTTAGCAGTCGGGCATGGCCAAGTAACGCTTAGCGTTTGACCGGTTGCTCGAAGCTGGTGCGAACGGTGCCGCCTGACTCGGCGGCTGAAGAGGCTGGGACGCCGGCAGGCCGAGTTCTGGCATCCCGCGCCAAACGACTGCGGACCATCGCAGCGATCGAGTTCGCATTTTTTGACAGGGCGCTATCGGGACCCAGCTTGGCGTGATGAATCGCTGCCGCCCGCTCAACCAGCGGCATCGCCTCGGGATAGCGCCCCTGATTGCCGTAAAGAATTGCCAGGCGGAGCAGCCCTTCGGCGGTTTCCGGATGATCTTCGCCGAATTGTCGGCGCGTCAGTTCCACGTCAGTTTGGAGAAGCGATTCCGCTTCGGGATAATTCCGGACTGCTATTTGCGCCAGCCCGAGCGTGCTACGTGCCTTTCGCGTGATGGCGTTCTCTTTCCCCAGGGAAGCCTCGAGGCTGGTTAGCGAATCGTTGAGGGCTGTCACGGCCTGGGCGTAGTCGCCAGCCGCGTACCAGGTGCGGCCCAGATTCAACTGCGCTTCGCCCACACGTGGGCTTTTGTCTCCCAGCGTGGCAAGCCAGATTTCGGCAGTGCGCGCAAAAAGTGTGGCCGCTTGCTTATGGTCTCCCGAGTCCAGATAGAGGAGTGCCAGATTATTCAAGTGGCCGCCGTAATCCGGATGCTCTTCTCCCCACACTTTCGCCGCATCGTCGACGCACTGCTTGAGGAGTGTGCCGGCCTCGTCGCGGTGCTGCGTGGCCAGCAATAAGCGACCCAACGAGCTGGCCGTCGAGATCGTTTCTGGATGCAGACGCGTGAATACTTGTTCGCGGATCTTCAGTGCCTGGCGAAACAAGGTTTCGGCGGTGGGCGCGTCCCCCTTGGCCTGTCGCCAGTGAGCTTCCTGATCGAGCAAGTTCGCTACGCCATAGGTGTCGGCGCCCCAAACCTGAGTTGCCAGGGACCGTGCCGAGACGATCGACGCGAGCGCTTCGTCGGCATTGCCATTCTGCCATGACTCGTTCGCGGAACGCGTGCGGGCTTCGGCGGTTTCGTTGGCCTGTCTTTTTTCGGGCGTGAACGCAGTGATGGATTGCTCTCGCCATAGCGCCAGTCGGGCGCTGCATGTCTGCCAAGAGTCTTTGCCGTACGACTCCTCGATCAGTTGCACCATTTCTTGCCGCGCGACAAGGGCCTGTTCCGTGTAACCGCGGCGGCGATGACCGTCGATTTCCCGCGCCAGCTGCGCCGCGCGCCGATCGGCACTGTTGACGGCTTTGTTCGCTGCTCTGTCGGTCTCGGCTTTCTCGGGAGAGGTCGTGGACGATGCCATTTGCTGGACACCTTCGGCGGTCGAAGCGTCCGCGACAGGTTCTGTTGGTGCTCGCGAGCAGCCAACGGCGATTACGAGCAATCCGGTAATCAACAGACAACGGCCGACGTCGAGCATTGAGGAGTACCCCGGAAAAAGGGTGGAAGAGGTGCGGGATTAGAACAAATGACAAGGCTTAAGAAAATGTCAGTTCGCGTGGGCTGGGCAAACAGGTGCCAGCAAGTGGGGCAGGAGAACTGATAATTGGCCGCCTAATTTTTCTGGTTGAGCCAGGCCGGTGCCGTGGCTTTCGACGGTGAGCTGTTCTCTCGATTTCCGTTTTTCGCTCTGAATCTTCGTGGAATTGCATGCCCAAGATGTCTGATTAAATGCATCAATAGTTAGGGTCTTTACTCTATGAAAGCGATGTCGTGCAGTTTGTTAGCTGGTGAAGGCAGGAGGCCTTCGAACGCTCATCAAGAGCGAGTTAGCGCGAGATCGCTTACGCCGCTGTAATCCTGTCAGAGAAGTAATCACCTTAGGTGCCGCCGAAGCAGTGACTTCTTGTTCGCAAAAGTGTTAATTGAAGCAGGGGCTCAGTCGAGCCGGGTTTACAGTGCGGGTCGCACAAAAAGGAGCACGGCGATGAAATGGCAATTATGTGCAGCTCTGATCGGTAGCGTTGCTTCCATCACAGGGACAGCGCAAGCTCAGCATCACAACAACACGCATTGGCCGTCGGGAACAAACCCGGGATGGGGCGCGGCACACCCAGGCGTGGCAGGCGTCAATTATCCGAGCGCGACTGCCTTGAGCACTGCCGGCCACAATGGCCACATGAATCACTTCGTCAGAGGAGCCGTGGAGCAGGCGGGGTACTATCGCCATGGAGTTCCTTTTGCTCAACCGGCAAGCGTGGTGAACACCGGCGCGACGACGAATGGCCCTGCCCATTCGCAGAATATGGTCGTTCCGTATACACGGATGCATGGCTATGGGCACGAGGGCCTTCCGTACACGTCAAACCGCGTTACTCCGCGCACTAATGGCGACGTCATCATGCCACAATCAGCTAATGTCCGCCCGTTCGAGGGGAACACGGGTGCAGTACTACGCAAGGAAGTGCAGGCCGACAAAATAGCCATCAAGAACGACCTGGCCACGGGAAATAACGTGCGGCTGCAGCAGAACGAACAACGCTTGCGGGACGATCAGAGAATGGAACAAAAGGTCCTACAGCAAGGCTACGCCGGTCGTGGCTATCAAAGCGTCAACAATGCGCAAAACATGCAGCAAATGAATCAAAGGGAAGCGTTGCTCCGGCAGCAACTTTCGAATCACGACTTCCGTCGGCAGCAGTTCCAGTTTCTCCATACCCGGCCTGGCAACTCACGTCTGAACGATGAGGTTGCTCGGATCCATGCCGCACATAAGGGCTCGTCCGAAAAGGCCAGTGCAAATAAAGTAGTGAAAGCGGTTCCGTGATCGGGAATGGCCTGTGGTGTTTCGCTTCTCGACGTTTCTTGCGACATATTTCGCGACGTAGCGCCGATTGCGACGTCATTCGGAGTCTGGATCGACATCGATAAGGCCGGCCGTGCTCATGTTTTGGAAGTTGGGCCGGCCTTTCTCGTGCCTTCTAACTACTTGCGGTGCGTTACACATCGACCCACAATACGATTTCCCTCCGCGCAGGCGTGCCAGGGGCAGGCAATCACATCCACTGATACGAGTCGGAGCGGCGCGGCGCATGCTCGCGAAACTGCGGACCTTTTCCCTGGTCGGGATCGACGCCGTCCCGGTCGAAGTGGAAGTCGATATCTCCGATGGTGCATTGCCGAAAACCGTTCTCGTGGGTCTGCCCGAGGCCGCGGTCAAAGAAAGCACCCATCGTGTCGAACGGGCACTGGTGAACTCCGGCTTCGTCCGTCCGCAGAATCGGGTCATAATAAACCTTGCGCCTGCGGAACTCCCCAAGCAGGCCGCTTCGTTCGATTTGCCAATCACGCTGGGCATCCTGGCTGGCAGCGGTCAGTTGGATGGCGCCCACGAACGATTTTCGCAATACGCGGTCGTGGGAGAACTGGCGCTCGACGGTTCGACGCGCCCCACGCGCGGCGCCCTGTCGATCGCGATTGCGGCGGCGCGCGAGGAAGGTCTCAGCGGTTTGCTGGTGCCAAGCGCCAGCGCCGTCGAGGCAGCTGTGGTCGAGGGGCTGGACGTCATTGCCGTTTCCAGCTTATCGCAGGCCGTGGCCTTTCTCACCGGCCAGATCGATCTGGAGCCGACGCCGCCGCGGGTGAGCGAATGGTTCCAGGAACTCGCCCACTACGAAGTCGATTTTGCAGATGTGCGCGGCCAGGAAATGGCGAAGCGAGCGATCACGATCGCCGCCGCCGGATCACATAATCTACTGATGCTGGGGCCACCAGGGTCGGGCAAAACCATGTTGGCCAAACGGTTGCCAACGATCCTGCCCGATCTTTCTGCTACGGAATCGATCGAGACTAGCCGCATTTACAGTGCGATGGGGCTGTTGCCTGCCGGTCAGCCACTATTGGCCGTGCGCCCGTTTCGCAGTCCACACCACACGGTCAGCGATGCCGGTTTGGTTGGAGGCGGATCGACGCCGACGCCCGGCGAAATCAGCCTCGCGCACAACGGTGTGCTGTTCCTGGATGAGTTGCCGGAATTCAATCGCCGCACGCTTGAAGTATTGCGGCAGCCGCTGGAGGATGGCACGATCACGATTAGCCGGGCCTTGAACAGTTCTCGCTTTCCGGCGAACTTCATTTTGATCGCGGCCTTGAACCCCTGTCCGTGTGGGTATCGCAACGATCCGCGACGAGAATGCCACTGCACCGTGCCGCAGATCGAACGCTATATGGCGAAAATCAGCGGCCCGCTGTTGGACCGAATCGATTTACACCTTGAGGTGCCGGCCGTACCGTTTCGCGAATTGTCGGCGGCCGCGCCTGGCACGACCAGCGCCGTAATGCGCGCGCAAGTGATCGACGCACGCATCCGGCAGCGGGCACGTTTTGCCGGCACGAAGACACGCTCGAACGCCCACATGTCGCACCGGCAGATTCGCACGCAATGCGTGCTGGATGCGGCCGGCATGGATTTGCTCAAGGCCTCGATGACGGAACTCGGCCTGTCGGCCCGGGCGCACGACAAGATTTTGCGCGTGGCGCGCACGATCTCGGACCTGGATGCGGCCGACAACATTTCGGCCGTGCATGTGAGCGAGGCGATCAACTACCGCATGCTCGATCGAAGTTTGTGGACGTGATGATTTACCGACGGGACGCGAAGATGCTTGGGATGGACGAGAAATGTCGTTGCTTTAATTTTGGGCATTTACTAGTGGCGGCCTTTTGCTGCTTGATGATCGTTGCATCAGCAAACGCCGCTGAGCCCTGGATGGAAAAGGTCGATCTTTTTCATGCCGGCGATGATGGCTATGCCCTCTACCACATTCCCGGGATCACGGTCACTGCCCGGGGAACGGTGCTGGCTTGGGCCGAGGCGCGGCGCGGTCGCAGCGACTGGGGAGCGATCGACATCTTGTTGCGCAGGTCGACCAACCACGGAAAGACCTGGTCGGTCGCGCAAAAAATCGCGGATGTGCCTGGTCCGAAGACGAAGAATCCCGTCGCACTGCACCTCAAGGACGTGAAGTCGAGCGACGTCACCTACAACAATCCGGTGATGATCGCGGATCGCGACGGCAGCGTGACCTTTATGTTTTGCCTGGAGTACTGTCGGTGCTTCGCCGCGCGCAGCACGGACGAAGGATTGACCTGGAGTGAGCCGGTCGAGATTACTGAGGTCTTCGAATCGTTCTGTGAGAACTACCCCTGGAAAGTGTTGGCGACCGGGCCCGATCATGGCATTCAATTGGCCAGTGGCCGATTGTTGGTGCCGGTCTGGTTGTCAACCGCTACGGGCGGGAATGCCCATCGGCCATCGGTCGTGTCGACGATCTACAGTGACGATCATGGTCGATCGTGGCGAGCCGGAGAGATTGCGGTCCCCTGTACGGATGAATGGGTCAACCCGAATGAAGCGACAGCAGTCGAATTGGCCGACGGGCGTGTGATGCTGAACGTGCGTAACGAATCGGCACAACAGCGTCGGCTGGTGACCGTCAGCGCGGATGGCGCCACGCACTGGTCAGAGCCTCGTTTCGACGAAGCGTTGGTCGAACCCATCTGCATGGGGAGTTTGCTGCGTCTGTCGACGAAGAGAACAGGAGATCGAGATCGGATACTATTTGTGAATCCCAATAATCTTTCGCGCGCTGATGGAAAAGTCTCGCCCGGCAAGAGTCGTGATCGACGCAATTTGACCGTACGTCTGAGTTATGACGAAGGGACCTCGTGGCCCGCGTCGAAGAGCGTCGAGGCTGGCTGGAGCGCGTACAGCGATATGGGGCTGGCGGCGGATGGCACGATTCTGTGCTTCTACGGCCGCTCGGAGAAAAGCGATTTTGCCGGCGACCGCCTCACGCTGGCTCGTTTCAACCTCGAGTGGCTGACCGACGACCAGGATCGACTACAGATTAAATCACCGCAATGATTGGCGCAGCGAGCGTTTGGCTCCTTGAGCAAGACGTATAATTATCACATGCTATCTGGAGATTCAGGAACGGGAACACGAAGAGGCGCGCTTCCGGGCTCGCCGACGTCAGACGCCGTGCCGCGCACGGATGTTACGTCGCGCTCGGTGGACGAGCCATGCACGGAAGCGAGCATGAAGACAGATGCGAGGATGATCGACCCTGCGCACGTCGAGGCGTTGTGCTGCGAACTGCGCGTTCTGCTGGAAGCGGAACTCGCCGCGGGCAACCGCATTGCCGAGACGACCAAAGGGTGGCCGCTGCCCAACTCGGTCTGGGTACTACTGGCCGCGCCGTTTCACAATTCGCCAGCCCAAATGCCACCTGGCGTGCGCGTCGTGGACCTGAACGATCCTCATTGGTGGAAGCAAGAGTACGAGCACGTCACCAGCGGTTGCGTGCTGGCTTGCCGCTTTCGCGCGGGCGAGGGGTTTCTCGGTCGCTAGAGCAGGCCGCGACAGTTTCACACCGCCGTCCGTTCAATGTTCGTTGACCGGTTCTGCCGTGTGGCTGCAATACCGGGCGACGATGTTCACCAGGTTTTGGCGCTGGATGGGCTTGGTCGTGTAGTCATTGCAACCGGCGGCCAGGCATTTCATTTCGTCTCCGGCCATGGCATGGGCCGTTAAAGCGACGATCGGTTGCGTATAGCCGGCGGAACGTAAGCGGCGCGTGGCCTCGTAGCCGTCCAGAATCGGCATTTGCATGTCCATCAGTATGCAATCGAACGGCTTTCCCTCATCGCGCGCAGCTAGTGCCATTTCAAGAGCCATCTGACCGTTATCGGCAACCGCAACCTCGGCGCCGGCGTGGCGGAGGACAAAGGAAATCAGACGCTGATTGTCCGGACCATCTTCGGCCAGCAGGACACTTCCTTGCACGCCAAATTCCTGTTCCGCGGTTGCGTGAGCTCGACTCGACGAGGCCTCGAATGGGCCGGCCATCAGAGGGACGCCTTCTAGATCTCCAACCGAAATCTCAAGCCGGAACGTGCTCCCTTTGCCCAGGGTGCTGTTGGCCGAGAGGTCGCCATCGAGCATCTGCGCGAAGCGTTTGCTGATCGATAGTCCGAGGCCGGTGCCGCCAAATCGTCGCGTCGTGCTGGCATCCGCCTGGGTGAAGGGGGTGAAGAGTCGCGATACTTGGTCGGGGGTCATGCCCAGGCCTGTGTCCACAACGTCGATGCGCAGGCGCGGGCCTTGCGGTAGGTAACGCGTCGTGACGAGCAAGCGAACGCGGCCGATTTCGGTGAATTTAATCGCGTTGCCGATCAGATTGATCAATATCTGTCGCAGTCGGGTGGGATCCGTCTCGATCGATTCAGGAATCGGCCCGATGTACTCGACGTCCAGAGGCAGCCCCTTGGCGGCGGCTCGTACCCGCATCAGGCTGGCCACGTCGGCGATGATTCCCAACGTGGTGCAACGAATCTTTTCGACCTGGAATTTACCGGCCTCGATTTTCGAGAGATCGAGGATGTCGTTCACCAGTTCCAGCAAATAAGCGCCATTGCGCTTGATCGTCGTTATGGCATCTAGCTGTTCTGGCTTGTCGAGGCTATCGGACAATATGTCGGCAAATCCGAGAATTGCCGTCATAGGCGTGCGAATCTCGTGGCTCATGTTCGCGAGAAACTCGCTTTTCGCGCGATTAGCCTGCTGGGCTTCCTGATTGGCTCGCTTCAACTCGTCGGCCTGCGAGGCGAGCGCCCGGGCTTGCTTCTGTAATTTGCGCTGCGCCGTTTGCATCTCATCGGCATAGGCCTGAAGTTCGCCGGTGCGGTCGCGGACCTTGTTTTCGATTAAGAAGTTCGTATGTCGCAGGCGGGCTTGTTGCAGCGAACTGCTCCACAGCGTGCGCAGGCCGAAATGGATCCAAATCGCAAGAAACACATCTTCAAAAAGCACCCAGGCCGAGTGCTCGATGGCACGCCAATTACTGGCCGTCGCGCTGCCGAAGACCGACTCGGGCCAATAAGTGCCGCGCGCCAAATGATCGGCCACGACCACCGCTGTCGCGGTAACCAGGACGCGCACGTCCATATACCAGGCCAGAAAGGCCAACGATCCGAAGATATGGAAATGGGTCTCAATGCGCCCTGCCGAGAGATGGATCAGCAGCGCGGACCATGACATTTGCGAAAAGGCGACAACCTGCCGGGTCAGCACATCGCCGGGCTTGCGCCAGATAAGAAAGAGTGGTACCAGCGTAAACAATACGCCGAGCGCCGCCGCAGCCAGCACATGCGGATGGACGCGACTCTCGCTGCCGGCCCACGTGTAGGGCGAGATCCACAATGCCGTTGCCAGTCCAACGATCCATTCCAGTGTCAACAGTACCGCGAAGACACGGTCCGTACGGGCGCGGATCGTGTGCAGTTCGCCGGCCAGGATCCCTGTGGCGCGATCCGAGATGCGCGCGCGATCTTGAATGCAGATCGAATTCTGATTCGTCACGGCACGCTCCCAAGTCGTGAGGTAAATAGAGTGTCATTACCCAGCGGACAGCCAAATACCGCTGCCTGGTCTGTGGACGGTACGTGGCCGGCGAGCAGCGCGGCGACGGCGTCTCGGCCCTGGTTGGCTCCAGTGTTCCCGCGTCCGGCCGTAATACCGGTTGCCAGCAACAGCCGGCCGCGACCGTCGTAGTACAGCACCTGTCCGGATGTCTTCACGCCAAAACGTCGCGCCAGCTCGCCGTTTATGTCCTCGTGTACGACGGCGTTGGAAATCCTTGACGCGGAATCCCACAGGTCGGTGCGCAGCCAATCCTTCTCAGTGCCTGCTGGACGATAATAAAGCAGGTGCACATCGACCGGCGTCGTGGCGTTCTCGACAAGCTCTTTCAATTCATCGAGCGTCGCGCGCGTGCAGGGGCAGCGCGGATGGACGAACACCACCAACTGCGCACGTCCTGGGGAGGGCCTGATATTGGTCGAGGCTGGCCACTGGCTCGGAGCTTGTGCAGATATGCCGGGCGTTTGTTGGAAAAGCATCAGTGCGCCCCAAGCGATAACGCCGCAGAGACCCCAGAGGGCCAGCGCCGCCGCGAGCCAGACCGCTTTTCGTGACATGAGCGTATTCGACATGGTGTCGGTCGATACCGCGTCGGCGACGACCGGGAAACCTTCGCCTCGAGATTCTTCCCCGCGGAGATATACGTCACCCTTGCTGCCCGTTCAGGCAGTGGCAACGAACTTTGGGGAGCTAGCGGTTATTCCGAACGTAACGGCCACGGCGATGACACATAGGGCCGCAGGGCCAAAGGGCCTTTGCCACCGGGCGAGACGCGGGAGGGGCCACGTCCTGGCACGGTTCGGGACGTTACGTCGTTAGCGGTAGAGGCGCCGCAAGAAACCGTTCGTAAAGATTGCGGGCTGTGGCCTCGTCACCGGTTGCAAGCGCGAAGATGCCACGCGAGCGAGCCCGGAGAATGACGCCCTTCTCCAAAGAGTCTGAGAATAAGTAGTGCGATAGTTCAGCACCTTCGGCGGAGTGTTGGAGTTCGGCCCGTTCGACATCGGCCGGATGCGCCATTTCGACGTAACTCCATCCGGCGTCGCGCGGGTGGCATAACCAGCAATCGGCGCTCGGGCGCGGAGCGGCGGATCGCACCGGCAATAAAGACGCTGATATCGAATCGCAATCAATCGGCGCGACAACCGTATTGGAGAGATGCGTTTTGATGACTAGCGCAGGCCAAGCGTGCAGCAGGCTCGTTTGCACAGAAACTTGCATCTCGACACCGCCAGCGCAATTCAGGGTGTCGGCTTCAGTGAGCACACGCCAATAAACTTGCAGCCGCACAGGACGCGTCGGTGTCGGCGAGTACGTAAGTACCAGATCGTTGCCACGAATAAACGAGTCGGTGAGCGGTTGCTCCGCGTTTGGCTGGGGCTCGGCGAATTGCGCGGTGAGCAGGTGGGCGTCGGTCAGCGACTGGCCGCGCACAATAATCTCGTGCAGTCCTAGCCCGGGGCGTGTGATATCGACGGTCGCGCGTAGATCGCCAAATTTGAGATGGGCGTAATTCCCAGACAGATTCCACACAGCCGAAGTGGTCACGTTCGCGCGTTACGTGCAATGAGATGCTGTGGAATGTGTGACTGCGGCTCTCTGTGAATAAAAAAACCCCGCCGCTCGCTGCGAGGCGGAACGGCGGGGCCGGAACAGAGAAGAGGCCGTCGAATACGAACGCTATTATGAAGTCACACGATGAATAGCACTGACCTGACGACTGACGCGCTTCCGATCGGACGTCCTCATCTCAGCCGCCCTGATATTACCAACTTGAAATCTGTTGTCCACACTTTTGTTCAAAAATAATTCGTTCCCTAAAGAGCTGACCATTTCGGGGGATTTTGGCACCGCCACCGCTTCGCCACGCGCGGGCCGATGCAAACCCGCAACCCTTGGACTCTTGACAGATAGGGCCGAAGAAATACCACGAACTTGCAACACTTTTCGCTACAGTGGCAAGGGCGTTGTCTGCTGTGGCGGTAGCCATATAATCCTGACCATGTCCACGGACCCGGACCCCACGAGCGAAAAATGGCTTTAATCGCCGAGTTTGGCAAGCTGTGCGAGGAAGCGGCACGCGTAGGCGGGCAGGTGCTTCGCGATCATGCGGGACGCGTCGAAGCCCGCGAGAAGAACCCGGCCGATCTCGTAACTGACGCGGATGTGGCGTCGCAGCGGGCGATCCGGGACACGCTCTTAGCGGTATTCCCGCACCACGGATTTCTGGCCGAAGAAAATGAGTCGATCCCGCCAGGCCCTGATGGCCTGCGGTGGATCGTCGATCCACTGGATGGCACCACGAATTTCGTTCACGGCATCCCCGACTACGCCGTCTCGATTGGATTGGAACGAGCCGGAGAACTGGTTGTCGGCGTTGTTTACGCACCGGTCCATGACGAGTGTTACCTGGCGGCCGCGGGGGAAGGCGCGTTTCTGAATGGCAGTCCCTTGCACGCGAGTCGCACGACACAGCTTTCGCAAGCTGTTGTCGCGACGAGTTTTCCTCCCCGTTCGGACCGAAATTCCCCTGAGGTTGCGCGGTTTCTCGAGGTCCTTGGTCGCTGTCGTGCGACGCGCCGTAGTGGCTCGTCGGCGTTGAACCTTTGCTCAGTGGCGGCGGGGCGGTTCGATGCGTTTTGGTCGTACGACACCAAGAGCTGGGACGTGGCCGCCGGGGCATTAATGGTGCGGGAAGCGCAGGGTGTGCTCACCGGGCCAGGAGGAGGCGATTTTCGTCTGCTGGAAGCCAG
Source organism: Pirellulales bacterium (assembly GCA_036499395.1). Lineage (NCBI taxonomy): Bacteria > Pseudomonadati > Planctomycetota > Planctomycetia > Pirellulales > Pirellulales bacterium. Next base: position 136,189 of record DASYDW010000122.1, read on the forward strand.
TTTCGTGGCGGCGGCTACGGCTGCGCTACACCAGGAATTGTGCCAGATTCTGGCCTTGGCCACCGGTTAGCCCCCGCCAAAAGCGGGGCAGGGCAGGGGCAAGCCCGAGATAGCAAAAGGAGTTGCGTCGAGCGATTCTTGCTTCAAGGCGCTCCAACCCCTGGGTACACTAGACCAGATAGAACAGCAGTCGTCCGCATCACTTCTGGTCGCGGCTAGCGGTAACGGGCAGTTACCGAGCATTCAGCTGGCCGCGCTGCTGTAGGAAAGTGTCGTCTTGCGAATCCCTTGGTTTCGGACCATTGCGCTCTGGGGCTATTTGCTGGCGGTCGGCTGCGCCGCGCCCGGCATGGCCGCCCAGCCGATGGAGACGCCGCGCCGGGGTAATTCGCAAGAAGCACCGATGTCGAGCGAGGGGCCCGTACAAGAGGCCCAGCCTCCGGTCTTGTTTCTTCGCAATAAGGACGGCGGGCTGCTACAGGCCGTCTTGGGGTTCACGCTCGAAGATTTCGAGCGGTTCATGAACCAGCGGGCCCAATTGGGGCTCGGTCAGCAGCCTCCACGGTTTCAGCTTGAACGATTGGTCGCCAACGGGCACGCCGGAGAGCGCCAGGCCGAACTGTCGGTCGAACTCTCGGTCGCGGTCAACCAACCAGGGTGGGTCCGAGTACCGTTACGTCTGTCGCAGGCCGTGATGCGGTCGAAGCCTCGCTACCAGGGGCCGGGCGACTATCGCCTGGAGTTCGATTCGGCGGCCAAGGAGTACGTTCTCTGGCTGCGCGGCGATGGCGACAAGCCGCACCAGTTGACCTTGGATTTGGCCGCGCCGTTAGAAAAGTTGGCCGATCAAACCGAATTGAGGCTCGGACTGCCCCGCGCCGCCGTGTCGGAATTTGTTTTTACCGTGCCAGACCCGAGCGCGGTCGCTACGGTGCGCGAAGGGGGGCTGCTCGATAGCACGTCGCACGGCAAGAATTCGACCGACTTCAAGGTGCTGGGCATGGAGCGAGACTTCGCCCTGGTCTGGCACAAGCAGAATGCCGGCGACAACGAAATTGTTGCGCCGCTCGAGGGGGCGGGCATTTTGGACGTGCGAGTCGATGCCACGGGCATTCACACCGACGTGCAACTAACGGTGCGAACTTTTGGTAGCAAGCTCGACTCGTTCCGCCTGAAAGTGCCGGCAAACGCCACCGTCACCTCGACCGAGCAGCCGGGCTATACCATCGAATCGGCTCCCAGCGAGCGCGGAAAAGGCGAGGTCGGGCAAACACAATTATGCGAAGTGCGATTACGCGACAAGGTCGCCACTCCCCTCACCGTCCGCTTTGCCCTGGACCAACCGCTGGACGAAGAGGCGGGCCAGCGCGACTTCGACCTGACTGGCGTCGAGTTGGTCGGAGCGGCGCGCCAATCCGGCTATGTCGCGGTTCGTGTGACTGACGGCTGGCACATCGATTGGGGGGAGTTACGCCAGGCGCGCCAGGTCGAGGAGATTCCCAAGGAGCTTGAACGCGACGGTGTGTTGGCCTCGTTCGAGTACTTCGGCAAGCCGTATTCGATCGCGGGCCGGTTGGCCCCGCTGAAAACCCATCTTTCGGTCGAGCCCTTTTACAGTGTTGATGTCGATGGCCAACAGATTCGTCTGCAGTCCCGGCTGACCTATCAGGCACGCGGCGCCAAAGTGTTTGCCCTCGAGATTGCCATGCCCGGCTGGGAACTGGATGACGTCGCGCCCCGTGGCACATTCGATGTCGATCGTGTGGCGGTGGAAGCCGACAAACCGATCCGCGTCCCGTTGCTGCAGCCGACGACCGGCGGGATCGAATTGTTGCTGCGCGCGCACCGCAAGATTGCACCTGCTGCGACGCAAATTGAGTTCGATTTGCCTCGTCCAGTAACCGATGCCACGGCGCCGGCGCAACTGTCCGTGATGCCGGCCGAGAATGTGTCGCTCACGGTTCGCGAGACCGAACTGGTGGGTTTGATGCAGATCCGTGGTGATTCGTTGGACGCGACCTTTGATGAGGCCGGCCGACAACCGCTCAAGTTCCGCGGTCAGTCGGGCAAACTGCACTTCGCGGCGGATCTGCAAATCGAAACTCGCACTGTGGTGGCGGACATTCGTACTCAATTCACGCTCGACGCCGAGGCAGCGCACGTCGACGAAACGATCGACTACTCGGTAATGAACGAACCGCTCGGTGCACTGTCGCTGGACGTGCCCACCTGGCTGTCCAGCGCGGACCGCATCGAGTGGCAACTGGACGACCAACCAGTCACGCCGACGAGCGATACCAGTGAATCAAGCGTGGAGCGCACGGTGCGGTACCGGCTCGTATTACCGGAAAAACGGCAGGGAAAATTCCGTCTCAGCATCAAGTATCCGCTACGGATCGGAACGCTAACGGCTGACCGGGATCTGCCGATCGATGTTCCCTTGGTCATGCCGACCGTTACGGAGCTGGCTTCGAACGTATTAACCGTCAAGGCTTCGCCTGGTATCAAGGTCGAGCAGCGGGACTCTGGTTGGAACGCCGAAGTCGTAGGGGCGGATCGCTCTCACCCTGCGGGAATGCGTCTGACGAATCCGCTGGCAAGCGGTGAGGTCGCTCTGGCGGCCCGACGCGAAGAGACAAGAAATGCGAGTCCAGCCGTTGTTGAACGAGCATGGATTCAGTCGCGGCTGGCCGGGGGCGAACGCTGGGACCGCGCGGTATTCAAGATTCAAGGGGCTGAAAACTCACTCACGTTGCACCTTCCGCCCGGAGCGATCGCGGCTGAGGCGCAAGTGATTCTCGATGGCACATCCGTCGCGGCCAGCAGCGCCGCGCGCGACACGCTGTCGGTGGCAATTCCTGCAGGAGTGCAAACGCATGTCCTGGACGTTAGTTATCGTTTTGCCACGCGCAGTGCTGAGCAGGGGCATTTGCAACTCGTGCCTCCCAGCATTGAGGACGCTCCATGGATGCGGCAGACGTATTGGCAGCTTGTTCTTCCGCGCGACGAGCATTTGCTGGGCTGGCCGGCCGATTTGACGGGCATGTTTCAATGGCGTCTTGAAAATGGGATCTGGGTACGCCAGCCACTGGTCGAGCAGCCCCACCTCGAGGCTTGGACGCAGACGACGGCCGGTCCCGATATTCCCAGGCAGACCAATCGATACGTCCTGACGGCGATGGGACCGATCGAGGAGTTGAATATTTACGTCGTCAGTCGCGTCACGCTCGTGGCTGCCGCAGCCGGGACTGTTTTGACAGCGGGCCTTTTGCTGCTGAACTTCAAATCGCTGCGGCATCCGGCGGCACTGTTTATAGTGGGCATTTTGCTGCTCGCCGCGGCGGCTATGTTTCCCGAAGTCGCGATGCTCATCGCACAGGTGGCGGCATTGGGCGCTGTTCTGGCAGGCCTATCGGCGCTGCTGGCACGATATCTCAACTCGCGCCATCGATCACCGCTGGTAATCCGCACGGGGCCCAGCTCGGTTCACGAGCCAGGTTCGACGAAGACGCATCTACGCGTGCAGGCCTCTTCTAGCAGCGGCCAATCCGTCCCGCGTATTCCCCAGGCGTCCGCGTCTCCAGGGGACTCATGATGCGACGTGCGTGTCATTTCGTGCTGCTTAATCTTGCGCTTGCGCTGACGGTCGCCGCAATTTGTGCGGCACAGGCCAACGAAGGTCGAGCGCAGGAACCGAAAACTCCGCCGGAGGGTGCGCCGCTGCGATTTCGCCGGGTCTACGCGCCCGCCGAGCGGGTGCAAGACTGGCCACGAGGCGCCGCGCGCTACGTGCCCGTCGAGGGAGAAGAGTTCGAGCGACTTTTGAAAGCAGCCCAGGCGCAGGGGGAGAACGGTCCACCGGCAGCGGCGCTCGCGCGCGCCGAATACACGGCACAATTCGATGGCACCGAGAACTTGCGGGGGTCGCTGGCCTGGGAGGTCGAGCGGTCCGGTGAGACATCGGCCTGGATCCCTATCGAGGCGCTGAACCTGGCGATCGATAGTGTTCGCTGGAGCGACTCACCTGCGCCCGTCGAGTTCGGGCTAGGAGAGGGGGGGGCGGCAATGCTGCTGGCCAATCGTTCTGGCACGGTGACCGGCACCTGGTCGCTACGAAGTCGGCGCGATAGCGACGGTCAGTTCGCCTTCCGTTTCGAACTGCCGGGAACCGGCGCTTCGACCATGCTGCTAACGGTACCGCCGGGCGTGGTCCCCACGGCAGGCGCCGGGCTGACGACCCTGGTCGAGCAGCAGGACACAAGGCACATCTATCGCATTCTGCTGGGAAGCGCCGCCGACGTTACGTTGCGGATACCGGATCCCGCCACGGCGACATCGAACCAACCATCGGTCTTACTGCGCGAGTCCTCGGTCTACGATTTATCGATGCGCGGGCTCGATTTGGTAACCGTCTGGAAGCTGGACGTACACTCGACGCCCGTCCGCCAGATCACTTTGTCGCTTGATCCTGGATTGCAGCTTGTTTCGGCTCGACTGGGAGAAACCGACGTTCCGTTTACGACGTCAGCCGATACCGGGCAAACGAGAACGCAAGTCGTCCTGCAACTGGCGGATGCACTTTCCGGATCGGACCGGCCGTTGCGCTTGTCGGCCATCGGCACATTGCCAGCGGACAATAAGCCGTTCTCGCTGCCACGCATCCATGCCACCAACGTGACCTGGCAGGAAGGGACATGTACTTTGCTGGTACATGAGCCGATGGAAGTGCGCCGTCTGAATCCGCACGACAGCCGACAGACGAAGTATTCGTTGCTGCCGGAGCCGAATCGTGGTGAATCGTTCGAGGTGCAATTGTTCTCGGACGAAAGCGCTGTCGAGTTGGAACTTGCACGCGCAAAATCGCGCGTACACGTTTCGACTGGTTTGAACCTCGAACTCGGCGAGGATGCCGCCCAGGCCGAACTGCTCGCCACGGCCCACGTCTTGCAGGGGCGCCGTTCGACGCTCGCCGCGGACTTAGGCGCGGATTGGGTAGTCGATACCGTCGAGTCAACACCGCGCGAGGCTCCGAGTGACTGGCGCGTCGAGACGGGCGAGGAGTCGGCGCAATTAGTGATTCGACCCAGTCGCCCTCTTTCCGCGGATACGCCTTGCCAATTTGTGATTCACGGGCACCGTCCGGGTCACGACAAATCCGTGGGACGTTGGCAGTCCGACGAACTCAACTTTTTGCGTTTCCGAGACGTTGAACTTGACGAACAATTGTTCAGTTTGCACGCCGCAGCGGGATACGGTTTGGCAATCTCGGATCTCGAAAACATGGCGCGCGTGGATCCGCGCGCGATGGATTTCACGCAACAGGAATTGTTCAGCGAACCGCCGAACGACGTCTACCGCGTCGATCCCGCCGGGGGGCGCTTCACGGCTTCGATCGAACCAGAACGACCGACGTTCGCGGCCAAGATTGTCGGGACGACGTCCGTCGATGCGTCGACCATCGTCGAAACCAACTCGATTCGTTGCCAAACGCAGGATGATCCGATCGATCGGCTTGTCGTTCATTTCAGCACGGCCCGGCCTGAGCCGCCCCGTTTTCGAATCGTTGGCGCCGGCGAGGGCGCCTTGTCAGCGCGACGCTTGAATGGGGAAAAGCCGCCGGCACAGACGCCTGAAGCTGGTGAGACGTGGGAGATCGTGCTGGCCCGTCCGCAGAACGCGGCCTTCGAAATCGTGGCCGAGCGCAGCACCGCCGGTCGGGATCTTGTCGAATTGAGCCTGGTTTCGCTGAATGACGTCAGCGTTCAGCAGGCGCAAGTAGTTGTCGAGGCCGCGGCGGACGTGGGGCTTTTCCTGCGCACGTCGAAGTTGACAAGATTTGCCGACGTCGACGATCCCATGTCACCGACGACACGTGGCGCGTTTCAATATGCACCTGGCGATCCGACGGCGAAGATCGAGGTGGTGCGAGACGCCCTGATGCTCGTCCCGCCGGTGGCCGGTGTGGTGGGAAGTCGACGCCTGGAATCGCATTTCGACGTCGCCGGCCGCGCCTGGCACAGCGCCACTTTCACGATGCGCAGCGCGGGGCAAGCGTCGATGACGCTGAGCGTTCCTGACGGCTGTACGTTAACGCGACTATGGTTGAACGGGCAGCCGTATCCCGAGCAGGGACCGCAACGGGCGAGAATCTTGCTCCCGGTTGACCAGGCGAATATCACGGTCGTCGCCGAGTATCGCGCCGATAAAAAATGGCGATTGTCGACGGACCCACTCGTCGCGCCGATGCCAGAGATCAACTTGCCGATCGTCGACAGCCAGTGGCTGTTATGGTTACCTCCGAGCTACGACCTATCAATCGTTGCAGGCGGAAGTTGCGAGTTGGTACCGGACGGTGTTTCGTGGGGCGAGCGAATCTTCGGTCCGCTGGCGCGCGGCGACGCCACGCAACCTCTAGCGTTGTTTTCGCCACGAAGCTGGAGCAGTCTGGTACAACGCACTGCGCCGGCCACGCGTGCCGCGGCAAGCGAGCTCGCGGTCCGCTTTGCCAGCCTGTCGCGTCCAACAGACGAGGGGCCAGCCCCCGTGGAGTGGTCCGCATTGCTCACCGCGGCTCAGGTGTTAGCGAGCGAGAAAACGATTCGCATTGTTGTCGATGGGCCCTCGCTGGCAGCCGCTGGTATCGGTCCACGAACTCCGCTGGGCACGACCGTGGGCGAGTCGCCGATTGCAGGGCGACCGAATCTGCTGGAGCGCGCAAATCTGACGCTGTTATATTCTCAAGACGTCGTTCTGCTGACGAGTCGGCTCTCGGCCCTGGTAGATCGCGATCAGATTAGCTGGATCGAACCCGGTGTATTGGGCATCTTGCTGCCCGGGCCGCTTCAATTGTCACTCACTGCGAGCGCAGGAAAACCAGCGGTTTGTCTTGACGCAGCCGATTGGGCTCGCGACGGCCTGGAACCGAATGCCATCGAGGTCGGCGCGCCCGCGTTCGATCATGACGGCGACGCAGGGGTGCCATTTTTGATTCGATCCGCTGACAAGTTGCCGCCCACGGTGCGCGCCGTCTACCGGCCGAGTCGGGACATCTGGCGAGCGGCCAGTTGCGTTTTGGCCTTGGCCGCGTGCCTGTGCTTTGTGCGGCGGCGCACGATCCTTCTCAGCGTGCTAGTTTGCGCCGTGGCATTAACGTTGGTAACCCCCGAAGCTCTCGTGCCTTGGTCGACGGGCGCATTGTGGGGCACAACGATTGCTTTCGCCTGGCAGTGGCTGAAACCGCGCACGCCGCCGCGCGTCATATCCACATCGTCAAGCGCCAGCGCATCGCGTCGGTTGGTCGAAGCGGCCCCCGTTGCGCTCGTTGTCGTTTTGTCGTTGGGATTCGTCGCCATTGCCTCGTTGGCTGTCGCACAGCAGGCGGCAAAGCCGGCGCTGCGCGAGGAGGCCGCGGACATCGTACATCGGGTCTTCATCCCGGTCGACGAGAAAGAAATGCCGACCAAAGACAAGTACCAGATTCCCGAACAGCTCTACGACGAGTTGCAACGTCGTGCGGCAGATACCGTGGGCAGCGGGCAGGGATGGTTGATTCGCGGGGCTAGCTACCAGCTTTCCTTTAATCGTGACGCGACGGGCGAGGGCTTTGTCACGAGCGATGTGCGCGCCCAATACGACGTGTTGGCGCTGCGCGCAGATGTCGTGTTTCGCCTGCCGACCGTGGGGGTGCGACCAGTGGCGACGCGCGAGGGGCGCGAGGTCGACCTGGAATGGGACACGGACGAGGACGGTTTTTTCTGCCAATTCGAAGAGCCGGGCTTGTACCGGTTGGAGCTTTCGTTGAGGACGCAACGCAGCGACTCGACGGCAGGATCGTTCGAGATGCCGATTCCACCAGTCCCGCACAACAGCCTGGTCGTGCAAATGCCGGCCGGTATGCCGACGGTCGAAATTCCCACGGCGTACGGGGCCTCGCAGCTATCTGACGACGGACGCACGCTGACGGCACAGTTGGGCCCTGCGAGCCGTCTGTCTTTGCGTTGGGCTCGTTCGCGGCAATCGCGTGGAACGAACGTCGCGGGAGACGCGAACCTATGGCTGTGGCTGCAAATCCAACCGGCCTCGGTGGTGCTGCACGCACGTCTGGATATCAAGGGCCTCAAGGCGCCGCTCTCGGAGTTATGGTTATCGGTCGATCCCCGTCTGCGGGCATTGCCAGTTGTCGATCGATCGGGCACGGTGGTCAGCGTGCAATCTTTGCCAGGAGATTCGCAGACGGTGCGCGTCGAACTAACGCGTCCTGTCACGGATCACGTCACGATTCCTTTATCGTTCCTGCTGGTCGGAAGTTCGGGTATCGGTCAGCTCTCGCTGCCACGCATCGAGCCGCAGGGGGTTAAGGTGGTCAGTCGCGTGCTAGCGCTATCGGTCGAGCCTGCCTTGCAATTCGAGATTCCCCCGGCAGATCCGACGACCGCGGTGAATATCACCGAGTTCCTGACGCATTGGGGGGGAGCGCCGGCACCGCCGCAATCCGTTGTGCAATTGACACCAGACCAAGCTTGGACGATAGCGACGCGGCCCAGAGGCATCGCGACCGTGGCCAAACAACGATTGCTCGTCGGCGTTGGCGAGGCGCGGGCCACGGTCACCTTCGAGGCGCAAATCGCGCCGGCGGAAGGACAATCGCAGACGGCCGGCTATATTCTGCAACATCGCGTGCAAGCTCCGGCCGATCTAGACATCGAAAAGCTCACGGTGCTTCAAGACGGCATCGATCGCGTCAGTCGCTGGACGCGCGAGGAGACGGGCACCATCACAGTCTTTCTCACAGGGCCTGTCACGGGCCGGCAGCAACTCGCGATCGAGGGCTGGCTTCCGGCGCCGCGTCTGGGCGAGTGGTTGCTGCCTCGCTTCGAAGTCGAATCGGCATCACGTCGCGAGACGTCGATTAGTCTTTGCCGCCGGCCGTCGGTCCAGGTCGTCGTCGAGGCTTTGACCGGCCTTGCCGAGACCGAGCGCAGCGCGCGGCCGACCGATGATATCGCGCTGCCGGGGCGGTTGGTCGCCAGTTTCGTCTCGAAGCAGGATGAATACGATGCGAAACTGCGCATCACGCCCAATGCGCCGCATGTGCGGTCGTCGTTGATCGCGACGATCAAATCTAGTGGCAACGGCGCGGAGGGGCAGATTGAATACCGGGCCATGATTGACGATGGTTCGCTCGACACGATCGCGATCGACCTGCCAGCGGTCTGGACCGGTCCCTTCGAAATCACGCCAGCCAGCCCCTGGGAAGTTGTCACCGAAGCAGTAAATATTCGCCGCTTGATCGTGCGCCCGAAAACCCCGATCGAAGGGGAGTTCCAGTTTTCGCTCCGCAGTCCCTTGCAGTTCGATACCTCCGAACCAGTTTCGCCGCCGACGTTGGTACAGAACGAAGGTGAGGTGTGCAATTCTTACCTCGTGTTACCGGCGCAATGGGGGAATGAGCGGCTGCGTTGGAGTGGCCGCGAGATGCAGGCCGATCGGCTTCCCGAGGGATCGGTGACCGCCACGCCAGCAAGTGGTTGGCAGGTGTTTCGTGTCGATGGACCTGACGCCGCAGCGTGGTCCGCGGCTTCGATAGCAGCTTCGTCATCGGCGCCAGGCAGCGCAGTGGTCCATTGGATGTGCGGCCAGCACGGGGACGATCGGGGAGTCGTGTCGTTTGTCGTTAATGGCAGTGATGAGCAGACGCTTAGCTTGCGGATGCCCGACGGGGCTCAGGTATGGGGATTGCGCGTCGGAGATCGAATCGTGACTCCGTCGCGCGGCAACGATGGCTGGGAAATCCAGATTGACCCAAGAGAAGGTCCACAAGAGATCGAGGTCGCATTTGAGATCACCGCGGCCGAGGAAACGCGATCAGGCCCAAGGAAATTGCAAGCACCGTCATTGGATGGCGCGGACATTGGACAAACGACGTGGTTCGTTTACTCGTCGGGCTTTCGTGGTGCAGCGCAACTGATTTCGTCCGACGAGGCCGTGCCAGTAGCGCCCTCGGGGGATGCCCTTTTTTCGGAAAGCAAGTTTATTGAGGCGGCGTTCGGCAACCAGGCACGCGATCGATTCGACTTCGCGGGCCTCGTTCCGGCGGTCACGATTCGCTTTCCGACCGCATCGCAATCGGGTGTTGGGCTGCACTGGGGCGCGGCGATTCTGCTCGTCGTGGTTGCCGTGGCAATCGGCCGTCGCACGGATATCTCTCAGCGCGAGACAGCTACGATCGGCCTTGCGTTGATCGGCGTCGCGGTCGGCCTGTTGGCCGCGGACTGGCTTCAACCGACGTGGCTGGGCAGCATGATTCTGATTGCCAGTGCGGGATTAATCCTATGGCCGAAGATGCGCGAGTGGCGCGACGGCATCAGACAGAGTGCTAGCGAGTCGCCGGCCTCGTAGCAGTGCTCGGTGGCGCCGGATTCTCGCCGCGACACTGAACGCGTGTACCGGCACCTTGCTCAATTCCGTTAGGGAAATCTGGTGATCGGCGCCGCTCTGTCGCGATACGTTCCGTCGGCCGAGGTGCCTGCAGCACTCGCCTAGGCAGGCTTACGGGCATTTGTTAGTGTACGCCCCACGTTTGAATTCAACCGCACGGAAGCTGACATCGAACCAGCGCTGTGTGTCGTAAACGACCTTCCGCCGATGTGGCGAAGAGTGTTTTGCGACGGACCTCGTCGATGATCGTTCCGGCGGAATTGGGCCGACAAGGAAGGAGGCCGTCGTCGATGCGTTCGGATCAAAGGCAGGAGCTCCGCGCTCATATTCGGTGGATGATTCGCCGTGACATGGCTGAGGTGTTGGCGACCGAAGCCGAAAGCTTTGAATTTCCCTGGTCCGAGGATGATTTCCTCCGTCAGTTGCGTCAGCGCAATTGCATCGGCATGGTGGCCGATTGCGACGACCAGGTCGTCGGGTTCATGATTTACGAGCTGCATAAAACGCGGCTGCACGTATTGAATTTCGCGGTCGCCCGCGAGTATCGCCGCCAAGGCATTGGTCGGCAGATGATCATGAAGTTGACCGGCAAGTTGTCACAGCAAAGGCGCAGCCGTTTGTTGCTCGAAGTCCGCGAAACGAACCTCGACGCGCAACTGTTTTTCCGATCACTCGGTTTTCGGGCCGTATCGGTGCTGCGCGGGTTCTACGAAGACACTCCCGAAGATGCCTATGTCATGCAGTATCGGTACCGCATGGCCGAGGTGCCTGACGTAGTTCCCTTCAGCCAGGTCACGCGTCGCGCGGGCTAGTTCGCCGGCGCGAGCCGTGTTTCACAACGTCACGTCGGTCACTTCGAGCGTCGTTAGATCGACGATCGCCAGCGAATGCGGAGTGGCGCGGTACAACGCTCCCGGGTTGAGCACGACCGTCTTTTTCTCGCGGCGCAAATCGCGCTTGTGGGTATGGCCCGAGCAGACCAGATCCCAGCGGTCGCTGGCAATGGTCTCGCGCAGCCGGGGCAGGTCGTGACCGTGCAGGAAGGCGATTCTACGCTGCTCTAATTCCAACTGGCCGAAGGCACCGTGATTCGTTTGCCCTGCGGCGCGGATCGCCTCGTCGATTTCGTCGACTTCTTCGTCCACATTTCCCAGCACGAAGTGCGTGGGCCATGTGGCGAACAAGGGAATGATCTCGGCCGTGCCGATATCGCCACAATGGATGACGGCCACGGGATCGAAACTTTCCAGCATGCGAATCGCTTGGCGCGTGTTGGCAACGTGACCGTGCGTGTCGCTGACGACTCCCAATAGCATGCCGGGCCCCCCATTTCGTAGGTCAGACACAAAGCGACGGCGGATGGACGAATTACCACCTAAATGGCCCAGGACGGTCCGCTTCCCCGCGGTTTAGGTAAATAATCGGCATCAATGCGCCGTGCTTGCGCGAACTCCCTTGGCAAGTTATAGTTGTCAGACGGCTTCGGCGTGTAGGGGCATCGCTCGAATGGCCGTCTGCCCGCGTCCGCGGACCTCGGGGGCTGATCGCGGACGCAGGATCCCACCTGCCGCTCGATGAGCGGTACCGTCCGGGCGTTGTGCTCTGCCGGGCGCGTTTTGCCTGCCATGCCGTTGACGCCCGCCTTGATACCGCGACAACATCGATCACAGCACAATTTCATTCACAGCATAAGCGAAGATGTCGGGAACCCAGACAACCTGGCTGGCTATTGGAACGATTTCGTTGATGGCTGTTGCGCTCGTGGTGTGGGTGGTGCGGATGTATCGCCGCATGCACTTTACGCTCGCGCAGTTTCCGCTGTTCTATCCGTTTAACCTCGTCATGGCTCGCGTCCTGTGGCGTGCGCAAGTGACCGGCACGATCGACATTCCGCCGGGGCAGGGGGCCGTGATTGTTTGCAATCACATTGGTCCGATCGATCCTTCGTTCATTGCGCTGGCCACCAACCGTATCGTGCATTGGATGGTAGCCAAAGAGTATGTCGTCCACCCGGCGATGTCCTGGTTTTTCAAGATCATGCAGTCAATACCCGTCAATCGCCGCGGAGTCGATACGGCCGCCACAAAGTTGGCGATCCGCTACGCGTCGCAAGGGGGGTTGGTGGGGCTGTTTCCCGAGGGCCGCATCAACGACTCGGACCGGTTGCTGTTGCCGGGCCGTCCTGGCGCGGCACTGATCGCGCTTAAGGCGCGGGTACCGGTCGTGCCTTGTTATTTGCGCGGCGCTCCGAATGATGGCACTTCGACGGGCGCGTTTTTCCTGCCGGCCAAAGCACGGCTTAAGATCGGCAAGCCGTTGGATATTTCGGAGTTCTTTGGCCGAGAGAACGACAAGGAAGTACTCGCCGATTTGACGCGACGGTTCATGATCGAGATTGCGCGTCTTGCCGGGGTCGAGAATTACGAGCCTGAACTGGCAGGCCGTCGTTGGCGCACCGCCGCCGACGTGGAGAAAGAACATGTCGCCGACGTGTCGGCCTGACGCGGGGCCACCCGGCGCTATTGCGACGGCGAATTCCTGCCCCATCCCACCGCCGGTTTGAGTTGCGGTGGGCGACAGTTTACATTGTGAGCCACAAAGCCATTTACGCGAATTTCGTCATCAATCGCCGGAGCGACACCATGCCTGCCCGTCACTCGTTTCTATTTGCATTGCTTCTCTCTTTTGTCGCCGTGACCCACGCGACGGCGGACGAAGGTTTTAAACCGCTCTTCGACGGACGCACGCTGACGGGTTGGACCGGAGACGACAAATTGTGGAGCGTCGAGGACGGCACGATCGCAGGTACTACCGAAGGTGTGAAGCTTCAGAAAAACACGTTTTTGGCGACCGAAAAAACCTACAAGAATTTCGTTCTGAAGGTTAAGTTCAAGCTGCGAAACGGCAATTCTGGCATTCAATTTCGTAGTAAGTCATTCCCCGAGCATGTGGTCCGCGGCTACCAAGCTGATATCGCCGAGAACGTGTTCATGGGCATCCTCTACGAAGAAGGGGGGCGCGGCATCCTGGTGAACGTCAAGGCCAGCGAAGTCGCCGAACACGTCAAGAAAGATGATTGGAATGAGTACGTCATCACTGCTGACGGCCCACACATCACGCAAGTCTTAAACGGCTTTACGACCGTCGATTACACCGAGAAAGAAGAAGTCGGCGCTAAAGAGGGCATCATCGCGTTGCAATTGCACGTCGGGCCCCCCATGCGCGTGTGGTTCAAGGACATCGAGATTCGCGAGCTGCCGTAAGCGGGGCGATACCCTATGCGAGACAATAGTTCCGCCGAGCGGCAATGGGTCAGGCGAACGGTTTCGTCCGGCACCCCATCAGGGCGTCGTTCCACGAGTGCGTCGTGCTGGCCAACGCGCTGACCATTTCGTCGTGCGTCGCGGCCGCGGCGAACACTGTCATGACGGGCTGCCCACGCTTGATCGCCGTGCCCGCGTGCGGAATATCGGCAACTAGCGGTTTTGCGTCGCTGTCGCGCGCGGCGAGCGCCTTGGCCGTTAACGCGTCGTCGATCTGGATGTCGTGGTTGGCATAAAGAATTCGTTTGCCGTGCCAGGAGTCGCCGGCCGGCGGTGGGATCTCGGGAATCTGCTCGTCACGACATGCCGCGACGTGGGCGCCGACGGCCGAGAACGAGGCCGCTCGTTCGAGGATTTCGATCGAGGCTGTATAGCGTGGATTGATTTCGACGGGCCAGATTTCGCGTCCATCGTCGATGAAATCGACGCCGAACAAACCGCGCAGGTGGAAGAATTCGGCCAGCACATTCCCGAGTCGCTGCAATCGGCTGTCACGCCGTGCATCGGCCGGCAGCGGTCCGAGAGAGCCCGCATAGCGAAAGTGGCCGCCTTGTGCGGTGCCCGAGACTAATAGTTGCTCGGTGGCACCGAGCAGTCGCGCTTGACCCGCGGCGGCGAGGTAGATCGCAGCGCAGGCGCGTCCTTCGACGTAACGCTGAAAGTAATGCGTACGCTGGCGTCTGTCGGACGTAGGTCGCTGCGTTCCGGCCGGTTGCAGTTGCCAGTGCCCGATCCCTGCGCCGGCGCTCAAGCTGCGAGATTTTCGCAGCCATCGCTCTGCATGCCCTAGGTCTTGGGGAGTGCGGCGAATTTCGGGGACGGCCAGGTGCGCCGCGCGTAACACGCGGCTAACGGTCCAAGGGTCGCGAATTCGCGACAATACGGCCCCACCCATTCCCAGCAACGGCCGCTGTGCGGCGATGCGATCGATCAACGTGGGGTGATTTTCGAGCGCCCCGGTGTACATCCAGGGACCGTCTGGAGCGTTCCGGGCGGCGGCGTCTAGGCCCTGCGGGTAGCCTTCCACCGCCACGACGGGACTGTGCGATGCAAGGTCGGCGTCGGCAAACTGATCGGCGCACGAGGGCCGCAGTCCGGCTGCCAAGGCCGAAAACGCCGCGGCGCGCGTACTGGCCCCCAGAATAAGCAGCGACCCGGAAGTGGCGTTGCGAAAAGTCATCGATCGAGGACCAGTTTACCAAACGCAGGGCAGTGAAAGTGGCTTGGTTGACGGGACGTATCGATCAAATCAGACGACCCGCAGAACGAAATTGACCTATGTTTTAGTTGCATATCGCTAAAACCCATCGACGTCGATCACCGACGCCTGAAAAACACCTCTGAATTGACTCGAAAGAAGGCAGGTGGATCATGCGCAGCTTGCATCGCGCCGCGGTTCGCTGGACGACCAAGAACCGTTGGGGGCGCAAGGGAACTATCACGATTCTGGCTGCCATTTTCATGGTGGCAATGTTAGGCATGGTGGCCTTCAGTGTCGACGTCGGGCACGTCGCCAAGACGCAGGCTGAGTTGCAGCGTGCCTGCGACGCGGCGGCGCTCGCAGCGGCGAAGGCCCTGGTCAACGGTAATGGTGCTGCCGATGCGGCTGCCACCAGTTACCTGGCGCTCAATAACGTCGCCGGCAAGGCCATCGATCCGACGAGCATGACTGTCGAGCATGGTCAATGGAGCACGACAACAAGTAGCTTTTCGACGTCCAGCAGCACGCCCTCGGCGATCCGCGTCACGCTGCTCGACAATAACGAGCCGTTGTTCTTCGGTCGGGTGCTAAACAAAAGCTCCGTCAATTTGTCGGCCCAGGCCGTGGCCATGCACCAGCCGCGCGACATCATGCTAGTGCTCGATTTCTCGGCCTCGATGTGCTACGACAGCCAGTTCTATAACATGAAGCTTTTGGGGCTGCCATACGTGCAGAGCTGCTTGCAGCAGATCTACACCGATTTGGGTAGTCCTGTTTATGGGAACCTGACGTTCACGCCTCAGTACGCAACGATCACGGGCATGGCGCCGACCAATGGCAACATGGCCCAGATCAAGACCCAGATTCAAGACAACGGCGTGCAGGTGACATCGACCAAGAACATTACTCAGGTCAAGCTGCAATTCACGGACGGCACCACGCAAACACTATCCGGCAGCGGCACCAGCGGCACTTTCAATGCCACTGGTAATAATGCCAGCAAGACAGTTAGCATCGCCTGGGTGAAGTCTGGCACGAACGACAGCGGCAACCCTACTGGGTCGGGCGAACGTTTCGGCACCGATGCGACAACATTGGCGAAAGCCCTTGGCCTGACGAACGTTACGTACCCGTATTCGGGCGACAGTTGGGCGAACTACTTCAGCTACGTCCAGTCGGATAGCTACGTGGCGGCTGCCGGCTATACGAACATGTACGGCTACATGACCTGGCTGAATTACTTGCAGGCCAGCCGGTACACGCACCAGCAAACGCCGGCACTAGCCAACACGCACGAGCAGCCGGTCAGCGCCCTGAAGGATTCAGTGACGAACTTCATGGGCTACATCTCGGCCGCGGCCGAGGATGATCGGATCGGCCTGTCGATTTATACGTACTCCGATAGTACGGCAGTCCTAGAAAGCGCACTGACGCCTAACTACAGCACGCTGTCTACGATCGTTGCGGCCCGGCAGGCCGGGCATTACATCGGCGGCACAAACATCTACAACGGCATGCAAACCGCGCGTTTGCAATTGCAGAACAACGCCCGGACCAACGCGTTCAAGATGATGGTCCTGATGACAGACGGCGTGGCGAACCTGCCCGGCTCGACGACCAATGCCAAGAACCTGGTAATTCAAGAGGCGAACGCCGCCGCGGCCGCCAGTATCCCCGTGGTCACGATCAGCATGGGCGCCTTGGCCGATACGGCGCTGATGAGTCAGGTGGCCTCGATCACCAACGGCGTGTACTTTGACATCCCGGGCGGACAAACGGCCGCGCAGTATTCGGCACAATTGAACGCGGTGTGGAAACAAGTGGCCGACAATCGCCCGCTGAAGATCGTGCAGTAACGAGAATTCGCGCCTGGCACCGGCGTGACACAAAACGTGCGCCCGGTATCGCTCGTTAGGCTAGCCCCTCGCGAGCGATCAAGATCCGGCCGGAACGAGCGCTTTGCTCCCGCTCGCTCCGGCCGATCGTTTTTTCGCCGCGCTATTCATTGACCGTGGCAACGCGCTCTCGCACGGCTCAATCAGAGTTTCGTCGTCGGGTTTACCGCAGGAATTGCTGGCACCAGTAGACGGTTCCATCGCTGGCCGTATAGGCCGCGACGCCGATTTTGCGGTACGAGGAACTGAGAATATTCGCCCGATGCCCTGAGGAATTCATCCAGGAGCGAACCGCCTCGGTGCTCGATTGCTGACCCATGGCAATGTTCTCGCCCACCGGAGCCGTAGTGTGCTGCAGTGAATGGGATCGGGTCATCCAGGCCGTGTGGCGCCGTGCCGAACGAACCAGCTTGCCGTCGACTTCCAACGGGGGCAAGCCATGTCGCTTGCGCTCGGCATTGGTCTTGGCGACGACTCGTTCTTCGACCGGGTGCATCAATACGACGCCGGGGGTGGTCAATAGCTTATCGGTCGGGGCCACGTTCCAAACGAGCGCCAACAATAACATCTCGCTGTACATCTAGGGTCCTCCCTGGCTGAAAATGCGGGGCTTCGCCGGTCCCGATAGTTCTAGCGGTGATGGGTTCCACCCACCGGAGAACGACGGCGAAACACACTCATTATGACGGTGAGCGTACCACCGGCCCGACGTTCGGCCGATTCGTAAGCACGCTCTCAAAAAGGCTGCGCATCCTTGCAGCCACCGCGCCGTAGCACGGCCCACGCGTCCGGCGTATCCTGTATTCACCCTATAGGGTATTCGCCGATATGATCCTTCAAATCGCGTATTGAGTGTCGAGCATACTGATCGAGATCACTGCGCCAACCACCTAATCTCGCCACGCGTAAAAATAATCGGGTGCGACGTGCGAGGTTTATCGCGATTTGGCTAGCCCAAGAAATATTCGGGACTTGCGGCGCGCCGGATCATCGTAAGTTCAATAACTACGACAGTCGCAAGCACGAATATCGCTGTTTGGCACGCACTTTTTTACCGTTTTGTAATATGAACTGCGGGAACGAAGGGGCTTGAAGCCATTGATGTGCAGGCTCTTTGGCGTCCTCGATCGGCTGCCCGCGAGGGGTGCCTCGGCGACAATTGGCGAGAAGAAAGTCTGGATTCGCGGATCACGACGAGATGCCGAAAACAAACAGGCAAGAATTCGTTCGTATGGCGAAAAATACCCGAGTCCGCATGGGATGCGCCTGGCAGTGCCCGCGACAGTGTTCATCGCGGTCATCTCGCTGTTTGCTGGCGCCGTGGAAACCTTCTCCTCCAACTCCTGCTGGCGCTTGGACTCCTCGGCCATTATCCCGCCGTGTTGCGTGCCCCAGTAATTGGGCGTTCGCTGACTGATCTTCAAGGCTTGGAAGACCACAGTCTGTTCCTTGCCCGCATTCGGAGTCGCAGCGACTTCACGCAGCTTACGAACAAGTCGCTTTGAATTATGTCGCATCCGTCGTCGAGGGTTTTTCGATCGTTCTTTTTGTTCGATGGGCCGGAAAACTTCATAACCGGTGGACCAGAGAATCAAATAGCAGCACGCGTGTTCGTGTCGATTCAGGGCCATTTCGCCTGGAGCTTCGAGGATCCAATACTTAGCAAGAGTCTTTTGCGCGGCATCGCCTGGAGCGGCCACGCGCCGGTTGATCGCTTTAACGAACCTGTGACGCCTGGAGCGTGCCTACAGTCGCATGCCAGCAATCGCGATCCCAGGCAGCGCGCGTAACACCAAGTCGGCTGGGCGACTCATTGCGGCATGACGAGCGCAAATCTAGAATGTAGGTTCAGGCACCCGTAGCCCAATGGATAAGGCGTCGCCCTCCGGAGGCGAAGATTGCAGGTTCGAGTCCTGCCGGGTGTATTTTGATATTCCCAAGGCGTTCGACCTTGGAGAGGCACTATGCGGTGAGTTGCCGGTATATTTGGCGCGGCTTTTCGTTATGTCAGCTACCCGGCCGCTAGGCTGGCAATTCGTTTGCAGCCGCGTGCCGCGCCAATAGCGTGTCCAGGCTGCCAGCGCCTGAGCCATTGGCGATGATGAAGAGCATCGCGCCGATCATCGACAGGTTCTTCATGAAGTGAATCATCTGGGCCTGCTGCTCCGCTTCGGGTAGTTTCCAGAAGGCGTGGAAGTAGTAGCTTGCCATGGCCAGAAAGACCAGCAGCATCACCGCGCCAATGCGCGCCTGATAGCCCAAGATCACCGAGGCGCTGCCGAGCAACAGAAACGTAATCGCGCCGACCAATAGCAGCCGCGGCGAGGGCATTCCGACCTTGCCCATCACCTCGGCGACCTGATCGAAGTGGGGGATTTTGTTGCCGACGGCACTCATGCAAAAGATGATACAAAGCAGCACACGTCCGGCGATGCTTACGACGGGTGTCAAGGGATTGGACATCGGATCCTCGTCTTAAGGATTGTGGAAGTGGTGAACCGCAAAACCCGCCTGCTAGACTTTTCAAAACCGATCGACATCGCGCGCCTTTGATCTCGCCTCGTTCAAGCGAGATCGAATAGCAGCACTTCGCTGGCCCCCTCGCTGGCGAGCGAGATCCTCTTCTCGTTGCTTACAGCCACGCCGTCGCCAGCCGAGAGCGCCGCACCGCCTGCGTTTACCTTGCCACGCAGGACTTGCAGCCAGGCGTGCCGGCCAGCGGCAAGCTCGTGCGACAGTTCGAGTCCCGCTTCGAGCGTGGCCAGGAAAAGACGCGCATCCTGGTGGATGGCGAGCGATCCCTCGGCCGTATTCGGCGACGCGACTAGCAGCCACTTTCCTGGCCGCATCGCGTCTGCAAAGGACTTCTGTTCGTAACTAGGTGTCAGCCCCGCTCGTTCCGGAAGTAGCCAGATCTGGTACAGGTGGACCGGTTCCGTCGCGGATGGGTTGAACTCGCTGTGCCGGATGCCGGTGCCCGCGGTCATGTGTTGCAACTCGCCGGGACGCAGGACTTCGCCGTTGCCTAGACTGTCGCGATGCTCGAGAGCGCCCGACAGTACATAGGTGACGATCTCCATGTCGCGATGGCCGTGCATACCGAATCCCTGACCCGGTGCCACGGTGTCCTCATTCATCACGCGCAGCGCGCTGAACTGGGTATTTGCGGGATCATAGTAGTCACCGAAGGAAAATGTGTGGAACGTATCCAACCAGCCGTGATTGAAATGCCCTCGCTCGTTGGCTCGTCGAACCTGGAACATGGAAGTCTCCTCGATTTCGCATTCGCGGATGAAGCTAACTGGTGCCCGTCGCTCAATAGTTGATACGTCAAGTATTTAGCGAAGTTCGCGCTTGGTCGGGTCAGGTGATCGGGCCGGCTACTCAGGCGCGTCAGCGAACGACGTGCGAATCTTCTCCAGCAGCGCATTAAGTTGCGTAAGTTCGCCGACCGACAGTCCGGCCAGCAGCCGTTTGTGCATGTCCAAGAGAGGTTGGTCGATCTTGGCAAGTAGTTTCGTAGCTTTTGCCGTCAACGAGACGTACACCACGCGGCGGTCTTCTTCGCATCGTTGGCGGGCGACCAGGCCGGCTTCTTCCAAACGATCGATCAACCCGGTGATGCCTGGCACGACCGTGATCGTGCGATTGGCAATTTCGAGAATCGGTAGCGGTTGCCCCTCGCCGCGCAAGATTCGCAGCACGTTGTACTGCGAAGGGGTCAACTCGAATTCGCGAAACAGCCGGCTAAAGCGAATTTGCAGTTGATCGTTGGTGCGTACGATATTCAGCGCCGCTTCCTGCTCGACGGAGTCGAAGGGGCGTCGCTTTTTTAGTTCGTGTTGTAGTCGGGTAGTCGTCATGGTTGCCTCACCTTGTAATACTTGACATGTAAAGTATATACATGTCAAGCTCTTGGAAATCAAGCTTTTTCGCTTCCCGCGGCGCCGCGCCAAAAATACTTGGAGTAACGCATTCTGACGGGATAGAATGAGTCCGAGCGTCTGACATTTCCGCCCCAAGCCTCACACCACCAACGGCTTACCGTGACCAAACCCCTTCCGCTAACTGGAAGAATCGCCGGCCGCTTCTGGCGGCGCGCTGGCGGGGTGGTGGATGGCGGCCCATTCGTACTGCGGACGGTGGCGATCCTTATTTTGGCGTCCGCCTCGGCGATTGGAGCCGAGGGAACGGTACTGGCGCCTGCCGCCGCCGACCTCGAGTTTTTCGAAAAGCAAATTCGTCCCTTACTGGCGCAGCATTGCTACGAGTGTCACGGCGTAAAGAAATCGAAGGGCGGATTGCGGCTCGATGTCGCGGCCGGTTGGCAACGCGGGGGCGATTCGGGGCCAGCGGTCGTCGCTGGAAAACCAGACGAGAGCCTGCTCATCGCGGCCGTGCGTCGCGAGGGGCTCGAAATGCCGCCGACTGGCAAGTTGCCCGACCAGGCAATTCGTGCGCTCGAAGAATGGGTCGTCCGCGGCGCGCCGGCGCCGGCCGATGCAGGGAAGCCTATCCCGGCAAAGGTTTCCCGCACGATCGATATCGAAGCCGGACGTCAATTCTGGGCCTATCAACCGCCGCACGCCACGGCGCCACCGCAGGTGGATGATCCAGTATGGTCCGTGCATCCGATGGATCGATTCATATTTTCAAAACTGCAAGAGGCGGGTTTGCGCCCGCAAACGCCCGCCGAGCGAGCGACCCTCGTGCGGCGGCTGTACTTCGACCTATGGGGACTACCGCCCGATGTCGATGATCTGATCGCTGTCGAGAGCGATCAATCGCCGGATTGGTACGAACGGCTTGTCGATCGGCTGCTGGCGTCGCCGCGCTTTGGCGAGCGGTGGGCGCGGCATTGGCTCGACGTGGTCCGATTTGGCGAATCATTGACTCTACGAGGGTTCATTCTGCCGGACGCCTGGCGATACAGAAATTACGTGATCGAGTCGTTCAACGGCGATCGACCGTACGTGCAGTTTCTGCGCGAACAGGTGGCGGGTGATCTCTTGCCGGCTGACACGATCGCCGACCGGCAACGACAACTGGTAGCGACGACGTTTTTGGCGCTGGGAAATACGAATCTCGAAGAGCAGGACAAGCGTCAGCTCGATATGGACGTCGTCGACGAGCAACTGGACGTAATCGGCAAAGCATTTCTCGGTCAGACGATCGGCTGCGCCCGTTGCCACGACCACAAGTTCGATCCCATTCCGACTCGCGACTATTACGCCTTGGCCGGGATCTTGCGAAACGTGCAAACGCTGGCCCACGAGAATGTTTCGAAATGGATGAGCGTGAATTTGCCGCTAGCGCATGAAGATGAAGGGAAATTCGCGGAGTTCGAGGCGCAGGTCGCCGCGGTCGAAACCAAGGTTGCCAAGCTGAAGGAACAATTGGCTCGTGCCGATGGCCAGAAGGCAGACGACGCGAAAGTTGCCGCCGCAGCCGATCTACCGGGAATCGTCATTGATGATAGTCAGGCCAAGCTCGTTGGCGCGTGGCAGACGTCGCAAAGTGTGAAGCCGTATATCGGCGCAGGCTATGTACACGATTCCGACCAGGGAAAAGGGGAAAAGACGGCGACGTTCGCGCCAGAATTGCCCAAGAATGGTCGCTACGAGGTACGGCTGGCGTACACGGCGGCCGACAATCGCGCCAAGGACGTGCCGGTCACGGTATTTAGCGCCGAAGGCGATAGGCTGATTCGCGTGAACATGCGCGAGCGGCCTCCGATCGACGGCCGTTTCATTTCGCTAGGCCAGTATCGTTGCGAGGCGGCAGGCCAGAATTTTGTGCTGGTCGCTAACGAAGGAACCACGGGGCATGTGGTCGTCGATGCCGTGCAGTACCTGTCGGCCGACGACGACAAGCCCGCCGCCCGTCGCGAAGAGCTTGCCCAACGAATCGCGCCGTCCCAGGACGAGATCAAGCCTGACGTAAATCTCGTTAGGCGGCGCGGGGAGCTCATAAAACTCGAAAAAGATCTCAAGCATTTGCGCTCGACGGGTCCGAATCGCCCGCAGGTCATGACCGTGATCGAGCGCGCGAAGATCGAGGACGCGCCACTTCATATCCGCGGCACCGTCCATTCGCTGGGAGAAATTGTGCCACGCGGATTTTTACAGGTCGTGGCACCCCAGGCTGTCACGCCGCTACCGGCTGACCAAAGCGGTCGCCGGGAACTGGCCGATTGGATCGCTTCGCCTGCGAATCCGCTCACGGCTCGCGTCTTTGCGAATCGCGCCTGGCATTGGCTTTTCGGGCAAGGCCTGGTCCGCACGGTCGATAATTTTGGAACCACGGGCGAATTGCCTTCTCACCCAGAGTTGCTCGACCACCTGGCGCTATATTTCGCGACGCATGATTCGTCCATCAAGCAACTTGTCCGCTACCTGGTCACATCGCGAGCTTACAGGCAACGCTCTGAGGAAGTGGAAGCAACCCGGGCGGCTGATCCGGAGAATCGTCGGTTGGCGCGGCAGAACCGGCAGCGGCTCGAGGCCGAATGTTTGCGCGACGCGATGCTGGCCGTCAGCGGGCAATTGCGGTGCGTATACGCCGACTCGACGATCCGTTCGGATGCGAAGACCGACTACGAATACGTCGATCACGACACGCTTCGCAGCATCTACGTGCCGGTATTGCGAAATTCGCTACCGGAACTGTTCGAGGCGTTCGACGGTGCCGATTCGAGCATGGTCACCGGTCGTCGCAACACCAGCACAGTGGTGCAGCAAGCGTTGTTCATGATGAACAGTCCGTTTGTGAAGGAGCAAGCGATGGCTGCAGCACGCCGATTGCTTGCGCTAGACTTGGCGGATGACGACACGCGATGCGAACATGCGTTTCGCCAAACGTTGGGAAGGGCGCCACGCATGGCCGAATGCGAAGTCGTCCGCAAATTACTGTCCGAAACACTGGCGACGAGCAACGATCGTGAACTAGCCTGGGCCGACGTGTACCATATGTTATTCTCGTCCCTCGATTTCCGCTATCGCGATTGACGGTCCAGCGAGCATGGGAAACCAGTACGACATTTCGCGGCGTGCGTTCTTGCAGGGGGCGGCCTGCGGCTTTGGCGGGCTAGCGTGGTCGGCACTGGCCACGGCGGAATCGCGCGCCGCAAGCACAAGTAGCCTGCAGACGCCGCATTTCGCGCCGCGTGCGAAGCGCGTGATCTTCCTGTTTATGCAGGGGGGCGTAAGCCATGTCGACTCGTTCGATTACAAGCCGCGGCTGGCGGCCGACGACGGCAAAAAGATGTCGTTCGACGATGCGCGGCAGGCAGCCAATACCGGCATGGGCGAGTCGACGCATCGTGTGATGAAATCGCCCTGGAAATTCGCGCAGCATGGCGAGAGCGGCCGCTGGGTTTCGGACCTGTTCCCCGAAATGGCCCGGCACGTCGACGATATGTGCCTGCTGCATGGCGTACATACCGAAGGGGTCGCTCACGGTCCGGCAACGCTCTTCTTGCACTGCGGGGCCACGCAATTCATTCGGCCCTCGATCGGCTCCTGGGTTCTGTACGGGCTGGGATCCGAAAACGAGAGCTTGCCAGGATTCGTCACGATCGCGCCGTCGGCCGGGAACGGCGGAGCCCGTAACTACGGCACGGCTTTTCTGCCTGCGGCCTTTCAGGGCACCGCGATCGGCCGGGCCGGAACGCCGATTATGCAGTCGGGCCTGCGCAATCTCGCGCCGACGACTATAGGGCGCGCTGCACAACGTGTACGGCTCGACCATCTGCAGGCGTTGAACGAGCTGCAGCGCGAGCGCCACCCGGAGGATTCCCAACTCGAGGCCGCGATCCGTTCCTATGAACTGGCCTGGCGCATGCAAGAGACGGCACCTCGGGTATTGGATCTGGCGGATGAAACGTCCGAGACGCTGGCCCAATACGGTATCGGATCGCCTTCGACCGATAATTTTGGCCGGCAATGCCTGCTCGCGCGGCGGCTGTGCGAAGCGGGATCCCGCTACATCCAGGTGACCTACGGTGACAATACGGCCAATCCGGCCTGGGATCAGCATTCAAATCTGCCCAAGCATGCCGAGCATGCCCGGGCTGTGGATCTCCCGATCGCGGGCCTGCTTACGGATTTGAAGCAGCGCGGCCTGCTCGACGACACGATCGTTTGGTGGGGGGGCGAGTTCGGCCGAACTCCCTATGCTGAGAAGAACGGCACGGGCCGGGATCATAACCCTCGTGGGTTTACAGTGTGGCTGGCCGGCGGTGGGTTTCGGGCCGGTTTTTCTCACGGAGCCACCGACGAATTTGGCCACATTGCCGTGACGGGTAAGGTCCACATGCATGACCTCCACGCTACGATTCTGCACCAATTGGGGCTCGACCACGAACGCCTGACCTACCGATACGCCGGCCGGGATTTCCGACTCACGGACGTGGCGGGGCGGGTTGTGGGGGGAGTGATTGGCGCGTAACAGGCCGGCCGCCGTTTGGATCTTCCGTTAATTTTGCCGGTTCGGAGCAGCTTCGACGTTGCGCAATTCCGGTGGCCGACACCTGAGACGAGGACGCCGCGGGTCGGTGGCTGTGGGCGGCGACCGCCAATTAGGCACATGACACCTTCCCCGATTAGGGAGCTGTAGTTACACTACTGCCCATGCAAGGGGGGTCGTTGGTCAGGGCAGTCTTTTGCCTTTAGGGTGTGGCAGCGGCGTTGGGGTTTAAGTTCCCGGCGGGCGCTGGCCAGTCGATCGGGCCCTCTTGAAGCGCGGTTGCCACGTTCGTCTCGAGCGCGACCGCGAGTCCTGAAATCGTTAACGGTGTCGCCGTGTTGATTTGCGGCGGCCTGACAAGCGCTTCAGCCCGAACACGTTCGAGTCCAACACTGTACCGGAGACAAGCCGTGAGATCGTTTCGTCTTTTACCCACGATAGCGATTCGCCTGGTCCTCGCCTCGATTGCTCTGCTCGTTTTGGGATCGACCGCCATGGCGAGCGAGGCCGATTTGGCCATTCCCGATCTGAGCCTGGGAAATTTCAAAATCGGCGGCACCGAGATTGATGCCTGGCATCTGTTGTTCTACGGTTCGTTCGTGATCATCGGCACGTTGGGCATCAGCCTGTTCTTGCGGCGGCAAATCAAGAATCTGCCGGCACACGAATCGATGCTGGCCATCTCGGAAATCATTTTCCAGACCTGCAAAACCTACCTGATCCAGCAGGGCAAGTTCTTGATGATGCTGTTCGCCATCATCTCGGTGGCGATGATGTATTACTTCGTCGGCTTGCAGCATAAGAGCGTGGAAACCGCGCTGACCGTGCTTGCCTTCGCCTTGGTGGGCATCGTGGGATCGTACTGGGTGGCCTGGTACGGTATCCGCGTGAATACCTACGCGAATTCGCGGACTGCGTTCGCTTCGCTGCGGGGCGAGCCGTGGGACGTGGTGAGCATTCCGCTGCGTGCCGGCATGTCGATCGGCCTGTTCTTGATCTCGCTCGAGCTGGTGATGATGGTCATCATCTTGCTGTTCGTCGATCGAGAGATCGTCGGTATCTGCTTCCTGGGCTTCGCCATCGGCGAATCGTTGGGTGCCTCGGCATTGCGAATCGCCGGCGGTATTTTCACCAAGATCGCCGACATTGGTGCCGACTTGATGAAGATCGTCTTCAACGTCAAGGAAGACGATCCGCGTAACCCGGGCGTGATCGCGGACTGCACGGGCGACAACGCCGGCGACTCGGTCGGGCCGACTGCCGACGGTTTCGAAACGTACGGCGTGACGGGCGTGGCGCTGATTTCGTTTATCGTGCTTGCAATTCCCGTGGCCCAGTCTGACCTGCAAGCCAAGCTGATCGTGTGGATTTTCGCCATGCGGTTCTTGATGGATTTCATGTCAGGCGTGTCGTACTTCATCAACCAGACGATCTCCGAGAGGCAATATCGCGGGTTGAAGGAATTCAACTTCGAAGTTCCGCTGACCCGTCTGATCTGGATCGCAGCTACATTGTGCATCACCACGTCATTCTTCATGAGCTGGTTGCTTATCGGCGACCTGGTCGTTGCGGACAAGCCGATGCCGACCCTGTGGTGGCAGTTGGCCTCGATCATCAGTTGCGGCACGTTGGCTGCGGTGCTGATTCCCGAGTTCACCAAGGTGTTTACGAGCTCGCACTCGAAGCACGTTCACGAAATCGTCACAGCCTCGCGTGAAGGTGGCGCTTCGCTGACAATTCTCTCCGGCATGGTGGCCGGTTACTTCAGTGCGTTCTGGATGGGACTGCTGATTGCGGGCCTGATGGGCGGTGCGTTCTTCGTCAGCCAACAAGGGCTCGACAGCATTATGCAAGTGGCCCTGTTTGGCCCGGACGCGCCGCTCGTGGGCGTCGGCTCGATTTTTGCCTTCGGCCTCGTGGCGTTCGGCTTCCTGTGCATGGGGCCGGTCACGATCGCGGTCGATAGCTATGGCCCGGTGACGGACAATGCCCAATCGGTGTTCGAACTATCGCAGATCGAATCGATCCCGGGCATTAAGGAGAAGATCAAATCCCAGTTCGGCTTTACTCCCGACTTCGAAGGGGGCAAGCACTATCTAGAAGCTAACGACTCGGCCGGTAATACGTTCAAGGCCACGGCCAAGCCGGTGCTCATCGGTACGGCCGTTGTCGGTGCCACGACGATGATCTTTTCGATCATCCTCATGTTAGGTAAGGCCGGGCTGCTGCACATCAGCTTGACCGACGCCCCCGTGTTGCTGGGCTTCATCTGCGGCGGGGCCGTGATCTTCTGGTTCTCGGGCGCCTCGATGCAGGCCGTGACGACCGGTGCCTACCGGGCCGTGGAATTCATCAAGAAGAACCTCGACCTCAATAAGACCGAGGCCGATATCGAGGACTCGAAGACCGTTGTTCGCATCTGCACGCAGTATGCCCAGAGCGGCATGTGGAATATCTTCATCGCCTTGATGTCGATTACTCTGGCTTTTGCCTTCTTCGATCCGAACTTCTTTGTCGCCTACCTGATCGCGATTGCCGTGTTCGGCCTGTTCCAAGCCATTTCGATGGCTAACACGGGCGGATCGTGGGACAATGCCAAGAAGTACGTCGAAGTCGACTTGCGTGAAAAGGGAACCCCGCTGCACGCCGCGACCGTTGTCGGCGATACCGTGGGCGATCCGTTCAAGGACACCACGTCGGTGGCGTTGAATCCGATCATCAAGTTCTCGACTCTGTTCGGCTTGCTGGCGGTCGAGATCGCTGTCGAGATGAAGGAAGCCGCGCATACTAAGGGGACGCAAGACTACACGCCGGTCGTGGGCGCGGTCATGCTCGTCATTGCCTTGGTCTTCGTCTGGCGATCGTTCTACTCGATGCGGATTCCGCAGAAGCCGGGTGCGAAGGCCCACTAACGAACGACTTGCCTCGGCGAGAATCTGTAATTCAAGCGGCCAGGCTCGAAAGGTGAGCCTGGCCGCTTTTTTTGCGCGCTTCAGCTCAATGCCAGATCGTAAGGCCAGACTCTCGTCGAGTAGGGGGGCACTAGGGGCGCCACGGCCTTCTAAAAAATACTGGTGCCCAGAGGGCACCCTACGAATCGCCTGCGGACGTACGATCACTCGCCGTCGGGAAAGACGAGCGTCAGCGATTGCAGGACGAGGAAGATTCCCAGCACGCCCAGAATCAGATAAGGGGCGTAGCCAAAAAACGCGTTGCCCGTGATCTTTGCGAGCGCCGCGGCCACGAGCAGCAAGACCAGCGACGCCAATAGCAGGCCGCAGCCAACCGACGTCATCGTTCCTTTGAACGTGCCGTGCTCGGAGTGCTCTTCGTCATGAAGCTCGATCGTGCGACCCTTGGCCAGGCTACGCGCGATGGCTTCGGTCAACTCGACGTCGCGGCAAGCATCGGACCAGGTGGGGAGCGCTGGTTGCGCCGCGATCGCGTTTTGAAATTCGTCGAGGGCCGCCGCAACTGGATCCCAGGCCGGAAAAGATTCATGCGAGGTTTGGCCGCCCGTGACAATCTCCAACTCGGTCGGTTCGCCGGCATGCGCGAGGGCCAGAGACGCCTTTCCTTTATTACCGCGTATGACAATTGCCGCCCCTGCGCCGTGATCGGCAGAACCAACGCTCCACCGTGCCAACACGCTGCCGGAACCGGTAAGTTGCACGCCCAGGTTCGCGTAGTCGGCTTCCTCCTTGCCGCCGGGGGCGTGGGCCGAAACGCTGGTTAACTCGCCCGACAAGGCTCGCAGCAATTCGACATCGCGCGCGAATTGCCGCAGAACCGGCACGCGCTCTCGATTCTCGATGGCCCGTTCCATGACGATCTGTTCGGCGGCGCCGATCGGCGAATCGGCCCCCGCGGTCACGATCGCGGCCAATCGCTGCAGCCCTGCGTGCCAACGAAAGGGGATATAGGGCAGCATCACACAGCCGGTCTCGCGACGGATCATATCGAGCTCATAGCAAATGAGCATCGAATCATCGACCGGGTGCGTGAGGATCAGCGGGACGCCGGCTTGCACCAACTTGCGCAGTTGATCGGCCCGCTCGTCGGAGTTCGCACCATAGCTGACGATCACGGCCTCGGCCGTATCGCTAGCCAACAAGGCCTCCCAGAATTCGACGATTTGCAAGTGAGGTGCAATCGTCCGTAACTCGCTCTCGGCCCCGTTGACCTCGCAGCCGCTTGTGAGCTGATGCGCGGGATGCCGCGCGATCCCGTGGGCCAATTCCAGCGAGTCAGCGTCGAATCCAAGAAGTGCGAATTTCATCAAAGGTCCTTCGGCCGCCGGCGTGGCAGGGAAACTGAACGTGATCGTTCTTTAATCCCTTTGGATTTTAACCATCCGCGGACGGGCACAAGCCCCCGCAGGCCCAAATCGACAGAAGCTGCGGCGAAGAGCCCGATTCTAAATGCGCCGGCGCCCGAAACTGGGCGGGATTCTGGACAACGAGGTGCTCGCTATAGCCGCCGGATGTGAAAACCGCCGTCGACGTTGATTCTCTCGCCGGTACTATAAGGAAACGCGTCGCTGACGATCGCGCCGACGGCGCGAGCCACGTCCTCGGGCTGTCCCCACCGACGCTGGGGTACCATGCCGGCCCCCAGTTGCTGATCGTATTTCTTCCGCACCGGCTCAGTCATGTCGGTAGCGATCAGGCCGGGGCAGATCTCAAAAACCTGGATTCGCTCACCGGCCAATCGATCGGCCAACAGCCAGGTCATGGCTCCCATGCCCGCCTTGGCGATGCAATAGTCGGCGCGATCGGTGCTGATGGCGTAGGCCGAGATCGAGGAGATATTGATGATCTTTGCGCCGGCGATAGTTCCCGCGTGAATCAACTCGATCATTCGCCGTGCGGCGAGCTGGGCCAGGAAAAACGGACCCTTAAGATTCGTGCCCAGCACTTGATCCCAGTTCTGTTCGGTCGCGTCGAGCAAGTCCTGGCGGCCTGGCGACGTAATACCGGCGTTGTTTACGAGCACGTCCAGCCGGCCGCCGAACTCGAGCGCGCGTTCGACGAGCACGCGGCGATCCTCCGTGTTCGAGACGTCTCCGTGAACGCTGATGGCGTGCCCGCCGGCGCGATGAATCGTGGCCACGACTTCGTCAGCGGCGTCCCGACGGGCGTGGTAGTTCACGAGTACGACGTGACCGAGGCGTGCCAACTCGAGCGCAATCCCGCGGCCGATTCCCCGCGAAGCGCCTGTCACGAGTGCCACTGGCGTTGCGGTCATAGATTCTGCGGATCGTTGGAGGTTAAGCGGACTGCCGAATTAAAGTTATACGCGCGGCTCAGCGGCCTGCAAATCAGTGCGCTTATGAGTTAGCGCAAATTCCAAGTCGCGGCGAATCTGCGCCGATTCGCGCGTAAAGGCGCTCCGAGTTGTGACGTACCAAAAAACCGCCAGGAGCACGACCGCAATCATCGCTGAGAGGATCAGCAAAGTGATGCGCAACGGTTGATAGAAAAGTGATACGACCACGAATAACGAGAGCAGGATCAGCGACAGCGCCAGCACGAATTCGCCAACTCCACGGTCCTGCTCGATGGTCGCGGTAACCCGCGTTATGCCGTCGGCATGGTCTACAACACCGCGCACGACCGGACGCGGCAACCAAAAGGTCCCATTCTCCGGCAACACGAGCGAGATTTCGAACGCGGACGGTCCGACATCACCTTGAAAGGTCCGAAATGGCCCTAATGCCGATGGCGCGATACCGGCCAGCAGCGACGTTCGGAGCTTCGGAGCCTGCACGTGTGATTGCAGGCAGTCGGTTGCCTGCTCGCGCGACATTGGCACGTTGACGACGATGGTTTCGTGTGGCCGAAGATACCGCAGCCAAACGTCGCGCCCGATACGCGGTCGTTGAGATGTCGTGACTTCTCCGCTCATACCACGATGATAATCGAGTGACGACACGCCGTCCAAAAGCGGTGAATTCTACTCGGCTGCAAGCCTTTTCTGCTGATGTCTTGAGAACAAAAGCATGCGCGCCGACGATCGAGAGATAGCTCGACATTGGTGCGATTTCGGGCCGAATCGTCGGCACGCATGCTTTTCCTACGGTAGGCACAAGCTACAACGGCGGCAAGTTTTGCGTCGCGCGCGCGGGTTGCCCCCCTAGCTCGTGGCGGGTTACAATCCGCGACGTCGTGGAAATCCGCCGGCAAATCATGGCGCGGCAAGCGGTTTCGCTCGCGGAAGTTATGCTCTACTTATCTCGGTCTATCCTGCATTTAACCCTGTTCGCATTTTCATGAGTCATTTTCTCGGCATCGACGTCGGCACCTCGGGCACCAAGGCCCTCGTCATTGACGAGACGGGCACGATCCAGGCGAGCGCCATGGAGACGTACCCTTGTTATCACCCTAAGCCCGCCTGGAGCGAGCAGGACCCTAACGATTGGTGGCGAGCAACGACGTCGGCGATTCAATCGGTCGTCAAGAAGGCCAAGCTTCGCCCGGCTGACGTCGCGGCGATCGGCCTGTCAGGCCAGATGCACGGCTCGGTCTTTCTCGATAAACGCGATCGCGTTATCCGTCGGGCTCTGTTGTGGAACGACCAGCGGACCGCGGCCGAATGTGCCGAGATTGAACAGCGCGCCGGCGGACGGCGCAAACTGATCAAGATGGTGGCCAACCCGGCTTTGACCGGCTTTACCGCGCCTAAGGTCCTTTGGTTGCGCAATCATGAGCCGCGAAATTTTGACAAGCTAGCCAAGGTGCTGCTGCCGAAGGATGAGATCCGCCGCCGGCTGACTGGGGAATACGCCACCGAGGTGAGCGACGCCAGCGGCACCTTGTTGTTGGACGTTGCCAAGCGGCGGTGGTCGAGCGCTTTGCTCTCAAAGCTGGAACTCGACGAGAGCTTGTTGCCACGCTGCTACGAATCGGAAGAGGTCACCGGCCGTCTGACGCGCGAAGCCGCCGAGGAATTGGGCCTGTCGACCGATTGCCTGGTCGTCGGCGGGGCAGGGGACTGCGCCGCGGGGGCCGTGGGAAACGGCATCGTCTCGAAAGGGATCCTTTCGACGTCGATTGGCACCTCGGGCGTGATGTTCGCCCACAGCGATACGGTGGAAATCGATCCCGAGGGACGCGTGCATACATTTTGCCATGCTGTGCGCGGCAAATGGCACGTGATGGGTGTCACCCTGGCCGCCGGCGGCTCGCTCCAATGGTTTCAGAACGAGCTGTGCCATAAGAATGGCGCGACGGACGAGGCGCCGACGGCCGATTCGTACGAGATTCTCAATCGCGAGGCGGAAGGCTCCCCGGCCGGAAGTGAAGGATTGTTCTTTCTTCCCTACTTGTCCGGAGAACGCACGCCCCATGCTGATCCCTTTGCACGCGGTTGCTTCATCGGCCTGTCGCTTGCCCATCGGCGTGGGCACATGCTGCGCTCGATCATGGAGGGGGTCGCGTACTCGCTGCGCGATTGTCTGGAGATTATTCGGGGGCTAGGCATCCCCGTGCGCGAGATTCGTGCGTCGGGAGGCGGTTCGAAAAGCGCTCTCTGGCGACATATTCAAGCTGACGTCTTCGGACAGAAGGTCTCGACAATCAATGCCGAGGAGGGACCGGCTTATGGGGTGGCCTTGCTAGCGGCCGTTGGGGCCGGCGCGTTCAAGGACGTTCGCGAAGCCTGCGCAGCCACGATTCGCGTCGTCGATCATACGTCCCCCCAGCGCGCGGCGGTGAAGATGTATGACCGGGGCTTTCCCGAGTATCAACAGCTCTATCGCTCGCTGCGTGACGATTTCCGCCGCATCGCCGAGATGCAACAATAGGCTGCAGTCCGAGATCGCGCCTGCGTCAGGTGTACGGGAAATCGAAACGCCGATCGCGCCGGCATCGCAACATGAAACTGCAGGCCTTCTCGCGCGCAGGAGAATATCCATGAGTGCGCTGTATTTGACCGAAGCCGACGTGACGGCGCTGATCGATATGCCCGGCACGATTGCGGTGGTCGAGGAGGCGTTTCGCCATCTGGCCGTGGGGGAAGCCGAGAACATTCCGCGCGTACGTACCCGGGCCCGCGGCATCATCCTGCATGCCATGATCGCCTCGGCCGGATACCTGGGATACGTCGGTTGGAAATGTTATACGACGACGCGCGACGCGGCGCGCTTTCATGTCGGGCTTTACGATCAGACGACTGGGCAGATGGTGGCCCTGATCGAAGCCGATCAACTAGGCCGGCTGCGCACTGGGGCAACGACGGGCGTTGCTCTACGCGCAATGGCGCCGGCCGAATCGCACGAGCTCGGTCTGTTTGGCGTCGGCCGCCAGGCCGAGACACAGGTAGCGGCCGCTGCCGCCGTTTTGCCGCTACGGCGGGCATTCATCTACAGCCGATCGGAAGAGCGCCGCACGCTGTTCGCTGAAAAGATGCAGATGCAGTTGGGCATCGAGGTAATACCGGTCGACCGGCCGCAGGAAGCGGCCGAGGATCTGCCGATCGTGATCACGGCTACGACCAGCTCGACACCGGTCTTCGACGGGGCCACACTGGCCGAGGGGACTATTGTTTGTGCCGTGGGGGCCAATGCCTTGTCGCGTGCCGAGATCGACACCACGACAGTACGCCGCGCTGACGCAATCGTGTGCGATAGTGTGCAGGCTTGTCGCGGTGAGGCCGGGGATTTTACGGAAGCGCTGGAAAAGGGAATCTACGACTGGCGCCGCGCGGTCGACCTGGCCGAGGTGGTCGTGGGCCGCGCCAGCGGAAAGCCGCGAACCGGCGGCGTCGCGATCTTCAAATCGGTCGGTCTGGCCGTGGAGGACGTCGCTATGGCGGCCCGGCTGCTGCAGTTGGCCAAGGAACAAAAGCGCGGCGTCGCACTGCCATTCTGAATTTCGTGCTGGCAGTCAGCCATAAAAGACGGCTGGCCTCGGGGACGCTACGTCGTGATGGAGCGGCGCGTCGGCTCGACGCGCGGCGCCTCATCCAACGGGCGAAGGCTCTTCGGAGCGGGCGGCGTCTGCCGTGGCGGCTCGTCGGCCGCCTGAGGTTTTTTTACTTTGACCCCTCGAGCAAACAAATAACCCAGCGGCCCTGCAAGAATGGCCGGCAGCATCAGCAAGTTCGCCAGTAGCGTGGCCGTCAACAGTGCGATCGTCATGCAGCCGAAGCGTTGGGTCGGCGTGAACGGGCTGAGGGCAAAAACGCTCAGGCCCAGGCCGATCACGCCCCAGCTTTGATACATGGCGCGGCCGCAATGGTGATAAGCGGCCTTCACGGCTTCACGTTGCGTGGCGCCATCCGCGATCGCACGGCGGTACTGCAACATGAAGTGCACAATATCGTCAACCGAGACGCCTAGGGCGACGCTCGGAGTCATCACGGTACCGATGTCGACCACGATTCCCAGCCAGCCCATTAGGCCGAAGATCACGATCGGCGGAAACACGCTGGGCACGGCCAGGATGATGCCCGAGGTGAACGACCGCATCGCCACGACGATCGCGATGAAGATCAAGATCAGGTCGGTAATAAAGCCGGTGACCAGCCCGTCGAGCAACGAGTTCTGCGCCTTGTAGACCAATGGCACGAGTCCGGTATAAGTCGCTTGCAGGCTGGCGGCCTCTTTCTCGCCCAATCTGGCCCGCATGTCGTCCATGACCGGCTCGACTTTGGCGCGAATGTCTTTGACGAACTTGGCGTAATCGACATTCTTTAGAGCGCTGACGCGGGCACTGACGCGCCACATTTCGCGGCCGTCTTTCTCGCGCAGGTAGTCGCTCTTCAAATACTCGTCGCGATGCTCTTCCAGCTTTTCGTTTCGCAACTTGCGCGCAAGCGCTTCCTCGTCCTTGACGCCGGCCACCGACTTTACGAGCCCGGCGATCCCGCGGCGCGCCTTCTTCGGCTTAGGCGCATCGGCCTGGACCGGCGGCCCCAAATTGGCCGAGAAGGTGGCCGCCGACAGGCTCTTGCCGACCTCGGGAATAGTTTCGACTTCCTTTTGGACTCGCTGCACCAGCTCCATCCGCTCGAGGAAGTTTAATCGCGAACTGAGTGGGTCGACATTGATAACGACTTCCATCGGTATCAGGTTGCCGAGATGCTCTTCGAGCCATTCATAATCGGTGACAACTTTGGCTTTCGGCGAGAAGAGCCGCATCAATTGGACGGACGTTTCCATCCGCGACATTCCGAATGCGCAGAAGGCGATCACCGCCAGTCCACCGGCGGTCATAATGCCATGGTGCGAGATTATCCAATCGCCAACCTTGTCCCAGTTGCCGAAGAACGCGGGATCGATGGCCGGCGCTTCGGCTTTTTTCTCAACTTCGTCCGCCAGCGGCCAGCGCTCGAACGCGGCCGGCATGAAGAAGAACAAAAATAGCAGGCTGATGACCACGCCAACGGCCGAGTAGAAGCCGAAAAGTTGGATCGGCACTAGCTCGCTGTAGCACAACGTCAGCAAACCGACGGCGGTCGTCCCCGTGGCCAGACTCAAGGGGAGCCAGGCGTGCTTGATAGCACGCATTGGGGCACCTTCGAGGCCTAATTCATGGATCGAATCGCGGTAATAATTGGCCAGGTGAATGGCCCCCGAAATCGCGGCAACATAGACCAGCGACGGCATCGTCAGCACGATGGCGTTCATCTCTCCGCCCGAATACCAGACGAAGGCCAGGCTGGCCATCGCGCTATAGATGCCTGCCGTGAGAACAATGGCCACCAGCTTGACGCTGCGCAGGCACCACCAGGAAATCACCAGCCCGATGAACCCCGCCAACGACGCCAGTCGGACCAGGCTCTGCTCGCCGGCTAGATCGATGGCGACGTTGTCCGATGGCGGCCCGCCCATGTGCAGGGCGTCATGCTTGATGTTGCACTCTTTTTCGGCGGTGTTGTAAATCTTGGCGATCGTCTTACGCAGGCTCTTCTTGCCTTCAGGCGAGAGTGTCAGCACCAGGCAGGTTTGCTTGCCGTCGCCGCCGATCAGTGAGCCGCGCAACCGCTCAATGGCCTCGCTACGCGTGATATTGATGGGCGGATTGACGAGAGTGTCGATGATCGCGGGGCCGGAAAGCGCCTTGGAGAAGTAGCGGCCCTCGGCCGGCGCCTCGATGTCCGCAGGCGGCACCAGCTTGGCGGATAAGAGCGCCAGTCGCTCATCATCCAGCGTGCAACCATCCCAACTGACGAGGACAAATTCCTCGCCTTGGAAGTGCTTGCGGAACTCTTGATAGACCTTCGTCTCTTCGTATTGATCTGGCAGCCATTGCTCGACGCGATTCTGATTGTTATTCAGCGCGCGACGTGCGCCGGCAAATGAGATCGGCAGCAAGAATACCGCGATCAATAGAATCGCGGGACTGTGACGGGCGTAGAAGTCGCGTTTAGTCATTCGCCGAGCAACCGGATCGCAATCAATGAAGTGCTTCCTTGCGTGGGGCGCTCCCAGCAACTTTTACCGAGGGCACCACCACAGCGGTCCGCAGTTTCGAGATACAAACTCGAGGGTCCAGCCTCGTCCTGGGCAGGTCATGCAGCGCGCGGCTGATAGCACCACGAATTCTACGAGGTTACAGCGAAATCACGACCTCGTCCAGACCGAAGCGCAAGGAGAACGATGCGTGCCAGCATGTCGTTATAGCGCTTTTTATTGACGTTTACGCGGCAAATCGTGCGCATGTTGCATTTAAAACGGCCAGATAAAAGGACTAAGACCGACCGTAATTAGTCCAATCAAAATATCGAGCGGGACGCCAATCTTTACGTAATCGTTAAACCTGTATCCGCCGGGACCATAGACCATCAGGTTCGTTTGATATCCGATCGGTGTGGCGAAGCCGGCTGAGGCTGCCATCATGGTCGCGATTACAAATGGCATCACGCTGACATTCATGTTGGTCGCCGTGGCAATGCCTAACGGAAACATCAAGGCCGCTGCCGCGTTGTTCGTAATCAATTCCGTCAGCAACAACGTCACAAGATAAAACATGGCGAGCGCGAAGAAGGGCTTGCCCTGCGCGGCGCCGATCAATCCGTCGGCAATGGCTTGTGCAGCGCCCGTGTTCTGTAGGGCGTCGCCGAAGGCGAACGATGCGGCGATGGCCAAGAGCACCGGCCAATCGATATTGCGCCGCGCGACGTCGGCCGTACAGCAGCGGGTGATCAGCATGGCCGCTGCCGCTACGAGTGACGCCTTCAGCATGCTCATGTAGCCGCTTGCCGTCAGGACGACCATTCCGATCATGATTCCCAGGGCCACGAACGCCCGCTCGTGGCGCATCGGCTGGGAGTTTTCCAGTTGGCTGACCAGGAAGAAATCGCGACTATTGCGCTGCTGATTGACGAACGAGGGATGCGCTTCCAACAGCAGCGTATCGCCGGGCCATAGCACGACATCGCCGATTTTCTTGTTGATCCGTTCACCATTGCGGGCCACGGCCACGACCACGGCGTTGTAGGCGGTGCGAAAGCCTCCGTCTCGGATCGATTTGCCAACCACCGGGCAGGTGTTCGACACCACGGCCTCGATCAGGCAACGCACGTCGCGCGGCGACTCGAGCTTGAAGACCTGATCCGTGGCCGGCACTAGTCCCCGCGTCTTCTGCAAGTCGACCACGGATTCGACAATGCCGACAAATACCAGCCGGTCGTTCTCGCGCAATCGTTCCTGGGGTGAGACGGCCGGTAAGACGATCCCGTCGCGATCGATCTCGGCCAGGTAAACGCCCGGCAGATGGCGCAGACCGGCGTCTTCGATCGATTTGCCGATCAACGGACTGTCCGGCGCCACCATCATTTCGGCGGTATAGCTGCGTGGGTCATCGGTTTGGCTAATGGCTGGTCGACGATCGGGCAGTAGCCAACGACTGGTGAGAAGTAAATAAATGCAGCCGGCGATCGCGGCGGGAATTCCCACCTTGCTGATCTCGAACATCGCCAAGCCGTAGCCCTGGGATTTGATGAAGAGTCCGTCGACGACCAGATTCGTGCTGGTGCCAATCAGCGAACAAGTGCCACCGAGGATCGCGGCATAGCTGAGGGGAATCATCAACTTCGAAGCGGCGATTTGTTGCCGCTTGGCCCAATCGTTTACAACGGGAATCAGCATCGCCACTAGCGGTGTGTTGTTGACGAAGGCGCTGATCCCGGTGACGGGAATCAACAACCGGGCGATCGCAGCGGTGGTCGATTTTGGCCGGCCCAAGACACGGGACGCGATCAGGTCGATGGCTCCTGTCTCGCGCATGCCGGCGCTGACCACGAACAGCACGGCCACGGTGACGAGCCCCTCGTTCGAAAGGCCGTGGACCATCTCGGCGGGCGTGAGAATGCCCGCAGCCATCAGTGCGATTAGGCCGCCGATCAACGCTACGTCGGGACCGATCGCCGTAAAGACGAGCGATGCCAAGACGGCGCCCAGCACGAATAAAGTGAATCCCGACTGCCAATTCATGCTGTACCGCTGTGAGTCCGCCAGAATCGGACGAGGCGAAGTAACGCCAGCGGGGCTTGCTCGCTGGACGGTTCGGCATGGCCGAGGCCTCGAGTCCAAGTCCGCAATATAGTTGCCATCGCCGGGACGGCAACTGCGTCGAAGTCTCCGGGCGGGCTGATCCCAGCTAGCGCAGCGTGACCCCTTCTTCGATCGGGGCGACGCGTTTGGCCGTGACGTGGCTGGTGCGGGCGTCTGGCATGAAGCCCAGCGCTCCTTGCACTCCTATTTCGCGTCCGATGTACGGTCGCAGATTGACGCCTGGGGCCGCCGTGACGTACTGCTTGACTTTGCCTTCCTTGTCGAGCAAAGCATAGCTGGCCACTCCCGACTGCGCGGGATAAATCTGCGTCAACTTGCCGACACCGTCGAACCGCTGATCCAGGGGGACGCCGAGCGAGCCTCCCAATGAAGCGTGGATCGCATCCTGGTTGCGTAAATCCGTGGCCATCTGAGCGCTGGCGATCTTATTCGCACGTTGCTGGATGTCCTCGAAGCGCGAGATCTTTCGCTGCACCAGCCTGACGCGGCCCCGGTCGAGCGCGGTATCGCTGTGGGTAAGCAGCGACTCTGTCCGGCTACGGAGCGATGA
This sequence comes from Pirellulales bacterium, assembly GCA_036499395.1. Classification (NCBI taxonomy): domain Bacteria; kingdom Pseudomonadati; phylum Planctomycetota; class Planctomycetia; order Pirellulales; species Pirellulales bacterium. The sequence goes on from DASYDW010000122.1 coordinate 175,580, forward strand.
TAGGTTCCAACTCGAGGGCTCCTTGGCCACCTCGGTCGAGAGATCGATATCGATTGATTCGAGTTCCTTGAGTAGATCGGCATCGCCGGCCGAATTTGTCGAGCGGCGTGGTGGTGAACTTGCCTTGCGCGATTCTGGCGCGGACCACTCGCGATCATCCTCGCGTTTAACGTGGAGCGATGCCAGCTTACGCATGCTTGCTGAACCGTCCCAGTCAGCGTCGGGATCGTGGTCCCGATCTTCATCGCGCGACCGAACTTGTCTCGCCTCGGCGCGGCCGCGACGTGGTTCGTCGTCGTTGTCTCGGTCGAGTTCATCCCGTTCGTCGTCGCGGGCGCGCTCTCGCCGAGCGGCGCTGCGCTTGTCAAGTTCCGCTTCCTGCTTTTTCGAGTGCTTGGCAATCAGGATGTTGTTGTCCGGGTCGCGCTTGCGCACTTCGCGTTCCGGACGGTCGTGACCGATAAACTGCCCTGACACCCAGCGGAATTCGCCTGCCGGCGGCGATACCTTGTACCAGGTCTGTGCGGCCGGCCCGGTGCCAATCCGCTTGGCTTCCAGAACTTCGACCAGTTCGCCCTCGTCTAATCGGACCTGGATCACGTCACGTATATCGCTGAACGCGCTTCCGACGCGGGCTACGACACGCTCGCCCTTGATCACGGCCATCTTGCCTTCGCCGGGCTCGACGAACTCGGCCGACACCCAGCTAAAGCATTCCGCCGGCGGCCGGATCGCGTACCAACCGCCTGGATCGTGGCGATAGATCTGGACACGTTCGCCGCGCTTCAATCGCAACACGGGGTAATAATTCTGCCCGGGCCCGCTGCGCAGATAAACGTCGTCGGTATTGACGAAGGCATCGTAGGGAAATTGCACATCGCTCGAATCGTTGTCGAACTCTTCGGCCCCTGTGGCGCCGCTTAGAGCAAAGAGAACGATCGCTGCGAGAAGCAGACGGAGTGGCATCGACAGCCTCCTCGCCAGACGAACGCGGCGAGTTGCGTGCGGTAACGTAATGGAAACAAAACGGGTAGAAGGGGTCGAACTTGTAGCGGAATCCCAAGGTCCTCTCAAGAGCAGTCGTAACGCCGCTCAGTGGGCAGTCATTTGGCCGCGTACTGCGCCGTTCACGGCAGGGCCGGTCGAGGAAAACCGCGCAATCGGCGGGGTTTGCCGCTATTGGCCTGACGCATTAGAATCAGCCCTCCGTCGCCGTGGCCGCTGTCGCGGCGGGCTTTTTCTGGCACTTTTCCGACCGCATCCGCGCGGCAGATGACATCGCTATGCCCCGATACAATCCCGCCACGATCGAGCCTAAATGGCAGCAGTACTGGCAACGCGAGCGGACGTTCGCGGCGCCGCGAATGCCGGTCGGGCCGAAACTCTACGTGCTCGACATGTTTCCCTATCCCAGCGGTGACGGTCTGCACGTCGGTCACCCCGAAGGGTACACCGCGACAGATATTGTTTGCCGTTACAACCGCATGCGCGGACGGAGCGTGTTGCACCCGATGGGTTGGGACGCCTTTGGCTTGCCTGCCGAGCAACATGCCATTCGTACCGGCACGCCGCCGCGGACGACGACGGAAAAGAATATCAGCACGTTTCGTCGGCAGTTGCAGATGCTCGGGTTCAGCTATGACTGGGAACGTGAGCTGAGCACGACCGACACGAATTATTTCCGCTGGACGCAGTGGATCTTCTTGAAGCTGTTCAACTCTTGGTTTGATCCGGAACAGCAGCGCGCCCGCGCGATCGGCGAATTGCCGATTCCGGCCGACGTCGCGGCCGAGGGGGAAGCGGCCGTGCGCCGCTACCGTGACGAGCAGCGCCTGGCATATCAGCTCGAAGCCCCGGTCAACTGGTGCCCGAACCTGGGCACCGTATTGTCGAACGAAGAAGTCAAGGACGGGCTCAGCGAGCGCGGATCGCACCCGGTGGTGCGCATTCCGCTGCGGCAATGGATGCTGCGCATCACGGCCTATGCCGAGCGGCTGGAAAAGGACCTCGAGCAGGTCGATTGGTCCGAAGGGATCAAGGCGCTGCAACGCAATTGGATTGGCCGGAGCGTGGGAGCCGAGGTCGACTTCTATATTTCTACGCAGCCGCAAACCGCTACATCGCAGGGTGCGGACTTTGCCGCTTGGCAAGTGCAGCGCAAAGCGGCAGGCTTCCCACGCAAGCCTGGCGAGGACGTACTGCGCATCTATACGACGCGTCCTGACACGCTCTTCGGTGCCACGTACATGGTCATTGCGCCCGAGCATCCGCAGGTCGAGCGGCTAACGGCCGCCGCGCAGCGTGCAGAAGTGCAAGCGTATCGCGAGCAGGCGGCGCGCAAGAGCGACCTGGATCGTACGGACCTGGCCAAGACGAAAACCGGTGTCTTCACCGGTTCGCATGCCATCAATCCTGTGAACGGAAAGCCCGTCCCGATCTGGGTAGCTGATTATGTCGTAATGGGATATGGCACCGGCGCGATTATGGCCGTGCCGGGGCACGACACGCGCGATTTCGAATTCGCGAAGCAATTCCAAATTCCCGTTATCGCTGTCGTTGACCCGGTCAAGGCCAAGGATGTCGATCGCACCGCAGTGCTGGCCGGCGAATTTCCGTTCACGGACCAGGGAACGGCTATCAATTCCGGCGTCTATGACGGCCTGACGACGGTCGAGTTTAAAAAGAAGATCACTGCCGACCTGGCCGCGAAGGGCGTTGGCCGCGCGGCGGTGAACTACAAGCTGCGTGATTGGCTGTTCAGCCGGCAGCATTTTTGGGGCGAGCCATTTCCGATCCTGCACGAGTTGGGCCCGGACGGCGAGCCCAACGGCGAACTTCGCGCGCTCTCGGAAAATGACCTGCCCCTCGATCTGCCCGAGATGAAGCATTTCAAGCCGCATGGCCGCCCGGAGCCCCCGCTCGAAGAAGCGCCGCAAGACTGGCTTTACCCGGTCATCGACGGCGTGAAATACAAGCGCGAAACAAACACCATGCCGCAATGGGCCGGATCGTGCTGGTATTACTTGCGCTTCATCGACCCGAAGAATGATCAAGCGTTGATCGACCCGGCGCTTGAAAAGGCGTGGATGCCGGTCGACCTGTATGTCGGCGGGGCCGAGCACGCCGTGTTGCACTTGTTGTACTCGCGCTTTTGGCACAAGGTGCTGTTCGACTTGAAGCTGGTCAGTTCGCCCGAGCCGTTTCAGAAACTGGTGAACCAGGGGATGATCCTGGGCGAGGTGGAGTATTACGGATACAGAAACAAGGAGGGGCATTGGGTTCCGGCGCCGCAAAACGAGCGAGCCACAGGATTCATTCCAGATGACGCTGCTACGATCGAGAAGGTCCCTGCCGCGCAAGTTGAGAAACGTGATGGCGACTTCTTTCTGAGATCGACGGATATCAAGCTTCAATCTCAGTCGTCCAAGATGTCGAAAAGCCGTGGTAATGTCGTGAACCCCGACGCGGTCGTGGCCGAATACGGCGCGGACTCGCTGCGGCTCTACGAAATGTTCATGGGCCCACTCGAAGCGGTAAAACCGTGGAGCATGGAGGGGGTCAACGGCGTGCGCGGATTTTTGGACCGCGTGTGGCGCATGATAACGGCTGAACGCAGCGAAACGCTGGAGTTGAATGCCGCGGTCGTAGATACGCTGCCGACGGTTGACCAGAACCGAATGCTGCACCGCACCATCCAGGGCGTGACGCAAGATATTGAGCGGATGTTCTTCAACACCGCCATCTCGAAGATGATGGAGTTTACGAACTTCTTCTTGAAAGAAGATCACCGCCCGCGCGCGGCGATGGAATCGCTGGTGCTATTATTGTCTCCCTTCGCGCCGCATACGGCCGAAGAGTTGTGGCAACTGTTAGGGCACCCGAAGTCGCTGGCCCACGAGCCTTGGCCCGTGTTCGACGAGGCCGCGATTAAAGAGGATTCGATCGAGGTGCCAGTGCAGGTCAACGGCAAGCTGCGCGGCCGAGTCCGCGTGCCAGCCGAGGCCGACGCCGTGGCAACAGAAGCTGCTGCCCGAGCAGACGAGAAGGTCGCCGAACAACTCGGGGGCAAGACGGTTGTCAAAGTGGTCGTTGTGCCCGGCCGGCTGGTCAACTTCGTGGTGAAGTAGCCGGCGCAATACGCAACGTGCCGTGTGCCGCAGCGTTACTGTGCCAGGCCCGAGATCTTCGCGGCCTTTTCAGGGTCCATCAATTCCGGATGACGCTTCTGCACCGAGCAGGCCTTGGGGAGGGAATGCCCTCGCACGTACGGCTGGAATGGGTTATTGACGACGAAGTCCTGGTGGTAGGCCTCGGCCGGGTAGAAGGCGCCCAGATGTTCGAGCTTGGTCACGACGCGCCGGTTTCCGTAAGCCTTCTTCTCGGTGAGTTCATGAATCTTCGCTTCAGCGGCCTTCTTTTGCTCGTCGTTCTCGTAAAAAATCGCTGAGCGATATTGCGAACCGACGTCGGGTCCCTGGCGGTTGAGCGTCGTCGGATCGTGGGCGTCGAAAAACACGGTTAGTAGCTGATCGTACGTGATCTTTTCGGGATCGTAGGTCACGCGAATCGCCTCGGCGTGCCCCGTGTTTCCCAGCGACACCTGTTCGTAGGTGGCGGTGTTGGCGCGGCCTCCGGAGTAGCCGCTTTCCACGTCGCTGACGCCGCGCAGTTGTTGAAACGCCGCCTCGGTACACCAAAAGCATCCGCCGGCAAATACGGCTGTCTCGTTCATGCCCTTCTCCTTCGTGGCGGCCGGCTTTTCGTCGTCGGCGGCTACGGTTGATTTTGTTTTTCTATTGTCCGCGCCATCGACTGTTTCACCTGTCGCGGCAGCTAGTAACGTTGAACTCTTCCGGCCGGCGCCGATCCCTGACACGCCATCCTTATCGGATTTTTTATCCGTGGCCTTGTCGGCGGCCGGATCGGCAAGGCTGGCCAGGTGATGATCGTCGGTGAAGTTCAGCGAGGCCGAGTTCATGCAGAATCGCAAACCGACGGGCGCTGGTCCATCGTCAAAGACGTGACCCAGGTGCCCATCGCAGCGGACGCATTTTACTTCATAACGCAAGGTGCCATCACTCATGTCGCGTTGCGTTTTGACGTTCTCCTTGGCTACCGGATGCATGAAGCTGGGCCAACCGGTGCCAGAGTCGAATTTCGAACTCGAAGAGAATAGCGGCAGCCCACAACCGGCGCAGACATACACGCCTTCCTTCTTGTTGTCGACCATGTTGCCGCAGAAGGCAGGCTCAGTGTCTTTGGCACGCAACACATGGTATTGCTCGGCGGTTAATTTGCGCCGCCATTGTCCGGCTGTCAGCACAACCCTCGGCGAATCGACCGGCCCGACGAACTTCCCCTCGGCATTGAAAACAAAAACGCTGACGTGGTGCGCATCATGTTTCGCGGGGGGAGTGACATGATGAGCGCGATCCGACGCGGCATGCTTCTCCGCTTGATCCGCATCCGTTTCGCCGGCATCAAGGCGCGCGCCGGTGGGAAAGATCGCCGTGGCCAAGACCATTGCCACACTTAGCATGAAAGTCATACGCATCGACGGCACTCCTCGAGGAGGAAAGAACGGCCGTTCCCTTGCGGGCCATTATACGACGGTGGCAGTTGGCAACCAAAAAGCGAGTCGTGGTCCCGATGTCGCGCAAGCAAACTGACCTGTTTAACTATATCACCCTGCCACGGCAGGGCAATTTCACCTAAGTGACAAACCTGCAATGCAGCAAGAGTTTGCAGCGTTTTTCCCGGGAAATAGTACGGTGCCAGCCTACCCGCGGATTTACGTCAATTTGCGGAAACCCGTCTGGGGGCGCGGCCGGCGTGTTTTACATGCTGCCTTACACTTGGTCGGAATCTCTCAATTCTGAATCCGCCGGATGTGTTTCCGTCGAGTTTGCAGTGGTGCCCCCCAGCGACGTTAACTGTTGCGCCGTCGATCCTTGTCTTTAGCGCGCGAACAGGCCATGATGAGTGGTGCGCCCGGGGGCTTGTCTGGCGGTGGCTGTCGGTCGGGTGCCTGCGCATTCTCGAATCCAAGCTCCGACATCGACACGTTTTCTTCGCTGTGCCGCGGTCATGAACATCGTCTTCAACTGCCCTGGCTGCGGTGCCATCCTCCGCATGAAGGAGGAATACGGCGGTCGCCGAGGCCGCTGTCCGCACTGTCAGGGGGCGATTACCGTGCCCGCGATCGAGACCGACGCCGGCATGGACCTTCTGCCGCTTGAAGAAGGGGCGGACGACAAGGGAAGTAGTTCTTCCGCCGAGGCGTCACCTTCGCAAACGCCAGCGAGCAGCTATTCGACGCCGTCCCGTTTCTCCGGATCGCAAGGTGCATCCTCGGAGGCGCAAGGCGCGACAATGGGGGGCGACAGCAATATTGGCTTAGCGCCTCTTGAAGAGCGACCGGCGAAGGCATCGCCCGCAACATCGAGCGTGACGTCGACGGCCGGCGCGCCGTCGTCGAAGATCGACAGCAATTTGGGACTTGCCCCGCTCGACGAACCGACGAAAAAGCCGGTCAGCGCGGTGCCGCAGGCGCCAGCCGTTAAGTCGCAAGCCGGCGAGAGCGCGATAGGTTTAGCCCCGCTGGAAGACGTGAAAAATAAGCCGGCTTCCGCGCCGGCGCGAGCGCCGGCCAAGTCCCCGGCGAGCAAAGAAGACACAGAAGAATTCGGCCTGGCGCCGTTGGAAGGCGCGCAAGGCGCGAAGCCGGCAGTCCCTGCTGCAGCGACGACAACAGCCAAAGGGGGCGCGGCCGGTAATGGGCCTGCAAAGCCCGCCGCGCCTAGCGAAGACCCGGCGCGGATTGCCTGTACCAAGTGTGGCGCCAGGATGCGCGCTCCGGCGAACGCCGCGGGACGGACCGTCGTCTGTCCGAAATGCAAAAACAAGTTTCGCGTTCCCGAATCCGCCCCAAGCGTTGCTTCGCCCAGCTCGAAGATTACCGATAGCGACACGCTGGCGATCAGCGATACGCCATCGTCGAGCGGGGACCTCGGCGATGGAATGCTCGATATGTTGGGGGATGGCGCTTTATCGTCCGCTAAATCGCCAGCGCTCGACGGGCAAGGTGCAGGGTTAGGCGGTCCGAAGCTGGCAACGAAATCTAGCAGCGGGGGCATCCTTGGATTGCCCCCCTTGGCCGTGTATGGCGGGGCAGCGGGATTGGCCTTGGTCTTGTCGCTGTTGCTGGTGTTTTTGTTGGGTGGCTTTAGTAGCAGTACAACGAGCGTCTCGCAAGCTCCGGCCGGTGCTCCGACTGCGTCTGCTGGACAAGCGGCGCCTCCTTCGGCATCGCCGGGACCAACAACTACTGCTCCACCGGCGGCGCCGATGCCAACGACTCAGGGCGCAGTAGCCCCGGCGCCAATGGCAGGTGGAATGCCCCCCAATCCGACAACAGTGCCACCGAATCCGAGCACGCCCGCGCCGCCTGCTGGCCCTGGCCTGGGGGGATTGCGAGCGCGCGTTCAGGCACAATCAGCAGCGAGCGGACAGCAACCGTCTGCGGAAAACGCGGTCCCCGCCGGCATGCCTGCCCAGCCGATGCCGGCGGGAACACCGACGGCCGGAGGTTCGCCGGGCGCGCCGGCCACGGCGCCAGCGGTCTCGGCCGATCCGGCCAATTGGCGACAAAGAATGCCCGTGGTCCGCGTCGAGGGGGATGGAAACCCTCGCGCCGGCGAAACGCCGGTGCCTCCCGCGAATCCATCGGATCCGATGGCATGGGTCATCGAAGTCATGGAAGTCGAAACGCAATTAGCTGACAATTTGAAGCAGGTTACGGATGTGGAGTCGGCGAAGCGCGTGGCGCCGACTTGGGCCGGGTTGATGGAACGCGGTCTGGATAGAGTTCGCAAGATACGACTTGCCGGAGGGCCCCCCAAACCGCAACCGAATCCCGGGGGAGGTGGTGGATTACGTGCCCGCGCGCTCGCGGCGTCAGCCACGACCCAGGAACCGGAAAACCTGGCGAAGGTCGACGGCGAAATGTTGCGGATCGCCGGCGTAGCCGGCGCAATGCCGATTCTGGAAGCGGCTCTACTCGATCAAGCGCGGCGCGATCCATCGGGCGCGCTGGCTGCAGCTTTGACCGAGCGCGGCGTGGCGATCACCGCAGTGCCAGGCCCGCAATAGTTACGCGGCTCTACACCGTCGCGTGCGCTTCGACAAACGTGGCAATCTTTTTGGCCACGGTTGGGGGATCTTCGACCAAAAGGAAATGCCCCAGGTCTGGCAACTCGTGGTACTCGGCACGCGGGCAGCGGCGGGCTAATTCGCGTCCCATTTCGACATGCGCGATGGGGTCACTATCGGCCCACACGAATTGCACGGGGGTCGTTGCGAGTTCCATTGCGCCGATCCAGCGGTCGGCGTGCAAATATCGCTCGCGCATGTAGCCCCCCAGGGCCGGCAAGCGCAGATGCCCATCCTGGTAGCGCAACAGCTCTTCCATCACTTGCGCGTCGGCGGGCGTAATTACCTCAGGCTTTTGCATCAGCCCGCTCAAAGCGTGGACGTAAATGCCGGGCATCACTTCGGTGCAGAAGGCGATCGCCTGTGGCAGCGTCGCATTGTTGGCCATCAACTCTTGAAAGGGGGTGATCTTGGCCAGCCATTGCAGCATGCTGCCATTGAGAAACGTCGACGTCAGGAGCCGAAAACCCAATCGTCCTTCGGCCTGCCGGGCCAGCAACTCGTCGTGAACGCTCGTGCCCATGTCGTGGCTAACGACGTGCGCGGCTGTGACGTCTAGTTTATGTAGCAGCGCCTCGATTAGGTCCGCCTGTTGAAACAGAGAATAGCCGAAAGCCTCGGGCTTGTCGGACAAGCCGAAGCCGAGAAAGTCAGGCGCGATGGTACGGAAATGGGGGCTGAGATGCTCAGCTACGCCCCGCCAGTCATGGCACGAAGTTGGATAGCCGTGCAGCAGGAGCACGGTACGCGTGTTTTCGTCGCACACTACCGGCTGGCGCTCAAAGTAAAAAATCTTGCGGCCAGCGATTGATGCGTACCGGCCGGTCTTTGACCAAATTTTCGTGATATCTGAAAGAGTTTGATCGTCCAACAAAGAACCCTCCCACGAGCAAGGGAATCGTGTCGCGATTCTACACTTACTCGGGAGGGAAGTCGCAAGGCCTTATGATTGGCTTTGCGGTAATACTACCTCGCCGCCCCCTTTTCCTTCGCTGCGGCCGCCTGGTGGCCCATGTGGGCTACCATCTCTTTGCAACTGGCGGCGCAGGTCCGGCATTCTTTCGCGCAGCGGGCAAGTTGCTCGTCGTCGCCGTGCTTTTCGCATTCGGTCGCACACATTTCACAGGCGGCCGCGCAAGCGGTGCAACCAATGTTCATCAGCGGGCTCGCCCGGCCAATCAGCTTGGCCGAGTTTGCACAAAATTCCTGACAGTCGATTGCGACGTGCATCGCGTCAAGCAGTTTGCCCGACCCTTGCGACTTTTCGTAACAATAGTGGGCCGTCATGTTGCATTCGTTCATGCAACTGGCGCAGGTATCCATGCATTTTTGCAAGTGGTCGCCGTGATGCGAATGTTCATGCCCTTTGTCATCTTTGTCGGCCGCCAAGGCATTCGCTTTAACAAAGGCCATCGACGCTGCTCCAGCAGCCACGGTGCCTAGCATGTGACGACGATCCATGATCCCCTCCTTTTTAGTTACAGGTTTCGCCTGAGATCGTTCTGAATTAGTCCTGCCGAGACTGCTCGTTCGCCTTACAGACTGGACGGCAGCGATCCAGTATTCTTCATCGCCGTTGAACGTCGGGGCGCGACTTATAGCCGATTCTCTTTTCGAAACCAGCGCACTGACTGCAGCAGCGCCCTGCTTCCCCGATACGCACTCAAAGGCTATGCAACTGCGGTGCCAAGGCAGAATGCCCTTGCCTTCGATGGTACAATGAACGGCTGTCAGGCCACCTCCTTTTCCGTTCATTAGTCGCCGCATGCGCAACGCCCCGCGGATCTGCCGTCGTGAGTTTCTCGGCCGCAGCTCGGCTATGCTGGCGGCACCCTGCTTCGCTTCGGCTGCAGCCCTAGGGCTATCTGGCTGCCACCGCCCAGCGGCAAATGAACGCGTTACGGTCGGCGTGATTGGCCTGGGCGCGCAAGGTTTCGACAACCTGCGGCAAATGCTGCGTTTGTCGGACGTACAGGTCGTGGCCGTTTGCGACATCGATCCGCTGCACTATCGCGATAACGAGTGGGAGAAAGGGCCTCCCTACGGCCGCGATCCTGCCAAGGAGCACGTCGAGCGGCATTATGCTGGCCAGCAGAAGTCCGGCGAGTACGCGGGTTGCGCCGCGATCACCGATTTTCGAGATCTATGTGGCCGGCCCGACATTGATGCGATCGTAGTTTCGACGCCGGATCATTGGCACGCTTTGTGCGCGCTCGAAGCGCTGCGCAGCGGCAAAGATGTGTACGGCGAGAAGCCGCTTACCCATTTGTTCGACGAGGCGCGAGTGCTGTGCGACGAGGTGGCCCGTCGCAACGCCATCTTTCAAACGGGCACACAGCAGCGGTCGATGCCGGTGTTTCGCCGGGCCGTGGAAATCGTGCGCAATGGCCACCTGGGACGCATCGAGCGTGTCGAGGTGGGGCTGCCTGACGGTTACGACAAACCGATGGGAGACGCCACGGTCACGGAGCCACCGGCCCGACTCGACTACGAGATGTGGACCGGCCCGGCGCCGCTGCTGTCCTATATGCGCGCCCGACATCATCGCTGGTGGCGCGGCCATCGGGCCTACGGTGGCGGAACGTTGATGGACTGGATTGGGCACCATAATGACATTGCCGAATGGGGGCTGGGACCCGAGCAAGCGAAACTTTCCCGCGTCGAGGCTGTCGGCTGGACATTTCCCGAAATGGACATTTACAACACGCCTGTCCATTTCGATATTCGCTGCCAATACACGGGCGGTGTCGAGTCCTCGATCTCGGACCGGCACGAGCAAGGGACGAAATGGATTGGCGAGCGCGGTTGGCTGTTCGTGACTCGCTCGATCATCAAAGCCTCGGACCCGCGCTGGCAGGCGCCTGACTTCAACGTGGGAAGCTTTCATGTCGGGGCCTCGGCCGGGCACCATCGCAATTTCATTGACAGCGTGAAGTCTCGCCAGCGTGCAATCGCGCCCCCCGAGGTCGCCTGGCAATCGATCACACCCGGCTTTTTGGGATATGTGTCCCAATGCCTGGGGCGCCCGGTGAGCTGGGATGCCAGCCGCCGCACGGTTATCGACGACGCCGAAGCTGAGCAGTTATTAAATGCGGTCGAGTACCGTGGGCCGTGGAAGCTGTAAGCAGGAAGAACTCGCTTCTCAATTTGAGAAGGGAATAGTCCGCAGATTTTCGCAGATTTGAAAAAGCATTCGACGGCCTGATTGCCGATCTGCTTTCTTAGGGACAACGTGAGGGCCGATCGATCGGCCTAGCTAGCGTGCAAGCTGGTGCCTTCCGATCTTGAGCGCACCGGTCGGGCCCGCTACGATTCCCGCCCTCTGTCGCGGCTTTTCCGGCTTGGCCTGCCCAATTCCGGGCGTGGCTTTTCTTTTCGAACGGGTGTCGCATGCCGAATCCAGGCAAGTTGATTGCTGGCGGTTCGTTTACACGTCGCGCGGTCCTTGAAACATGCGCGCTGTTCGTCGGCGCGACTCTCATCGGCGCGGACGTAACGCCCGGTGTCGTACAGGCCTGGCAAAATCCGTTGCGGGCTCCGGAATCGGCACCGCCGCCGCAGCAACAACCGCAAATCATCGCGCATCCGGCCCTGCGCAACGCGCCGCAATACACGGCGACGAAACAAGGGCGCCAGGGGGACCCGCTGAACATTGCTTTCATCGGCACCGAAGAGGAATTGCACCGGGCGATGGCCGAGGCCCATTGGTTTCCGGCCGATCCGATCACGCTGAAGACTTCGGTCCGTTTGGTAGCGGACGTACTGGAACGCAAGCCGTACCCTGACGCGCCGGTGAGCCACCTGTTTCTTTACGGGCGGGTACAGGACCTGGCATTCGAGCAGCCTGTGGGGCGCAGTCCGAAGCAGCGGCATCATGTCCGTTTCTGGCGCTCAGCCGAAGTTGACGCCAACGGCGAACCGTTATGGATGGGCGCGGCGACCTACGACGAACGGGTCGAGATCAGCCGTACGACGGGCGGCATCACCCATCGAATATCGCCTGACGTCGACAACGAACGAGACAAGCTGATCCGTGATACCGGTGAAGCTGGGAACTTGGCCGGCGCCTATTGGGTCGAGGGATTTCACCAGATCCTCGAAGGGCGCAACGGCGGCGGCGATCCCTACCGCACCGACGGCCGATTGGCCGTGGGCGTGATCACCGTGCGACGCTAAGCCGGAAGCAACGAGCCGGGGGGCACGCTTAGTCGGGGGGCGCGGGCGTCTCGCCCGCCTGGATCGCAAAGCATGATTTGCGACCTGTCGTTGCGGAGCCGGGCGTTTTCGCTACCGAGTTTTCAGGCACACGCGCAAGAAGGCGGGCGGGACGTCCGCCCCCTAGGGCAAGTTACACGCGAGATGTCTTTCGTCCCAGCAGCCGGTCCATCGAGTCCGAGGTTTGGTAAATCAGCGCCTCGGGATAGTGTTGCCACGGGTGAAAGTATTCGAACGTCAGATAGCCGCGGTAACCGAGCGTTTGAAACTCGTCCATCACGGCCGGCCAGTTGGTGGTGCCGTCCAACAGCGGGCGGAATGATTCGAGCGAGTAGTCGGTCCCCTTCTTTGTGAATTCCTTGAGATGTACGTTCTGTATTCGCGCGCCGAGGATCGGAATCCAATGCTCGGGATACTGGAAGAGCATGATGTTGCCAGTATCGAAGTGTACGCGCACCCGTTCGCTCTCAAAGCAATCGACGAATGAGTTCATCTCATCGGGTGTCATCAGGAAGCCGTTGAAGAAGATGTTCTCGATGTTCAGGTTCACCTTCTGCTGCTCGGCGTGCGGCACCAGCTTGCGGACGGCTTCGATGGCTCGTTCTTCGCAGACGTCGTTCGGGACAGGGTCGTAGTCGGTGCGCCAGGGAATGGTCACTGCGCCAGGCACGACCAACAGGTTTTCGGTCCCCAGATCATGCGCCGCGGTGACCATTTTGCCTGCTAGTTCGAGCGAGCGCGTGCGGATGGCCGGGTCGTGACTGGTCATCGGATAGGGCCAGAACAAGAACGAGCAGACGCCGCTGATCTGGATGCCAATCCGTTCGGCCATTTTGCGAATGGCTGTGAATTCCTTGGTGCCGGACTTGGGCGACAGGTCGTTGTCCAGGTCGTAATTCAGCTCGATGGCGTCGAAGCCGGCATCGTGCGCCAGTTGTAAGCACTGTTCGAGCGACATCTTGTCCGGATAGGGAAAAGCCCACAGGTTGATGCTCTTCTTCATGTCGTAGCGCTTGCCGGCCGGGCTATCCGTTGTCGCATGAGCCGGCTTGGGCGCGGCCGCCACCTGGCCGAAGGCCTGTGCCCCGCCCGCCGCCGCCAAGGCCGCGGAAATCACGCTGCGGCGCGAAAGGCGATAGGCGTTGCCGCCCCGTGGATCGTCCGTCATCGTTTGCTGGCTCCCCGAGAAATGCTGTAGCGTGGTGTCACTTCATCGTAACGCGGATTCCGCAGCCAATCACGCGACGGACTAGCTTTCTGATTTGGTTTCAGCCACAATGACGCTCGGCCGTGGCGCGGTCCTGTCAATGATTCTTATCGGAGGGCATTTCCATGCGTTCCTCGCTGTGCCACGCACTTCTCGCGGCCATCACCGTTCTCGCCATCCAGTCCGTCGGCTGGGCTGAAACCAACGCTCCGCTGTTTCTGTCCAGCCGGCAACCGGCCGCTGGCTCCAAGGCTTCTCCGCCCGAGCGCTGGAGTGCTACGGAAAACGTTGCCTGGAAGACCGATCTGCCGGGGCTGGGTTGGTCGTCGCCCATCGTGTGGGGAAAACGCGTCTTTCTCACGACGTGCGTCAATACCGGCAAAGACGCCGAGCCGCGCAAGGGGCTCTATCTCGAGGACGTCGACGCCAACAAGTATCCGCCCGAGAAGGACGAGCATCGCTGGACCGTGATCTGCCTGAACCTGGACGATGGTTCGATTGTGTGGGAGCGGGACGCGCATAAGGGGATTCCGGCCAAGCCCCACCACATCAAGAACACGCTGGCATCGGAAACGCCGGCCACTGACGGCGAGTTGTTGTACGTCCTATTCGGCAACGTCGGCCTGTACTGCTACGATTTCGACGGCAATCTGAAATGGAAGCACGAGCTCAAACCGCGCGAGACGCGCTACGGTTGGGGGACCTCGATGTCGCCGATCGTCTACGAGGACCGGGTTTACCTGGTTGACGACAACGAGGAAGAATCGAAGTTGCTGGCACTCGACAAGCGCACGGGCAAAGTGATCTGGGAAGTAATCCGCGACGAAAAGACCAACTACTCGACGCCGTACGTCTGGAAAAACCCCTTGCGCACCGAACTCGTGATCTCAGGCATCAACTGGGCCACGAGCTACGACCTCGACGGCAAAGAGCTGTGGAAGATCAAAGGGAAGTCGATTCTCGCGATTCCTACGCCGTTTGAGCGATTCGGCATGCTGTACGTCACATCGGGGCACGTGGTGTGGGGTGAAAATCAGATCTTCGCCATCAAGCCGGGTGGGTCAGGAGATCTGTCGCCGCAGGATAAGAAAACAGCGGACGAGCATATCGCCTGGTGGAAAAATGCCGGACCGTATCATCCGACGCCACTGATCGTGGACGACACGCTGTACATGCTATTGGACCGTGGGTTCATGGCGGCCTATGACGCCAAGACGGGCGAGACCGTTTACGACAAGAAGCGCATCCCGAATGGCCGTGCATTTACCAGCAGTCCCTGGAGCTACAACGGAAAGATCTTTTGCGTCAATGAAGACGGCGTCACGTTCGCCATATCGCCGGGCAAGAGTTTCGAAATCATGTACACGAACCAACTGGCCGACGATGACATGTGCATGGCCACACCGGTGATCGTGGACGACAAGCTGCTGATCCGCACGGCCGAGCGTCTGTATTGCATCCGAAACCAGACGGCAGCGCCGGCCGCTGCAGGCGAATAGAGTCAATATTCTTTCGCCGCCCGCCCGCTAAAGCGTCGATTGTTCGTCTTGCACCGTCGACGTCATAGCGGGGGTGCGATCAAGCTCGTTGGCCTATTTCCATGCGCAGAAATCGACGCCCCATAATTCCTGCCAGAAGTAAGCCCATCAAGCCGCCGGCCCACGCATAGGAGAGCGGAAGTCGTGGCGCGAGATTCGCTGCTTCCCAATTGTTTGGCGTACCGTTTATTACGAGTGCCATCCACAGCGGTATCAGCGAAATGAGGCAGGTCAGTCCAAAAAACGCTAGAAGTGCAAGCCACATCCGGCCGATCACCACGAGCGTTGCTGCAAGCGAAACCGAGGTTGCCAGCGCTATGGGAAACAGAAGAGCGAAATCGATCGGTATCACGTTCCAACGGATTTGTAACGGCGTCTGAATGTTGACCCCCAGGGCCGCGATAGCCGAGGCTAGCACAGCCCCCGGAACCAAATCGACAACGAACGCGGCCATCCATTCTAGCAGTATGTCATGGCGCGATAGGGGGCGTGTGATTTCGAGGGGTAATACCTGCAATCGCATTCGCCATATTCCGCCGCAATGTAAGGCTGCCATTCCTAGCGTTCCCAGCGCGAAAAAACAGAGTGCTGAGGAAAGTGGATACCGTTCAAGGCCAACCTGCAGAATGGTCGGCACTTGAAAAACCGCCATGAGTAGCACGAGGATGATTGCCGGGGCTACTCGAAGGCCCCTATTTCCCAGCCGCCAGCGCTGCACTCGCTGCCACCACGTCCAATCGGTAGCTTCGCGATGGTGCCAAGATTCGATTTGCATTTCTCGTCGATCTTTGGCGAACAGCCAACTTTCGCGATAGGTTGAACTAACCAGGACCTGATCGCGGGTTTTAGCAGGCACTGCACCAGAACTGGCGGCCCATGATGGTAGCCGATTAAGCAGCGATACTGTGACGCCGCCGGCAATGACCGTTCCTCCCCAAAGCATCGTCAACAGCCACGGGTCCCGGCCGCGCAACGCGCGATCGAACAGCTCGGAGGAACACATCAGGGACATTGCGCCCAATGCTATCGTCATTGGCACATATGTCAGGCACCGCGCTCGTATCGGTGGAGTAGCCGGACGCAGTGATGTCAGCGACATGCAACCAATGCCCGATGCGACAACCGCCGCGGCGGGGGCCAGCGCCGCGTCCCAGCAAACCTGTGCTACGACCCGCGGAAACCACATGCCGCAGCAAACAATGGCGATCAACGCCAGCGATATGCCGATGATGGCATGGCTCGACCGGTATCGCGGGGCAAGTCGCGTGAGAGGGCTGCGGAACTGACTGGAAAGCTGGATGCCAACAATGACTGTCAGAAGTTCAAAGGGCACGAGCGGCAGCAGCCGTGCCGGCCACGGCAACTCATCGTATACCGATGCCTTCACGTGCATGTGAGGTAGGGCCGCCTTGGCGACGCGCAGCGGGGAAAGGCGACTCTCGGCTTGCAACCCTCCCACATATAGCAGCGATAATGACGGCGATCGCGCCAACTGCGCAAAGTCGCTTTCGGATAGATGCTTCTCAAAAGGGAAGTGATATGCGAAGTCGAGGACGAGAGTCTGGAGTCGTGGCAACTTGGCTAAATCGGACAATACGGCACCGCTCACGCCCATGCGCGAGTGAAAGACGATTGTTTCCAGGTTGGGTAATTCGGCAAGTGCGGCTAAATTCAGGGGCGGTGAATCCGAATAAATCTCGATGCGCCGCAGCTTTTGCCATGACTTGAGCGGGGCGAGATCGAGGCCACGGCCATAGAGTGTGAGATACTCAATATTCTTCAGTTGCGTAACGCGATCGAATCCGATCGGAGTCTCGCCATAGCAGGTATATTCGACCTGCCGCAGATTGGGGAATTCGTCAAGGATGCGATAGTAGTCCTCGCCGGGGCTGGCGTTGATTACCATCATCTTCCAAGGTTGTCCGGCCACCGGGGGCGGCGCGTGCATGCTGTACCACAGCGACGACAAATAGATCGTGTCCACGTCCCGCTCCCGCCCCGCGGCGCGGACTTCTTCCAGCGTCCGCGCAGAGTTAATGGCGAGGTTTCCCGTGGGTAACTGTGGGTATGCCTGATGGAAATGAGTCTCGCGCGACTTTTGCGTAAGGGTTAGTAGCCAAAACAACATTGCCAGCGCAAATACTCCCCACACCGCCGGTCGCGTCAGATACGAAACTGCGATCCACCAAAACCGCCGCGCCGTGCAGCCCAACCAAGTTCGTCGAATCCAAGCGTGCGCCGCATAGAACGTGGGGAATCGGCCGCAGTCGCTCACTTCGTGGTCGTTGCGCCCAGCTACTCCAAGTTTCTCAGGCATGGCTATTCAACTCCACGAAGATCTCTTCCAAGTTCAAATCTTCGACCCGTACTTCGGCCTCCCAGCGGTCGCGGAGTTCGTCCAGAAGCTCCGATGTAACGTTCGGCACGGCGGCCAGCGCGCTTGCTCCTTCGACCTTTAATCGTAGCGCGCCAGGCACGAAGAAATTGTGCGGGAAATCGCGCACGCCGCTCAGCCGCAGTCGTTTGACGCTGTCCTTCAGGTCGTCGAGCTCGGCAAAGTGGGCGATTCGCCCCTCGTGCAGGATCGCCACGTGTGTGGCCACGCGTTCCAGGTCAGAGCTGATGTGCGTCGAGAACAGCACCGTTCGCGAGGCATCGGCCGTCAATGTCATCAGCGAGCGCAAGAAATCGCGGCGGGCAATCGGGTCGAGGCTGGCGACCGGCTCGTCCAGGATTAAAAGGTCGGGCTTGTGCCCTAATGCGAGCACCAATGCCACAGTCTGCAATTGACCGGTGGAAAGCGTCTGCATGCGCGCGTTCATAGGCAATCGCCAACGCGCTGTGAGCTCTTCGGCCCAAGCGTCATCCCAATTCGCGTAGAACGATGCGGTATATGCGATCACGTGCCGCACTTTCATCCAGGCATACAAAGAAATCACCTGCGGGACGTAGCCTAGCCGTTCCTTCGAAGCCGGCGAAAGGTCCCAGGCAGGGTCACCGAAAAGGTGGCCCGAACCCGTGTCGGCGCGCAACAGGCCGAGCAGGCACTTAATGAGCGTGCTCTTGCCAGCACCATTAGTACCCATCAGTCCCACGATCGCGCCGCGCGGAATTTGCAGATTCACGCTGCGCAGGACCTGAGTTCGGCCGTAACTTTTGGTTAACTCGCGGACGTCGATGATTGTTTCAGCCACGCTCGTCGCTCCCTGAGGACGTTTTTAACCACGGCCAAAGCCTGCTGCTCGGTGAGATTCAATTGCACGGCCCGTGTCACCATCGCGTCGGCCAGCGGGGCCAGTTCGCGCTGTCGCTCGGCGACGCTGCCGGGCGTGGTAACCTGCCGCACCCGCATGCCGGTGCCACGTACGCGTTCCAGAACTCCGTCCGCCTCGAGCCTGGCATAGGCCTTCGAGACGGTCATCATGTTCACTTCCAAATCGGTAGCCAGTTGCCGAATGCTAGGTAGAAGCTGCCCGGCGCGCAACCGCTCGCTGGCCACCAGCGCCCGCACCTGGTCCATCAACTGACGGTATATGGGTACGCCCGAGGAAGGCTGAATCTGGAAGTTGATCGAAGCGTCCGTCACAAGTACATTCCTCGTCGTCGACCTCGATGCATTGGTGCATTATATCACTAATGCACATGATGTCGAGGAAAAAAATCGTGATGTTTTTTGGGGAGTGCGTGCGCGATCAGCCCGCGGTCACGCGGATGTAACGGCGAGCACACCGTGATCCGGGGTGAAGAGAGTTCGCGGCAATTTAGCCGGCAGGCTGGCTCGCCGCTGCGTCGTCTGCCAACGAAGCCAGATCACTCGAAGGTGTAAAGATCAGAGAGGCCGAGTTCAGGCAGTGCCGCTGTCCCGTCGGGGGCGGGCCGTCCGGAAATACGTGCCCTAGGTGGCAATCGCAGCGGGCACAAAGAATCTCGACGCGCACCATGCCGTAGCTGGTGTCGCGCTCTTCGGCCACATTTTCCTTTGCGATCGGCTGAAAGAAGCTGGGCCAGCCGGTGCCTGAGTTGAACTTCGCATCCGAAGAGAACAGCGGCAAGCTGCAGCATACGCAGCTGTAAACGCCCTGCTTTTTATTATCTAAGAGCGTGCCGCAGAAGGCTCGTTCCGTCCCCTTATCCCGAGCGATCTCGTACACATCGCGCGGCAGGCGCTCTTGCCACTGGGCGTCCGACAGTTCGATTCGAGGCGACTCGACTGGGCCCACAAGCTGACCAGCAGCATTAAACACAGCTACGCGCACCATCGAGCATTCCTTCATTCGCTGGCGATCATTCGGAGTGAGGCCGACTGAATAGCATGATAATGCTCGCGATAGCCGTTGGGGAGCGCGTCCCGAACGAGCCGCGACTCCTCACGGGCAACGCATCTGCGCGCTTCGATAGGATTGGCCGCGTGGTGGTCGGCCAACACTACCCGGCGAAGCGAACCAGATCGGCCATCGAGGGAGCACCAATTGCCAGGATCTCTCCTTCGGGCGTCGGATTGGGATTGGCCGTCGTTAGCATTTCCCACAGCGTTTGCTGGCGACGGTTGGCCACGAGCTGCCGATACCGACGCGTCTCGTTCGACCAGGATGCTTGCATCCGGCGGCAGGAATCCTTAATGGGGCTCTCTTTCCTCAGACGATTCGATAGAGTGCGCGACATGGTTCGATTCCTCCTGAAACTGATTGCCTAGCCGCCCATACCGGCCGCTCGATTTGGCGTGCCATGCATTGGGCGTTGCTGCGAATTGCAATTGGCGCGCCAAACGTCTCGCAATTGGGAAATCGCCAGGCGACGAAGTGTTTCTCTCGGCTTTTGGTTACCAGAGAGAGGAATAGTGGCAGCCGCGCAGCCAGCAAACTGACGCCGCCAGCTCGCAACGCGAAGGGAGCCGTGCAAGGCTTTCACGGTACACAAACGATAGCTACGGCTTGTCGCGTTTCGCGGCGTAATACTTCTCGAAGAAGTTGCACTGGGCTTCAAGCAGCGCATGCTCGGGCCTTACCGCGTCACCGAATTCGAGATAGCTTTGCGAGGCCGCGTCGTACCGCTTCCAGGTGGGGAGCGAACCGCCGTTGGGGTCGCCTGTAGCCGCGAAACGAACCCAGGCGCCGGAAACGTCTTCGGCGAGCTTGCGGTCGACGTCCGTGAATGGCCACTCTACTACCGGCAGATTATTGAAGACGTACAGAATCTCGGCCGCGTGATAAGCACCTACTTCGGCACTCCGCGGCGACGGCGGTACGTGCGAGAAGTAATATTGATAGGCCTTATTGCCTGAGCGTTCGGCCAGACGGGCCCAGGTGCGCATCTCCCAGGTGAACCATTCGTCGCGTATGCCCGCCAGGAATGCTGAACGAACGTCTTCGTCTGTCTTGGCCGGGTAAGCGGCCAGGAAATCATCAGCCAGGTCGCCGTATTTGGCGCGCACAGCGGCGGTGTAGGCGTCGATCGTCTTGGGAGTCGGCCCTGGGAACAAAGTTGTCCCTTCGTCGGCCGTGGAACCGACAATTACGGGCACCGGGTTTTGCTTGCCAGCGGCGAAGATTGCGTAAACATCGTAGGGCAGGATCCAGCCATCGACGTTGGGACGAATGCGTATGCCCGTTTTGTCGGCCGCGGCCAACAGTTCCTCAGCGGATTTAGCGCGCAGGGCTACCGCCGGATCGTCGGCCGTATCACAGTCAAGCTCGCGTGCCAGACGCTCACCGACCTTTTCGGCCGAGGGGACGCCGTGCCGTTCCTCTTTCAAAAATGGCATTGGCGCGAACGCGCCGCCACTTTGTCCTATCGCGCCGTGAAACAATCCCTTGGCTAGCGGCGAAGCGACCAGGTAGCAAACGCTCCACGATCCGGCCGACTCGCCGAAGATCGTCACTCGCGCTGGATCGCCACCGAAGCTGGCGATGTTTCGTTTAACCCACTCGAGCGCCGCGATCTGGTCGAGCATGCCGTAATTGCCCGACGAGGCGTGATCCGATTCCTTGCTCAAGGCCGGTAATGCCAAAAAACCGAACGGGCCCAGACGGTAGTTCAGCGTGACAACCACCGCCCCTTGTCGCGCAAGAGAAGTGCCGTCGTAGGGGGGGATCGAGCCTGAGCCGCGCGTCAGCGCGCCGCCATGAATCCACACCAGTACGGGCCGCTTCTCAGTGTTGCTCTTGGCCGCGGTCCAGACGTTCAGGAAGAGACAGTCTTCGCTCTGCGGCTGCGGCTTTTGCACATACATCGACCCTTCGGGATAGGGCGCTTGCGGGCAGACGGCGCCGAACTTCGTGGCGTCGCGCGTCCCTTCCCAGACCACGATCGGCTGCGGCGACTGCCAGCGCCGCGCGCCCACCGGTGGAGCGGCGAAGGGGATTCCCTTGTAGCTACGTATGCCATGCTGATCGACAGCACCGACGATTTTGCCACCTTCGACGGTGAGGGGCTCTTCAGCCCTGGCCGTTTGAGCCAGAATCGCTGCCCCTGGTCCGACTAGGAGCAGGAGCGAGGCCTGTATGCAAAACGCCGAACGAAATTGAACGCGCAACGATGTGGGCATGACAACCACCTCGACGAGTGTGAACGAAGTATCGACGAAGAAAGGGGCGCGAGCGGCCGCGGCGTATTGTCCGGCGCATCGTGAGTCGTGGCAACATGCAGGACTCCGGATTCATCGACACGGCGTCGATTGTGGAAAGCAATGAATAGCAACCGCCGAGAGGCTCGCCCGGCAAGTTTATTGAAGCCGTCAGTCGTGGCGGCTAAGCTGCGCTCGGCGTTGTGGCCGGGCGATGGGCACCTGGTGCAGTTCAATACGGGTGGAGTCACTTTTCATGGCACGACATCGACAAGTCAAATGTGGTGTAGGCGTCTCGCTTTTGATCGGGGCCGTGACTGTTGTACTGTCGACGGTCGGGCTAGCCGCCGATGCGCCGCCTTTGGCAAAGCGAGTGCAGATCCAGCGGACGCAATACGGCGTGCCGCATATCACGGGCGACACTCTGGGTGCCGCGGCGTTCGGCCTGGGCTATTGCCAGGCCGAGGATCATTGTCTGGACATTATGCGCGGTGTTTTGGCAGTTCGCGGCACGCTGGCCGACTCTTTCGGCGCAGGGGAAGAGAGCAAAAACGTCGAGTCGGATTTCTTCAATCGCCAGTTTCGCGTTTACGAGCGCTCGATTGCCTCGTATCACACGCTGGATCCCGACTATCGCGAGATGCTCGCCGGATTCGCCGGAGGACTGAACTTCTTCGCCGGCCGGCACCGCGACCAGTTGCCGCCGTGGATGCCTGAGGTCACGGCGCATGACATTGCCGCGTATGGTGTCGCTGGCGTGATGCGGTTTGCATTTAATCGCAACAACATCTTGAAAGAGTTTCTGGCCGAGCAGAATGTAAAGACGGCCATGTTCGATCACGAGCCGGACGAAACCATGACGGGCTCGAACATGTGGGCCTTTGCTCCCAGTCGTAGCGAGTCGGGGCACGCGATGCTGATGGGCAATCCGCACCAGCCGTGGGCGCCGGTTTCGACCTATTACGAAGCCCATGTGATCGTGCCGGGGCGGATGAACTTTTACGGCTCGACATTCATCGGGCGCCCGATCCTCACTAGCGGCTGGAACGAACATTTGGGTTGGTCGCACACGGTGAACCAGCCTGACCTGGAGGAAATCTACGAAGTCGCTCTCGATCCGGCGCGGCCGGATCATTACCTGTTTGACGGCGGATCAGTGCCGCTTACGCGCGACGACGTGACGATCAGCATTCGCTCCGGCACCGACCGCACTGATAGTATGCGCACGTTCTGGCATGCACCTCTTGGACCTGTCGTATATCGCACCGATAAGAAAGCGTACATCCTGCGCAATGCCAGCTACGAGAACTATCGGCCTTACGAGCAATGGCTGAGGATGTCGCAGGCAAAGAATCTCGACGAGTTCCGCAGCACGCTCGCATTGAATCTGCTGCCAATGTTCAACATTTGCTATGCAGATCGGGTCGGTAATATCTTCTTCATTTGGAACGGCACCGTTCCGGACCTGCCCCACCCGGCCCATCGTGCCGAACCTGTACCTGCCGCGGGTACGGCCGATGTTTGGACGCGGATTCATGGCACGGACGAGTTGCCACAGCTTTTGAATCCGCGTGGCGGCTACGTGCAGAACTGCAATTCTCCGCCCTATTTGACGAACTTACGGGTACCGTTGGATCCGGCGAGGTTCCCCACCCATTTTTCGCCGAATGACCTTAGTCTGCGTACGCAGCACAGCCTGCAACTGATCGATAACGATCGCAAGCTGTCGTTGGACGAAGTCATTCGCCTGAAGCACAGCCCAAGGATGTTGCTGGCGGATCGGGTGAAGAAGGACTTGATCGAGGTGATGCGTGCGACTGGTCCCACGGCCGAGGTCGAAGCGGCACTAACGATTTTAGACAAGTGGGACAACACCGTGGCCGCGGGTAGTCGGGGCGGGGCATTGTTCGCCGCCTGGTGGGATCGGTATTACGACAAGGCGAAGGAAACGTTTTCCTTAGCCTGGAACGCCGCCGAGCCGATGACCACGCCACGCGGCCTGGCGGATCGTGAGCGCGCTGTGAAGGCATTTGGCCGCGGACTTGATGACGTGATAAGCTCCTACGGGGCGACGGACATCTCTTGGGGCGACGCGCATCGGATTCGCAAAGGCAACGTCGATTTGCCGGTTTCGGGCGGACCGGGCTTGATGGGTTGCTTTCGCGTGATCGAATTCCGCAAAGACCACGATCGGCGGATGGTGGCCAACAGCGGCGACAGCTTCGTCTTTGCCGTGGAGTTCAGCGATCCGCCGCGTGCGTTTACCAACGTCGCCTACAGCCAGAGTGGTGTGTCGGACTCGCCACATTTTGCGGACCAGGCACCGTTATTCAGCGCCAATCGCTTGAAGCCCGCCGCTTTCACCGCTGAGGAGATCAAAGCCCAAGCCATCAAGTCGTATCGGCCGGGCGAAGAATGACGTCGGATCTTTGGCGGCAATCGAATTACCGAGTAGCGATCGCGACGCATAGCGCCCGCTCGGTTGCAACGTTACATCTGTTGCCTCAGAATAACGGAAGCATTCCCACGTCCATGATTCCTTCGCACCCTCAGGCTTGTATGACGCGATTGCACGCGACCCGAAAAGTTCATCTGCGTTTCCTGGGAGCGTTTTGCATAGCGTGGACCGCAAGTTCGCTTGGACACAATCTCCCGGCAAAGGCCGAGCAGGACGCCATTCGCCCGTCGGTCGTCAAAATCCATACGACACAGCGATTGCCCGACTTCTTCCGGCCGTGGACGAAATCCTCGTCGCGTGAAATGTCGGGAACCGGATTTGTCATCGACGGCAAGCGTATCCTGACCAACGCCCATGTGGTGGGATATCCGAGCCAGATTTACGTGCAGCCGTACCAATCGGCCGAGAAATTTCTGGCCAAGGTGGTGGCGATCGCCACGCCAATCGACCTGGCGATTCTCAGCGTCGAAGACGAGACGTTCTTCGACGACCGGCCGGCGCTGTCGCTCGACGAGGGATTGCCGCGTGTGAAGGCGCCGGTCAACGTGTATGGCTTTCCCGTCGGCGGCGATCAGATGAGCGTCACCGAAGGCATCTCGTCGCGCGTCGAGTACACGGGCTATTATTTCGGCGTCTCCGGTTTACGAATTCAAATCGATGCCGCGCTGAATCCGGGAAACAGTGGCGGTCCGGCCATTTCGGACGGTCGTGTCATCGGGGTGGCCTTTAGCGGGCTGACCACGGCCGACAATATCGGTTATTTGATTCCAGCCGAGGAAGTACGTACTTTTCTCAGCGATGTTGCCGACGGCCATTACGATGGTAAGCAGCAATTGTGGGAGGAGTTTCAAACCACGGAGAATGACGCCCTGCGCACGTGGCTGAAAATTCCCAAGGAGGCCGGCGGGTGCATGATCACCCGATCTCGCAAGAGCGAAACTGAACTCCCGCTGCACGAGCATGATGTCGTGACGCAGATCGGTCCGCACGTACTCGACCGCAGCGGAAATGTGCGGCTAGGAGACGACCTGCAGGTCATGTTCACCTACTACGTGCCCAAGCTGGCGCATGATGGCATCGTGCCGCTGACGGTGTTGCGCGGAGGGGAATCGATTGCGATCGATGCGCCGGTCGCGGCGCGTCGCCCACGCGTGATACCGCGTTTAGACGGCGCTTATCCCTCGTATTTCATCCTGGGACCGATGGTGTTCACGACCGCCAGCGCGGAACTGGTCGGCGGCATCTTCAGCGATCAGCGCTACCTGGCGTTCATGTCTGGTAAGAAGAGCCCGCTGGTGTCGCGCGTGAATGATCAGCCGGCTTTCGAAGGAGAGGAACTGGTAATGATTCCCTCTCCGTTCTTTTCGCACCGATTGACCAAGGGATACGATTCGCCGGCGCTGCACGTCGTGGCAAAAGTAAACGACGTACCGGTAAAGAACCTGGCGCACCTGGTCGAGTTGCTGCGTGACAGCAAGGACGAGTTTCTGGAATTCCAATTCGCCGAGACCGAAGTCGAGACGCTGGTCTTCCGTCGGCAAGAGATGTTCGACGCGACCGAAGATATCCTGACCGACAACGGCGTGCGCAAGCAGTACTCGGACGACTTGCATGCCGTTTGGAAAAAGTGAGTACGACAACGCCTGTTTCTTCGTAAGTCGCGGCGAAAGCCGAGCCGCGGGAGTTGTGCTCCCGATTCGCGTGCTGGCGCTGAGGTTGCCGACTTCCTACGGGCGCGCATCGGCAAACCGACAAGCCGTTGCCGCGACACGTATTGCCGACCACGACACTTTTCTAGGCAACGAATCTGATCAGCGGGCAACGTCGCCTGATAGGGCCCGTTCGGCTTTCGCCTGCTTGGTCGGGCCAACGGGCACGGCTTCGATCGTGGCAAGGTTATCCCCTCCGCGTGCGCCGCCGACGATCAGGATTTCGTCGCCGTGTGGCACCAGGCGATGCACGATGCGCGGTTTCAGCTTTACAACGAAATCCCACTTGTTGCCGGCTTCGTCCAGCCGTAGGAGCGAACCGTCCGCGACGCTGGCGTACAGGTTATTTCCCAACGCACAGGACGCGGGCGCGAATCCGTTATGATCCGCGCCTGGCAGTTCGGGGGCAGTGCTCCATTTCTTGGTGACCGGGTCGTAAATGTCAACGCGTCGTAGCGGCTGATTATCCTCGTTGAATCCGCCGATGACGAAGATTCGCCCGCCGTGAACGGCGACGATCAAAGCACGCCGCTGGAAGGGCTGCTCGATCTCATGCCAGGTGGGCTCCTTGCCCTGCAGGTCGAGCACGAGAGCCTTGTCGAGCCAATCCTCGCCGTCCTCGCCGCGCATGTTCCAGCCTCCGAGGACGTACAGTTTGCCGTCGATGATGGCCACGTCGTGTGACGACCGTGGCACTGGCAGGGAAGGCAGCGCCTGCCACTTGCCGGACGCCGGATCAAAGCAGGTGACGTCCGCTACCGAATGATTGTCGGTCGGATCACCAGGCTTATTGCGCGGTTCCATGCCGCCGATGCGGTAGACCTTGCCGGCGTGGCTGGCCAGATTCATGCCTTGCAGTCCGGGACCGCCCGGGAGTTCTTCCCACGCCTTTCCGTCGGCCAGCTTCAAGCGCGCGAAGCGACCGGAAACAGCCTCGGTCGAGTAAGTGTGTACGCGGGCGATGTGGCCGCCGTATGTGTACAGCCAGCCGTCGCAGCCGACAGCGCCGAAACTGGACGCCGCCACGGGCATGTCGGCGTAATGCTTCGCCGGGGGCGTTTCTTCGGCGAATGTGGAGGTCGACATCCCCACCGGCAGCATCGCAAGCAGCAGGCAAGGTACGGCATAAACGAATTGGCGAATGGACATGAATAACTGGCCTTAAAAAATGGGTTCGGAATTTGGGCGGTTGTATTGCTGTGCCCTACAGCGGGTACGCCGCTTCGTAGGTTAGCGGCTTATTTTGCAACGCCAACGTCAATCACGAGCGTCGCGTAATGTCGTGTTTCTTCAAAAGGTTTGCCACCGCTTTCGCCCCCTTTGGCTTCGAAGTGGCGCGTCCAGGCACCAAAACGGCCTGTCTGAGGAAAGGTGGTCGTCTGGCCAGCGGCGTCGGTCATAGTCTTTGTCCGCTCGCCGTCGGGCAGAACCACGTTCACTTCCGCGTTGGCCACAGGCTTGCCCTGCGCTACGACGCGGAAGGCGACCGCCCCTGCTTTGCCGATTGAAATGATCTCGACGGGGGCCTTGTCCCCGAGCGAGGCGTGCGGATCGAATGCGTCGCCAAGGATCGTCTTCGGATGATAAACCAGCAGAAAGGGCTTGGTGTTGCCGCGTTGCATAACCCCCAAGTCCGCGATGCCATGGACGACGCGCTGGCCGTGGCCCGGGAGCTCGGTCTCGGCGCTGTCATCGGCGGTTTTGCGAAGCACCAGCGGTGCATCATGACCGCTTTCATCGCGAACATACAGTTTGGCGTTGTCCTTCAAGATCAAGTCGACCTCGGCGTCAGGCGAAAGATCTTCGCTGAGAACGACTTTGGCCTTGGCCCCGTCCGCCTGCGGGACGACAAATACGAAATGGGCCTGGGCTACATCCGCCATGCCGCATAGCGTTGCCAGCAGCAGCCAACGGGTCATTGGTTTTGCATTTCGACGGTGAGATAGCAAAACGGAACTCCTCCGCGGCAATGGTGCGCCGCAATTGAGAGCAACCGTCGTGCCGGGCTGGCCCCTAACAGCTACGCCAGCCCGGGCACGACGTTTAGTTACGACGGAACGCTTGGGCATTCCGTTACCGATCGAACTTGGATTGGGCAGAATCATCCGTGTTTGCCTCGTCGTTGAAAAGTGATTACGAACGCGATTCCTTGCGGCGGCGCACGTTCCATAGCACGACCGACCCCAGGCCGGCCATCAGGCTCAGCGCGACGGTCGACGGTTCGGGCACGGCAGACGCGTGAGTATCGACCGACACGGCTTCGATGGCCGCGGACGTGACGCCCCAACCCAAGGTCAGCGTCAGACTGGACGTGTCTTGCGGAAGGGTGAAAGTCCACAGATTGTCGACCGTGTAAGCAGTGCCTAGTCCACCGAAGTCCGAGCCACCGTCATTGAAGGCCTGGGAGTACGCATAAGACGGCAAAGTGTTTACCTGGAACGAATGGGCGTTGCCGCCTGGATCGGTATACGTCGCAGTCAGGTTGGTCGGATCGATCAGGCTGCCGAATGACTGCACTTCGATCGAAACACGGAGGTTGTGCCCCGCCTGGTTGTAGCCGGGAATTACAACCACGGGGGTCAACACACCGCTAAACGAGTAAATATCTGTGCCTGCTTGAAAGGCGCCGTCGCCGGGTGCGGTGCTGTCGTAGAAGACCGGCTGCACGGATCCGCCAGCGTTCGGATTCAACAGCGTCGGAGCGGCCAACGGGCTGCCCGAGGTGGGGACCGAGGCGGTGGGGGACATCGAGTTCCATTCTTGATACGTGCTGAGATTGGCCGTGGCCTGAGCGTTGGTGGTCGGACGCCCCCAGACCGGCAGCACGGGCGTGTTTAGCGCTCCGGCATGGGCCAAATTGCTCGTGATGGTCAATGAAACAAGCGTCATCGTGGCGTAAAAATATTTTCCGACAAACGTCCGCGTCATGTATATGTGTCCTTCAAAGGTGGATTATCAGATCACTGGCCGATTAAGCCTGGCAAAAGCACGTCGAATTGTTGCTTTGCATTAGCGTCTCTCCCGCATTTCTTGTCGTCGCGACAGGCCACGTTCCGGGCGTTAACCGGGCGAGCGGCTAGCGGGCCAATGGCTGGTGAACTGCTTTGATGGACACGAATCAAACGTAAAGAGCGTCCCTACGGAAAAAGCGATAAGCCCGCTGCGTATTTTGAAAAAACACGTTCGCTCTGGCCGCGAGGGCCCACCTCGAAATAGCCATTGAGCGAAGAGCTTCGCGATGCCGCGCGGGCAACTCTTGGTTGCTGCGCTTAAGAGAGGCGGGCGGGCGAGAGATTAGCTGGCGAGCCGCTCTGTCTGAGGACTCAAATCTTTATTGATACTGAGTCTCACTGGCACGCATTTTAGTTGCGTGGACGTTGCTGTCAAGAACTTTGTTCCAAGGGGTAACCCCGGAACTTCCCCGGAAAAGCCGCAAGTTTTGCGCGATATCGGCAGAAGTCGCTTGACGAGCGCGTGCGCTCGGGTATTATCAACGGACCGGAATTGAGACAAAGTCTCAATAGTCAGCCAGCCCGCTTTTCGCCCGCGCGCCACCTTCCGGAATCTTAATAATTCGTGCCGGCGGCCTATTCAGTGTCGAACTCGCGCAGGTGTAGTTCGCCGCGAGCCTTCCCGCCGGCGGAACGTGCAGCCGCTACTGGCTACGCCCGATCGCTGGCAGGGAGACGTCATTCATGGATTGTCGCAGGCAATTACTACGCTGCCGATCGCGCCTCGGATTCACGCTCGTCGAGCTGTTGGTCGTCATCGCGATCATTGGCATCTTGATTGCCATCCTGTTGCCAGCGGTGCAGTCGGCGCGCGAAACGGCGCGACGAACGCAGTGCGTCAACAATCTGAAGCAAATCGGCCTGGCAATGCAAATGTTCGACCAGGTTCGCGGCGCCTTGCCGGCAAGACTCGACCCATCATCGTACATTCCGCCAGGGACGCCAGTAATGTCTGACAAGGATAAAGATAAGTTAATCGGCCTGAGCGCCTTCTTCAGCATATTGCCGTTTCTCGAGGAAACGGCGCGCTTCCAACAATACAACCTTTCCAAACCTATGTCGGACGCGGGGAACGCGGCACTGATTAATGTCCCGCTGCCCGTTTACAGTTGTCCGTCGATGTTGATTAACGACGCTGCCCTCGCGTTGTATCCGGGGTGGGCGAGTTACGCCGTCTGCACGGGAAGTGTTCTTAACCATTTTGCGAACGACACCGATCCTGAGTTCGACAATGGAGCGATCGTCAACATCGGCTGGGGCCCTACGTCGATAAACAAGATTCTCAGCGAGGACGGGACTACACACACGTTCCTCGCCGGAGAGATGAATTTTGGAATTCTCAATTATCCGACCGAAACGAATCCTCAGGGGGGAGCCGGGCAGTGGGCAAGCAGTTACCCGTTTTGCAGTACCGCCTCGACGAGCGGCGTTTTTGACGCCAACCGGAATGTGATCCTCGGTACCTTCTTCGAGCTCGACACATTTCGAAGCGATCACATCAATGGTGTGAACATGCTGATGGTCGATGGCTCGGTCCATTTTATGCAGAAATTTACCCACCCTGACACACTCAAATACCTAGCGAAGCGCAACGATGGGCAAGCGGTCGAACCGTTCTAAAAGAACGGTGAGTGCGATCATCGTGGGCTTCGTTTGCGCGAGCGCACTTGGTTGCGCGCCGTCGCCGAGAACGGTCGAAGGCGAGGTGACGCTTGACGGAAATCCACTGAAAGAAGCGGCTGTTATGTTCGTGCCACTCGATCACGGTCGCAGCAAGACGGCGGCCCTGATTGTCGACGGAAAATACACATTGCCGGTAAAGGACGGACTGCTCCCAGGTACGTACCGTGTCGAGATCGTCGATGCCCCGCCGCTCGGCGCGAGCGAGCACGCTGCGGCTGGCGCGGCGCAGGGTAAACCGAAAGTAAAACGCCGAAAGTTACCGCCTGATTACTCGCACAGATCGCCGTTTCGATTGGACGTACCGGCGACCAAATCGGGTGCCGCACTGACAGCGAGCTATGAACTGAAATCGAATCCAGCTGACCGCAATCACTAAACAGTGACGAACGAAGCCGTGAAGAACGTGACAACATCTATTTCTTGCACACGAGGTATCCATGTTCGAACAAAGAGTCTGCGACCAACCGCCGGGCGCTCCGGCAGCACGCTGGCTTTCGCCTGGTGCGACGCCAACGGCTCAAGCGCCGCTGGCCTCATGGTTGCGCGGCGGCAGAACAAACCTTAATCGCTCCACACTCGCCTCGCGATCCGCCAGGTTTCCTATGACAAACGACGTGCCCCAAGATGTGCCCTCGATATCATCGCCGCAGCCGGTAGTGCCGCGCGAGATTAACTCGCTGGACTTGATGCGGGGCGATCGCGAAATCGTGATCCGCCACGGCAATGAGCTATACCGCTTGAACGTGACACGCAGCGGGAAGCTGATTCTGCGTAAGTGATCGTGGAACGTGACGTGTAACGCAAGTCGTGAGGGGCCGGGGCGAATTCGTCGTTACGGCGTTCGATAAGGTTTGCCTTGCTTGTAGAGCGTGAGTCGGTCCTTGAATCCTTGATCGCTCGCGCCCAGCTCGATCGCCTTTTCTTCCCACTTGATGGCGGCATCGAAATTGCTAACCTCGGCGTAAGCCGCCGCGAGCGTATCGATCGCCGCGGGATTCTGATATTTGCCAAACTCGCAGGCAAAAGTTGCCAGTTCCACGGCCCGGCGGCCGTTGCGAATTTCGTCCAGCGGGCAGGTGCTCAGCAACCACGCCAGGTTGCCGCAGACGACGACATTTTTATTGTCGAGTCGCCAGGCCGTGACCAGGTCGTTGCGGACCGAGATGTATTTACGCTGCTCGGTCCATAACTGCGCACGTAGCACGTAGGCCAACTGATACTTGGGGTCCAATCGCAAGGCCTGATCGCAATCAGCCATTGCTTTCTCGTTCTCCTTCTTGGCCGCCAGTGTCAGGCCGCGTTCCAGGTAAAAGATTGGCTTTTGCGGATCGAGTTCAATGGCCGCGGTGAAATCCGCAACGGCTTTATCCGAATCTCCCTCGCGGCGCCATAGCTCACCGCGCGTTTGGAAATCGCCCGCGGTGCGTGGATTGGGAATATCAGAGGGCTTGCGCGGGATCGATGGTGGTTGCGCAACTACCACGCCTGTGGCCAGCGGGATCAAGATCATTAAGACGAAGAAGTAAATTCGGCGCACGGACTATCCTTCGCTAATCAGTTCTCTTTGAAGTCGGCATAGCTTGTTGGTATTCTTGCTCGCACGCGTGCCGCTGTACAGCAAGCATCCCGCGACCGTTTGGTAACCGCCGACATTTTGAAAATCGATGATCGAATCGCAATTCGTGGTGGGCGAATTCGCGAGAAGCCGTTACGATTTCTCCTAAGCCGGTCGCGGCGAAACAGCCGTGATGACAATTCTTCGGGGGCAATTGCGATTTTTGGGTGCGGCCTATAGTCGCCCTATGGAAAGCATTGCCGTATGATTGCGCCTGCCCGTTTGTCGATCAGCGATAGTTTGGCTCTTCTCTTATTCGCCCTGGTTTTGCTTGCGCCGCAGCAATTGCAGGCCGCTGGCTCGATCACGCTAGGGCCCTCGGACGGCGTTGCCCTGGATCAACCGCGGGTGAGCGTGGCCGTTGTCGATCCCGCGACGCAGAACAATCTCGGCCCTGAATCTTCGAACAGTTTCCTGCTCGATACGGGGGCGAATGACATCCTGGTCGGAGGTAACGCTTACAGCGAACTGCAATCGTCGGGCTACAAGACGGTGGCCAAGTACAACGACTTCGGCATCGGCGGAACGGCCACGATGGACGTTTCGAAACCGTACGAGCTCAACTTCGCCGGCGACGATGGCGTGCCGATCGCGCTGCCGAATACTCGGCTGCTGTCGAATCCGGATGCCGACGTTGGTTTCGACGGCATCGTCGGCACCCCGGCCTTGATGGGACGGACGACTGATATCAATATGTCTGCATGGTCGGGTGGCAATTTCGATACGTTGCAGACCAGTTTTTCGAATTCCGCTCCGCCGATCGCAGCTGCGCAGTATCACGTGCCGCTGACGCTACAGAGTTTTCCTCCGACCGGGCAACAGAACGCGGGCGATCCGCTGCCCACTTTCGCTCCGCTGGTCACGGCGCCTGTCGCGGTTGCGAATCAAAATCACGTCCTCAACTCGCAGTTCATCGTCGATACCGGCGCGCAGATATCCATCATCTCGACGGCCACAGCGGCAGCGCTGGGAATCGATCCGTCGCGTGACGCGGTCGATTCTCTCGATCTGAGCGGCATTGCCGGAACGGTCACCGTGCCGATCGTGGACGTGGGATCTTTGGCGGTGAAAACTACTGAAGGGGTGAATCTGATTTGGACCGGCTTGCAGGTCGGCGTGTATGACATCGATCCGAGCGTTGCCGGAGTGTTCGGCATGGACTTTCTGACCAGCGGTTGGCTGAACACGCTGTTCGGCGGCCCGGACGGTTATTTGAATCACGCCTATTTCGACTTCCGCAACGCCGCCAACAACGTTGCCACGATGGTGCTTGATGTAAATCCGGCCCTGAATCACGTCGTTTTGACCGGCGACCTGAACCGCGACGGCATCGTCAATGCGCAAGACCTAGCGCAGGTAGCCAGCAATTGGCTGAAAACGGGTTCCGGGCTTGCCGCGGACGCCAATGAAGATGGTATCGTCAATGGGCAGGATCTGGCACTGATCTCGGCCAACTAGCTGCAATCCTCGGGCAGCACGGCGACAGTGCCTGAACCGCCGGGCGTGCGATTACTTCTTATCGCGCTGGCCGGAACCGTAATCGCGCGATGCCAAAAGCGTCGGCGGCAGGATCCTTAATTCGCGATTCGTCCGTGGCGAATGCTATGCCGTGACTCGCGGTTGGAGTATCGTGATCGTACCGCCGTTGAAATGAATCCTACGGTGCCACTCTCTCGTATTACCGTGCGCAATCTTCAAACTTATCCGTCGATAAACACTCGGCATGTCATGTGCTGTACTCGTGGAGCTTGGAAATGATTAATCAGGGATTCGGCCATTGGCTTGTGTTGGTCTTCGCGCTGGCGGTCATCCCGGCGGGGCGGGCGACGGCCGGCAGGGTCACAGTGATTACGCCCGACCATACCTCCGAATTATCGAAAGCACAGATTATCGACAACGATTTATGGGTGACGCCGGACGAGTTGCAACAGATCAACCATTTCGAGCTCAAGCCGCAGGGAGCCTGCTGCGGCGCGATTTGCATTCCGGTGGATCGCACACCGTCGGCCGGATTCGTGCGCGATGTCGATGGTAAGAGTTTTTTCAATCTCTCGAAGCTTGCACGAACACTCAACCAGCCAGTCGTCGCCGAGGCAGACCGGGGAGTATTCAGCTTCGGTGAAATTCCGGCCGTTCGATCGGCCGCGGCCGCCACGGCCGAGGCCCCTGATTTTTCGCTGCCTGATCGCACTGGAAAAATCGTTCACCTATCGGACTTTCATGGGAAGAAGGTCTTCCTAGTAACCTGGGCCTCGTGGTGTGGCTGCAAGCTGGACCTGTCAGGCTGGCAGGCATTGCATGAAGAACTGAAGGATAAGAATCTGGCGATCGTGGCCGTGGCCGAGGACACGGCCGGCGAAGAGGCCGCGGGCGAGTGGTACGACCGCGCGAAGGCGACCTACACGACACTTCTCGATCCAGACCATGTCGTGAGCTCGCTGTTTCATATGGTCAACGTGCCAACCGGCGTGTGGATCGACGAGCAAGGGCACGTCGTTCGCCCGGCCGAGGTCGCCTATTCGCGCGATGTTGCACTGATGTCGATCAAAGTCAACGGATCGGATTATGTCGCGGGTTTACGCGATTGGGTCGAAAACGGTGCCAAGAGCAAGTACGCGATGACTCCCGAACAGCTTCGCGATAACCTGGGAGTGCGTCCCCCAAAAGAAGCCACTGCGGATGCGCATTTCAAGCTGGCCACGTATTTCAAGGAACACAACGAACCGGAACTTGCGGCCCGCCACTGGAAGGAAGCGCAAGCGCTCAATCCCGACAGTTGGAACTATCATCGACAAGAATGGTCGTACACGCCGAAGGAAGCGCTCGGCAACTGGCTGACGAAAGTCCGCGGTCTGGGTGACAAACCGTACTACGCGCCGCTGAATTTGCCGGAGAAATGAGTAGCGCGCCGGCTCAATCCATCACTCGCTCCATTCCGAACGCCAATTGCAATTGCGGATCGTTGGACGATTCGGGATTCAGCTCTTTGAAGAGCATGCTTGGCTGAATGTCGTGGTTGTGTTGGTACTTGTCGCTCTCGTACTCGGTGTAGCTGCCTGCGATCTGGTGGTAAAAGATCTGGCAGATCGGCACACCGGGATAAACCCGCACCGGTTGGACGGCGAACATTTCGAGTGTCCAGAAGCCGCAGAAGCCAACGTCGCCAAAGCCGGCCGTCACGTGAACGAATAGGCCGAGCCGGCCGATCGACGACCGTCCCTCGATCATCGGCACCAGGTTGTGCGTCTCGGTACGTTCGATAGTCCGTCCCAGATAAAGTTGATGTGGATTCAGCACCAGCCCTTGCGGCGGGATCGTGATGCGCCGCACGCGGTTGGGCTTCAGCATGTCGAGGACCACCTCTTCGTAGACCAGTACCTCGTCGTGCAGCGACAGGTTGTAGCTGTTCGGGTTGAGCCGCGCGGGATCGAACGGATCGATGACGATGTTCGAGCCGAGTTGCGCGCGAATCTCGTGGCCTGAGAGAATCATTCGTGGTCGCTCGCTTTCCTTGCCGTCGAAATGGAGACCCGAAACCGGACGACCGCCGCGCGTCGCCTAGCGCCCGGCATTCGCCTTTACCTTCTTTGGTTGCGTTGGCTTTTTGACTTTTGCCGCGACTTTGGCCTTGGTGGCGTTTGCTTTGGTCAAGCGGCCCACCTTGTCTGGCATTTTTTTTGTTGCCGCACTGGCGGTGGTCGTCCGATCCGCGACTCCAATGCGTGGGCAAATATCCGCCATCGCGCACACTTCGCACTGCGGATTGCGTGCCATGCAAACCCGCCGGCCGTGCTGAATCATGCGATGGCTGAAGGCGATCCACTCCGTCGAAGGGAGTTCGCGTATTAAGTCTTGTTCGATCTTCACGGGGTCGGCGCTTTTGGTCAGACCGAGGCGATTACTGAGTCGCCCGACGTGAGTATCGACGACTATCCCCGTCGCGAGGCCAAAAGCGGTGCCGAGAACGACGTTGGCCGTCTTGCGTCCCACGCCCGGCAGGACGACCAAGCTTTGCAGATCGTGGGGCACCTGGCCGCCGTGATTGTCGACCAGCGCCTGACAGCAGGCCTTGATGTTCTTGGCTTTGTTCCGAAAGAAGCCGGTGCTCTTGATGGCTTTTTCGAGTTGTGGCAGCGGGGCGCTAGCGAAGTCTTCGGCCGAGCGATAGCGGCGGAATAGCTCCTGGGTCACGATATTGACCCGTTCATCCGTACACTGGGCCGAAAGGATCGTCGCGACCAGCAGCTCGAGCGGTGAATCGTATACCAGCGAGCATTCGGCGTCGGGATAAAGCTCGGCAAGCTTGCGCGCGACGCGGGCCGCATGTGTCCGGGCTGTGACGGTACTACCCATGCGTGCCAAGACGGGCCTGCCGCGCCGGCCATTGCCGTACGCCACTTACCCGTTTCCCGTGATGATTCCCGCAACCAGAGACACGACGCGCCGGCCTCAATTTTTGAAGGGGCGGAGAATCCTGTCAAGCAGATGGACGCTGTGCCGGTGATCTGGTCGCTCATGGTCGTCTTAGAGCAGCGCGGCTATAATCGCGAAAGCTCGTGCAAGTTGCCGTTTTCCTCTTCTCGTGAAGGCAAATTCGTCATGCCGACGGCCGAATACGACCCGCTCTACTTGCGCGGCATCGAGTTTTTTAACGATTGCGAGTTCTTTGAAAGTCACGAGGCCTGGGAAGAGCTGTGGACCGAATATCAAGGCCCGTCGCGGAAATTTTACCAGGGCCTGATCCAAGCGGCCGTCGCCTTGCATCATTTTGGCAACGGCAATATTCGCGGCGCGAAGAAGCTTTATTACACCAGCCTGGGGTATCTGGAGCCGTATCGGCCGCTGCACGAGGGAATCGACCTGGACAAGTTCTTTGCAGAGATGCAGCGCTGTTTCGCCAGTATCATCAACAGCGACGAGGATTTTCCGGCGGTTGAGATCGTGGCCGATGAGATCCCCGAGATACATCTCGATCCGGCGCCGGGCGCCGCGGAAAGTTAGACTTTCACGGTTCGATAACCTGCACCGTTTCTTCGTCGCGCATTAGCGTTCGCGAACGCCTCATGTCATTACCCGAGAACTTGAAATTCGATCCCGGTTCTTTCTCGGGCGTAGTGCGGTTGTTTCCTCTGCCGAACCTGGTGCTGTTCCCGCATGTGCTGCAACCGCTGCACATTTTCGAGCCACGCTATTGCGAGATGCTCGAAGCGGCGTTGGCGGACGATCGTCTGATCGCTATGTCATTACTGCAAGCCGGCTGGGAAAATGATTACGAGGGGCGGCCACCCGTGTACCCTATGGCCTGCCTGGGCCAGATCGTTACTCATGTCCGGTTGCCGGACGGGCGGCACAATTTGCTGTTGGCCGGAGTGTCGCGAGTGCGACTGGGCTGCGAGCTTCCTGTTACCACCCTGTATCGCAGTGCGCCAGCGTCGCTGTGTGTGGATGTGTCAACCGAGGCGAGCGCGTCGATGGTCGAGGCGCTGACGCATCGATTGCTGGCAGTCTTTCGCGATGCATTACCCAACACGAAAGAGGCGCAGGTGCCGTTGACCCAGTTGCTGCAAAACAACATTGACCTGGGAGCGCTCACGGACATCATCGCATACACGCTCGATCTGGATTTGACGACGAAAATCGGGCTGTTAGCGGAGTGCAGCGTATCGGCGCGTGCAAAGCAGTTACTCGTGCGACTGGAAGGTCAGGATGCGAAGGCCCGGGCGACGTTTCCGCCCGATTTTAGCGCGAACTGACCGAATGGGGAGACCTGTCTCTGTTCGAGACCCGCGTCACCGCGCAGCGATCAAGGAGTTCTTCTTTATTCCGCAAGCTCGCAGCGCAGGGAAGAGGTGCGCAACATCTGCGGGCGACACGAGTTGCGAAATCGCGCGTATCCGAGGGCCGCTTGACCCCCCCGCCCGCCCACCCTAATATCCAGAGACACCTAATACTTGGTCGGCTTGGGATGGCTAATATGGCGGACGCGACCGATTCGGTTTTCGAATCATTGACGGCGGAACTTGACGAAGGCGCCGCAAATCAAGAAACAGGCGCCGGCCACGTGGATCAGGCTCGCATTCGCCGGGCGGTTCGCGAAATCCTGGCTGCCGTCGGCGAAGACCCCGACCGCGAAGGACTACGCGAAACCCCGGCCCGCGTCGCGCGGATGTACGCCGAGCTTTTCAGCGGCCTGCATGACGACGCCCGGCACCATTTGAAGAAGTTCTTTACCGAAAAGTACGACGAAGTCGTGCTGGTCAAGGACATCAGCTTCAATAGCATGTGCGAGCATCACATGCTCCCCTTCATGGGCACGGCGCATGTTGGGTATCTACCAAACGGACGCGTGGTGGGGCTCAGCAAGATCGCCCGTGTGATCGAAGTCGTGTCGCGCCGCCCGCAAGTGCAGGAGCGAATGACCGAAACTATCGCCGATTTATTGGTCGAGGAATTGCAGGCCAAGGGAGTGGCGGTCGTGATCGAGGCGTCGCACTCGTGCATGACGATCCGCGGTGTGCGCAAGCCCGGCAGCGTGTGTGTGACCTCGGCCATGCGTGGCGTGTTCCGCTCGAACCTGTCGAGCCGCTCGGAAATCATGAATTTGATATACGGCGACCGGCGCTGAGGTCAACCGACAATCGCGCAACATTTCCTCACGCATGCTTGAGCGATCGTGACGCAGCCGTTGCTGGTTAGGGCAACGGTACTCCGATCCCCGCATCCCGCCGCCAAGAATTGAAGGCCCCGCCCCGTGGCTATTCTGATCCAATTCATCCTTCGCCTTTCCTTTGGCATGGCTGCCGCGATGACGCTGGTGCCGCCGCGCGATGTGACGAGCGGTTACTATCGCAACAATCTCTACGTGCTGCTGGGCTTGAACTCATTGGCCGCGCTGGCGCTGGGCACGGCCGAACATTCGTTAGCCGCGGCGTCGTCCGCGATCGCGGCGGCAATACTCAGCTACTTCGGAGCCGTGGCGTGGCTCTATGAGCGTCCGACGCTCGGATTGGGATTTCTCGGCGCGATCGCCGTGACGGATTTAGCCGCGGCCTGGGGCGCTACGTCCGCGACCAGCGCGTCATCCGCGACTTGGTTGCTTGCTGGGCTCGATCCAGCCTCGGGTGGTTTGGTGCTCGGAACGACCATGGCCGCGATGCTATTGGGACATTGGTACCTGAATGCACCGGGCATGCCGCTCGCGCCACTGGTGCGTCTGATTGGCCTGTTGGGCGTGGCCGTGATACTGCGCGTGATTGTGTGCGGGGCAGGGTTGGGCTTGGAAATTGATGCGGCCGGCCGGCCCGATGTGACCGAAACGATTTTCCTGGGAATGCGCTGGATCGGAGGGCTTGTCGGGACGGCGATCCTGGCCGTCATGGCCTGGCAGACCTTGAAAATCCCCAATACGCAGAGCGCGACCGGAATTCTTTACGTCGCCGTGATTACGACGTTCCTCGGCGAATTGGCTTCAGGGCTACTGTCGGCCCAGGCAACCTATCCTTTATGATAAAGGCTTGACCGGCCGCGTCCGGTCGATCGTTGTTTGACTTGAGTTTGTCGACCTATGAACGTCACGTTCGCCTGCCCACGTTGTGATAAGACCGCCCAGGCAGCCATTGCCGTCGATGGTCCCTCGATTGCCTGCTCGCATTGCCAAGCCGTGTTGCCGACACCCCCGGGCGCCTGGTCCGGCCAGGACCTGACGCGATGCCTGGTCTGCGGCAGCCATGACCTGTTCGTTCGCAAGGATTTCCCTCACCGGCTCGGGCTAGCGATTGTCGTCGGTGGTTTTGCGCTGAGTTGCGTGACCTGGTATTTTTATTGGACCTATCTGACGTTCGCCGTGCTATTTACAACCGCGCTGGTGGACATGGTGTTATTTTTTGTCGTGGGGGATAGCCTGGTTTGCTATCGATGCCAGGCCGAATATCGGCGGCTGCCCTCGATGGTCGAGCACGGGCCATTCAGCCTGGAAACGCACGAACGATATCGACAGCAGGCCGCGCGGCTGGGGCGCAACGTGCCCGCCGGGGTCGCGACGGGCGAAGCGGAAGCCGGCCACGACCAGTCGAACGGTTAGTTGCGCGAGCGACCTGGACGATCGAGTGGCGCAAAAGGCAGGGCGCCGCTTATCGGCCGGCGCAGCGGCTTTGAAATCCCCTTCGAAAGCGGAAACTAAAATTCGCAATCGCCTGACGTGACGCTCGCCGTCGCCAATCGGTTTCCATGGACGAACAGCGCACGAGAATTCAGGAAGACCTCCGCGGCCTAGTGGCTGGTGAAGTGCGCTGCGACGACGTCTTTCTGCAGCTTTATGCCAGTGATGCCAGCCTGTATCAGATCAAGCCGCTGGGGGTAATTCGCCCGCGCAGCACGGCTGACGTCGCGGCCTGCCTGCGGTACGCCCGCGAGAATGGCATCCCGGTCCACGCGCGGGGGGCCGGCACCGGATTGGCTGGCGAATCACTCGGACCTGGTTTGGTGATCGACTTTTCAAGGCATTTTCGCCGCATTATTGGCATCGGCGCCGATTGGGCGCGCGTGCAGCCGGGCGTGGTTCACGAGCGGCTGAATGAAGAGCTGCGCGAAATTGGCCGCCACTTGGGCCCTGATCCGGCGATGAGTCACGTCACGACGATGGGGAGCGTGGTGGCCATCGACGCCTCGGGCGCGCACTGGCTGAAGTACGGCTCGGCGCGCGACAACATCGAGCAATTGCGCATCCTGATGGCGGACGGAGCCGAGATGACGGTCGGACGCGAGCCGTTGGTCGCCGGCGCCAGTCACGATCCTGATCCGGCGAAACGTGATTTGCTGAATCAACTGGCCGAATTACTTTCGCGTCATGCCGATCTGATTCAATCGCATCAATCGAAGAGCTTGCTGAATCGCTCGGGGTACGAACTGGCGGGCGTCTTGAATGACGGGTATTTGGACATGCCGCGGCTACTGGCCGGGTCCGAAGGAACCTTGGCGCTGTTTTCGGAAATTACCGTGCGCACGCACCCGCTTCCCAAGCATGTCGGTACGGTGCTGTTCTTCTTCGACCTCTTAGAAAAGGCCGCGCGATCTGTTGAAGAAATCATGCCAGCAGGCCCCGTCGCTTGTGACATCATGGATCGGCGCCATTTAAGCTTGGCGCGCGAAACCGACTCGCGCTATGCGGCTCTGATACCTGCCGAAGCCGAAGCATTGTTGTTGGTCGAACTCGAGGGGCAAGATGCCCAAGAGTTGCGCGAGCGAATGCGCCAGTTAACTGATCGCCTGCGGCGCCGCAAACGTTTGGCCTTTGATTCGCGATCGGCTTTCGGGCACGACGACATCGAACTCTCCTGGCGATTGGCGCAAAAGGTCGTGCCGACCCTTTATCGATTGAAGGGTTCGACTCAGGCGCTGCCGTTCGTCGAGGATATCGCCATTCCGCCGGCAGCACTGTCGGCCTTCCTGGTCGAGATGCAGAATGTGTTGAAACGCCATCAAGTCACGGCGTCCCTGTTCGGCCATGCTGGGCACGGGCAACTACATATTCGACCATTTCTCGACCTGGCCGATCCCGAGCACGTGCGTACGATGGCCTCCCTGGCGAGCGATCTGTACGAAGCGGTATTTCAAGTCGGCGGCACGATCAGCGGTGAACACGGCGACGGATTGAGCCGCACACAGTTCGTCGAGCGGCAGTACGGCGAACTGTATCCGGTATTGCGCGAGGTCAAGCGCATCTTCGACCCGCACAACGTCCTGAACCCGGGCAAGATCATTGGTGACGATCCCGACCTGATGACGCGCAGCCTGCGTCCGGCGGTGCTTCCTGCTCCGGCTCCGCCGCCGGCAGACGCCCTAGCGGCTGGCGAAGAGCCTGAAGAATTGATATCGCTCGAATTGAATTGGACGCCGACCGAGCTGATCAACGTCGCCACCAGTTGCAACGGCTGCGGCGCCTGTCGCGCGCAGGATGCCACGGTGCGTATGTGTCCGATCTTTCGTTTCGCGCCCAGCGAAGAAGCGTCGCCGCGGGCCAAGGCGAACCTAATCCGCGCAATCCTGACCGGCGAGATGTCGCCCCAGACGCTGGCGTCCGATTCGTTCAAGTCCGTCGCCGACTTGTGCGTCAACTGTCAGATGTGTCGGCTGGAGTGCCCGGCCGGCGTGGATATTCCCAAGCTGATGATCGAAGCCAAGGCCAATTATGTTGCCATGAACGGGTTGCGCTTGGACGATTGGATCATGACTCGTCTTGAGACGGTCGGCGCCATCGGCGGACTATTGAGCCCGTTCACGAACTGGATCATTCGCAATCGCCAAGCGCGGTGGATAGTGGAAAAGACGCTTGGCATTGCCCAGCGGCGGAAGCTACCGCGTTTCGCTTCTCGCAGCTTTCTGCGCCGCGCCGCGAGACGCCGCCTGACGCAACCGACGCGGCGCAGCGGCCGCAAGGTGCTGTATTTTGTCGACGTGTATGCCAACTATCACGACCCGCAATTGGCCGAGGCGCTCGTGGCCGTGATGGAGCACAA
Organism: Pirellulales bacterium; assembly: GCA_036499395.1. Lineage (NCBI taxonomy): Bacteria > Pseudomonadati > Planctomycetota > Planctomycetia > Pirellulales > Pirellulales bacterium. The sequence goes on from DASYDW010000122.1 coordinate 218,303, forward strand.
CGGAGTTCCGGTGTTCGCGCATCCCGAACAGCGCGCCAGCGGCATGGCGCTGGTGTCGCGCGGAGCGATCGACCCCGCACGCAAAATTGCCACGGTGAACGTTCGCCTGCTGGCCGAGGCGATCCGGCAGGGCTACACGATCGTAACGGCCGAGCCGTCGGCGGCGCTGTGCCTGACGCGCGAATACCCGCTGCTGCTCGATGACGACGATACGCGGCTAGTAGCGGCCAACACATTCGAAGCCTGCCATTATCTGTGGCAGATGCACCAAACGGGGCAGTTGCAACTCGATTTTAAGCCCGTCAATGCCACGGTCGGCTATCACCAGCCGTGCCACATGAAGGCCTTGCAGGTGGGCTCGCCTGGCGAAAGCCTGCTGCGATTGATCCCCGGCCTGTCCGTCGAACGGGCCGAGCACGGCTGTTCAGGCATGGCCGGCACTTACGGACTGTCACGCAAGAATTACCGCAGCAGCTTGCGCGCCGGTTGGGAATTGATTTCGGCGATGCGCAGCGGCAATTTTCAGGCCGGCACCACCGAATGCAGCGCATGTAAAATGCAGATGGAGCAAGGAACGTCCAAACCAACAATTCATCCGCTGAAGATCCTTGCCCTGGCCTATGGTGCCATGCCCGAGGCGGCCGCGCTGTTGACGGCGCGCGGCGAGGAACTGGTGGTCACATGACGGTGCGGGTGAAATTATTTGCCGTGGCGCGCGAGCTGACAGGTCGGGACGTGCTCGAAATTACGGTTCCTGCCGGAGCCACGGTTGGCGGATTGCGCGCGGCGCTTGTCGTCGCGGCGCCCGAACTGGAAAAGGTGGCGCGACATGTCATGTTCGCGATCGGCACGGAGTATGCGGACGACGCGCAGCCGCTAGTCGAGGGAGTCGAAGTCGCGTGCATTCCTCCGGTGAGCGGAGGTTAGCGATGGTGGAATTAACGACCGGTCCGATCGACCCCGGGGCGCTACTGGCGCGCGTCAGTTCTAACGCGGCCGGCGCTGTGGTGCTATTTGTCGGAACCACGCGCGAGTTCACGGCCGGACGTCGTACCGCATCACTCGACTACGAGTGCTTTCCCGAAATGGCGCAGCAAAAGCTTGCCGAGCTCGAGGCCGAGGCGCGCCGACAATGGCCGCTCGTCGAATGCGCCGTCGTACATCGGCTAGGGCACGTCGGATTGGGAGAAGCGAGCGTCGCCGTGGCCGTCAGTGCGGCGCATCGGGACGCGGCGTTTGCCGCCGGTAAGTGGCTGATCGACACGCTGAAAGCGGTTGTGCCGATTTGGAAAAAGGAAAACTGGGCCGATGGCACCACCGAGTGGGTGCATCCCGGATTTACGCCCGGACGCGATCTTGAGCCTCGCGATTCCTCGCAGTAGGCGATCCGTTGCAATTGCGTGGCTATTGCGTGATGATTGATCCTATGAGCATCGCGACCTCGAACATCCACCGAGCCGACGCCCCTCGCGGCGCCAAGGATCCGCTCGTCGATAGTTTCGGTCGCGTGCATAATAACTTGCGAATCAGCGTCACTGATCGCTGTAATATTCGCTGCTTCTATTGCATGCCGGCTGAGAACGTACAGTTCAAGCCACGCCACGAGATTCTATCGTTCGAAGAAATCGTGCGCTTTGTGGGCGTCGTCGCCCGGCTGGGGGTCAACAAGGTGCGCCTGACGGGGGGCGAGCCCTTGGTGCGGCAGAACATCGACCGGTTGGTGGCAGCCCTGGCCGACATCCCCGGCATCGACGACATCGCACTGACAACCAATGGCATTTTGTTAGCCGATCACGCCCAGGCTTTACACGACGCTGGGCTGAAGCGATTGAACGTCAGCCTCGACGCGCTCGATGCCGAAACTTTTCGCCGCATCGCGCGGCGCGATGGGTTCGAACGTATCTTGGACGGCCTGTTCGCAGCACAGCGGGCCGGATTTCATCACATCAAGCTTAACGCCGTGGCGATTCGTGGTATCACCGAGGCGCAAATCGTGCCCTTGGGCCGTTTCGCCCGACAGCATGGCTTCGAACTGCGTTTTATCGAGTTTATGCCTTTGGACGCGGACAACGCCTGGGATAATTCGCAGGTCTTATCCGGAAAAGAGATCCGGCATGTGCTCGAAAGCGCGATCGCGCCTTTGGAGCCACTGCCGGTCGTCGATCCCAGCCAACCGGCGACCGATTATCGATTTGTCGATGGTGGTGGCACGGTCGGCTTTATCAATCCCGTGACGCAGCCGTTTTGCGGCGACTGCAACCGGCTGCGGCTGACCGCCGAAGGCCAGGTGCGAAACTGCCTGTTCTCAACGACCGAGTGGGACGCCCGGGCGTTGCTACGCCGAGGGGCGAGCGACACGGAACTGGCAGCGCTTGTCCGGGCAAGCGTTGGTGCGAAAAAAGCGGGACATGGCATCAACAGTGACGAATTCTTGAAGCCGCAGCGCGCCATGTATCAGATTGGCGGCTGAGAATCTTTTATGTCTCACTTTTTCTTTCGGTGCCGCGGACGAAAAACGCCCGCAAATCGCAGCTAGCGATGCGGTCTGCTTGCAGAAGGGGCACCGGTTCGCGATTGACCCTGAAATCACGGGCGATCTACTATCGGGCTGCTTTTGGCCCCCCGTACCGGGATGACGCATGAACCGCGTACATCGCATCGCTTGCGCCGCGTGGATGCTGACCGCTATCTCGGCATCAGTTTCGGGTTGTGCTGCGCTGAAAGCGACGCAGCAGCCGGGCAAGAAGGATTTGGGCGTGCTCAATCAGGGCATGCCACGCACGCATGTGATCGCAGAGCTTGGAGCGCCCATCTGGAGCGATGAACGTGACGGCGACATCGTGGACGTCTTCGCCTTCAAGCAGGGATACAGTAAGGGAGTGAAGGCGGGACGAGCCTTGATCCACGGGGCGGCAGACGTCGCCACGTTCGGCTTGTGGGAAGTTGTCGGCATTCCGGCCGAATCACTGGCGGACGGAACCGATGTTCGTGTTGAAGTCCACTACGACAAGCGGCAGATCGTGCGCACGATCGAAGTCATTAAGGGGGACAAAGTCTTCGAACAACCTAAGCTCGTCGCCTGGTGGCAACGACAGAGAGCCACAAAACCTCATGAGCAAGCCCCGGCGGTTTCGGTCGCCGACGCCGAAGCGGTCGAGGCCGATGTCAACACGCCGGAATCAATCGTCGCGGACGATCTGCCGCAGCGCCGCTAGCTGTGACGGCGTCCTCTTGGCCGATGACTTCGCAAGCCAGTTCGTCTTGCAGCTTTAAGAGGCTGCGGCAACAATGCTCGCCCAATTGTTGGCGGTGCGCGCGAATGCCGCGTTGCCAGGTCGATAAGTCGATCGAGAAACTTCTACGGGAGATGGTGATGAAATACCGTTTCGCAGTGCTCACGCTACTCGGGTTCGCCTTCGCACCATCGATCATGCAAGCTCAGCAACTGCAGCAGCGTCAACAGTTTCAGCCACAGCAACAACCACAGCAGCAGCAACTCCGGCCGTTGCCCCGTGTCTTTTTCGACGTTACGGCCGACGGCCGCAAATTGGGCCGTATCGTGATCGAATTGCGCCCTGACGTGGTGCCGAAGACGGCCGAGAACTTTCGCGCCTTATGCACTGGCGAACGCGGCTACGGTTACAAGATGTCGAAGTTCCATCGCGTGATCCCCGGCTTTATGGCCCAAGGGGGCGATATCACCAATGGCGACGGCACCGGCGGTAAGTCGATTTACGGCGGAAAGTTTCCCGACGAGAATTTCGCTCTCAAGCACACCGGCCCTGGAATCCTCAGCATGGCCAACTCGGGTGCGAACACGAATAATTCCCAGTTTTTCATGTGTACCGAGAAAACACCCTGGCTCGACGGCAAGCACGTCGTCTTCGGTCGGGTCGTCGAAGGATTCGACGTTCTGCAAAGAATCGAAAGCCTGGGCTCGGAGTCGGGCGACACTGCGGCGCGGATTGTCATTCAGGATTGTGGGCAGTTGTAGAGCGCGAACTCCTGGCCATCTGCCTGGCCAGCGGTTCGAGGCCCCACGGTTGACCGGCACCATTTAAGCGGGTTAGCCTGACGGCAAGCCAGCGCGCACGGATTCGGTACTTGCGCTGAGTCATCTCCGCCCCTGCCGAGGAATCGCACGTGACGCTCGCGCACGACTCAAGTGCCTCGATCGAAGATAAAACCGTCGATATCATCGTCGTTGGCGCTGGGCTGGCTGGCCTGTGCGCTGCGCGCGATCTGACGCGACGCGGGATTCGTTGTGTCGTGCTCGAAGCGCGCGATCGCGTGGGAGGACGCACGCTCAGCCAGCGGCTGGGGAACGATACGATCGACCTAGGTGGGCAGTGGATCGGTCCCACGCAGAATCGTTTGGCCGCGCTGGCTGCCGAGCTCGCAATCGAACGCTTTCCCCAGTACGACACCGGCACTAAGATTCTCTCTTGGGGTGGCAAGATTCAGCGCTACGAAGGGGACTTGCCCCGGCTTTCGATCCTGGCGCAACTGGAACTGCTGTGGGCGAGCAAGCGACTGGAGAAGTTTCAGCGTGAGATTCCCGCCGCGCGGCCTTGGGACGCGCAGCACGCTCGCGAGTGGGACAGCATCACGCTCGAAACGTGGAAACGTCGCAATATGCGGTCCGCCGGGGCGCGACTGTTTCTCGATATCGTGACGCGAGCTGTCCTCACATCCGAGCCGCGGGATTTATCATTTCTATACTTTCTCAACTACCTGCGCTCGGGCCGGGGGTTGGAAAGCCTGATCTCGATTCGGGGTGGCGCGCAGCAAGAACGATTCGTCGGCGGTGCCCAACAGATTGCGCAGAAGTTGGCGGAGCAACTCGGCAAACGCGTCGTCACCAGTGCCCCGGTGCGAACGATCGTGCAACACGCCGACGGCGTTGTCGTACACAGCGATGCCGGGCGATTTACAGCCCAACGCGTGATCGTGGCGGTGCCGCCACTTTTGGCCGGCAGGATTCACTACGAATCGCCGCTGCCCGCGGCCCGCGATCAGATCACAGCTCGCATGCCAATGGGGTCCGTGATCAAGTACGTGATTACCTATGAGAAGGCCTTTTGGCGCGAGGCGGGCCTGTCAGGCGAGGCCTTTAGTGACACCGGGCCCACTGTGACGACGTTCGATGATTCGTCGCACGACGGCGCGCAGCCGGCTTTGGTGACATTCAGCGATGGCGAAGTAGCCCGGGTATGGGGCGAACGCACGGCTGACGAACGGCGCACGGCTGTGCTGGCAGAGCTTGCGCGATTCTTCGGCCCGCAGGCCTTAACGCCGACGGACTACGTCGAAAAGAACTGGAACGACGATCCTTGGAGCCGGGGCTGTTACGTAGGGGTCACCAGCCCCGGCGCTCTGACCAGTTTCGGCCACGCTTTGCAGCGCCCTTGCGGGCGGATTCATTGGTCTGGGACCGAGACCGCCGACGAGTGGCTGGGCTATCTCGATGGCGCTATTCAATCGGGCGAACGCGCCGCGAGCGAAGTAGCGCCGCTATTAGCGACTACGGCGCACCCTATCGCCGGACGTTAGGCTCGGCGACACGCACTCGGCTTTCCTCCCGGGCGCGGCCCAGCGGTTCACGATGCCCACTCGCAGCATTGGGCAGCGCGGTGCGCTAGGCGGCCGCCCGGCACGGCGCCGTGGCTTCGTTCAGACGCACGGCCCGCAGCAATGGCCCGCGATCGCGGTAGAACTTCAATTCATTCGCGTCGGCAAACCATACGGCGCGAATATCGCCGCATTTGAAAGCCCGTCCGCAGTAATGCCCCTCGCGGACCAGAACACTTTTGATGATCTGGGACTCGTCTGTGACGGCTTCGCCGAGTTCCCCCATGATTCGCACCACCAGGTGGTGAACGGGGTCGAACGGAACTGAGACTTTCATCCGCAGATGACTCCCCAGGAAGATGCGCTATACGCCGCAAGGTTTGCATCGGCGGATCGACCCCCACCTTGTTCGTGCAAGCTTGGTGGGACGTTTATTTTTCCTGTCTTGCCAGGTTGCCTTAATCGACCAGAACTGCAGTCGAGGGGCCGATTGTCGAGTCGCGGCGGACGTCGGTGCCGTTGGAAAACGGCCCTGTCTCTAGAACCGAGGCAGCAATCGTTACGAAATAGTTGACGTTTGTACACTAATGCGTACAATCGCCAAAGAGCGAATGGAACGACGAAGGAAACGACGGTTCGCCCCAAGGAGGCCAAGCCTATGTCGTCACTTTGCGATAAGCCCCTATCGAACCTGGGCGTTGAAGAAGACCAAGGGGCTGTTTCCGGGGTTTGCCGTCTTTGCGACGTGCTTCCCGCAGTGCTGGCCCGCTATGGGCTATCCGACGAACCTGCCGTCTCGCACATCGTCGCGATCGGCATGCGGGGCACGCCGGCGTTGTCACTGGTGCCCGTGGCGTGTTGAACAAGTCACCAAGCTCGATGGTGTCAATTCGATGCTGCCAAGTATGCGACGCGATCGTCGTACAGCAATGCGCGCTGGCCACGACATACTGGCATCCGTACTACTGTCAATTGTGGCACTGATGACAGTGCGACGCTCGCTGCTGGCAGGCACGGCGCTGTCGAAGGTTACCTAATCGGAAATGGCTCCCACACTTCGGGCAAATCGCTCAATTCGCGGCCGCGTGCTTCCGATGCCTCAATGTGAGCACGCACGCATTTCCCCCTGGAGCCAAGGAAGGACCCAGCTATGGATCGATTCATGCGCATCCAAGATTTGACCCCCGCCGAAATTGAAGCTGCCATCGACGCTGCGGACGTCGAATTGGGTATCGAAGAAATCCTGGCCGTCCGCGAATTCGTCGACCAGATCGGCGGCGTCGCCAACGCCCGGCTGGCGATCGAGATGCTGTCAAAACTCGAAGACGCGGCCTAAGCGCTAACGGCCAATGGTCAAACCGCGGTGCTAACCGAGTTGCAACTCGGGATGCCCGCGGCGCAGACGAAAGCGGCCGAACCAGCCCAGGCCGCTGCCGGTAATCCCAAGCCATTCCAGCTTGGGCAGCGCTTTGACGAGCTGCCTCACGGCGTTGCCGACGTGCGTACCGCGGAGGTCGATTTTTCGGAGATTCGAAAAGGAGGCCAGCTTGGCCAATCCTTGATTCGTGATTTTCGATCGCGAGAAGTCGAGCCAGTGTAGCGTCTCGAGCATTGGGCGGTGCGTGAGTAGGAAGTCGATGTCGGCGTCCGTGGCATTCGGCCCGGACATTCGGATGCCGGCAATCGTGTCCAGGACCTGGGCAAAATCCTCGCCCACTTCGCGCTTCAACCAATCGATGTGTTCGAGCGTGACGCGGCCGCCGCGTGCTTCGATCGCGGTCACGAGCTGCTGCTGCTCAATGTAACGCTCGATGCTCTCGGCCAGCCAACGGCTACGCCCCGAATGAAACTTGCTGTACTCGAGCGCGCGCTCGAAGTCGGTTTGGAGCGAAACAAAATCCTCTTGATTTCCCCCAGCGTCAGGATGCGCATGCTTGACCTTGGCCAGGTAAGCCTCTTTCACGTCCTGTTCCGAGCAAGGAAGCATAACACCCAGTCGTACGAGGAAATCGGGCCGGTACTCGGCGACGTCGACGGCATGGCTGGCATCGTGGGAAGTCATATGTGACCATTGTGAAGGGACCGCTGGAAATGGTCAAACCGGAGGAGCCTAAAACCTGGCCCGTTCTGCCCTAGAACCGTTGTATCCGTGCTGATCCGTGCTCACGCAAGTGCTTTTATCGTATGCCCCAAAGGTGAGGGCCTGACATTCCTTGCTAGATGGACAGTTCGAAGCTGTCCGCCGGAATACAATTCCATCACGGATGACGACCGAGGGGGCTAATCGTGAAGGAGCCAGCGATGATGAGCGACGCCGACAGACCCCGTCACAGTTCCGCCGAGGATTGGGACGATAGCTACCGAACGAATAATCTCCCTTGGGATACTCAGCGCCCTTCCGCGGAATTGATGCGCGTGCTGGGCGAGGGATTCGTAACGCCGTGCCGCACGCTGGAGTTCGGTTGCGGCACTGGCACGAATGCGATCTACCTTGCCGAGCGCGGCTTTCAAGTCACGGCGATCGATTTCTCGCCCCTTGCGATCGACCGCGCGCGGCAGAAGGCACAGGCCGCGGCGGTGCGCGTCGATTTTTTCGTGGCTGATGTGGCTGCGGCGCCGCAAATCGAGCCGCTCGACTTTGTGTTCGACCGCGGTTGCTATCACGCCGTCCGGCGCGTGGATCTCACTGGTTATCAGGCCGCGGTCGAGCGATTGACGCATCCAGGCTCAAAGTTCCTATTGCTGGCTGGTAACGCTAACGAAACTCTTCCCGGAGGTGGCCCGCCGCGTGTCCGGGAAGACGAAATCCGGGCCGAATTTGCGTCGCTGTTTGACGTCGTATGGATCCGCCCGTTCCGTTTCGCAGAGCCGGGCGGCGGCAATGGATTCTTGGCGTGGTCGGCCGGCATGGTGCGTCGCGAAGCGTGACGAGACACGGTCCTTAACGCTTCGTCTCGTGCGCCGCAAGTTCATGAATTCAGCGCGCTGCCTCGCTTGCCGAAAAGTCGGTGGATTGCGTCGCGGCAATGCCAGAGGGCGGTTCGGCGACGACAATCATTTCAAGAACGCGTGCGTCGACCAATCGAATCGCGGAAGCAATGCGCCGTGAGATCGCAATTCTCGCCAAGGCGAGAATCACTCCATACGTTGCCACAAAGGGCCAAAACGGTAGTTCCGATGGCTCGTGGCCGATCCAGTGAGCGAATTGCGCTGAAGGGCTTATCGCCATCATGATCGGCCATTGCAAGTACAGGCCCGCTACATGGGGCGCAATGACTAGCGCGGCTAAAAAGGCTGCAAAGACCATAGGTAGTGCCGGCCCGATTGAAACCACCAATTGGTACGCGGCGCCAACGCTTAAAATCAGCAGGCACAACGCTACGAGCTTGTCCGACTCGTTGGCAAGCAAGGCCGCGAAATCGGGCCCCGCTGCCGCCTTTGCTCCGACAGGCATGATTACTAGCAACACCGTGGCAACGACTCCCATCGCGCAAAAAGTGACTAGCGCCCCGATATTTTCGGATCGCTCGCCGTACCACAAATCGCGCCAGTACGGCATTCGGCCGCGGAATCTCCACACCCAGCTACGCAGACATTCACGCCCGGGAGTCACAGCCATTGTCATCAGCAGCGAAAAGGCGATGTGAATTAAGCAAAACGTCGCCACGCTTGCCCCCAAGGTCGGCGTCATCGTGCGCGGGTCACCCAGCACCCCGGCTGCCACGACATCGATAGCTGCAACAATTCCATAGGCCAGCGGCTTGCCGAGCGCCACGTTGACGGGACTGATCATTCGTCGCGAGATCGAATGCAAGAAAACCACGCCCACGATCACTTGTGTCAGAGGGGTAATCAGCAAGTAGGGAATCTGCCAGTCGAAGACCGGTAGCCGGTCGAGCGTCGCGTTGCCGCGTGCCAGGCCGACAATGCCAAGCACCGGGGTTAGAAAGCCCACGGGGATTTGCGTCAGGGGATTCGTCGTGAGAAAGGGGGCCATGATCACGAGCGGCGCGGTGTAGATAAAGGCCAGCACCACGACCACAATGCGGATCATTCGTCCGGCGCCCCGCGTCTTCTCGCCGGCATCCAGTGGATAGATCAATCCGATTGACCCGAGCAAAAACGCCGTGGTCACAATCTGCAAGGCGAGCGCCGAGAGCACGCCGAACGTCACCGCTCCCATGCCCCAGCACCAAATCAGTAGCGGCACCCCGGCCAGCGCCATCAGGTATCCCTGGGCTGGCTCGCCCAGCAATTTCCCAAGCAGGATGTCGCGCGGCGGCACCGCGGCAATGCGCTGGTAATCGAGGGTACGGTTGGTGACCTCGGCATGCATTGATTGATGCGTGGCCATCATAGCCGACACGCCGGCGATAACCGTTTCGACGGCAAACAACGAGACGCAGTATACGGCCACCCACGAAACGTTCGGATCGTCGGCCAGGTTGTAATGCAGAATGCCGCCGAGACCCACTAGGATCAAAAAGTATGTCGCGGCGATAAAGGCGGGCGTTCCGCCGCGAAAGCGAACCCGATAGGCGCTGACCACTAGCGGGTTATTCCAATAATCCAGGCGCATAGATCTCGCTAACTGGTCCTATGACCCGAGATGTGCATGTAAATATCTTCCAAGTTGTCACGTTCGATGCTGAAGGAGACGAGCGGTATTCCCTGGTTGACGATGCGGCGATGCAGCGCCGGCAATTCGTCGCGACTACCTCCCCAAGTACATGTCAATTGGCCGTTCGAATGATCGACTTTTTCGGCGGCGACCTCCTGCTCGAGCAATTGCGCCAACTGCAAGGTTTGTCCGTCGGCCACCTCGATCACCAGCCGCATCCGTGATTGCAACTGTCGCAGGATGTCTTCGACGCGGCCGCTGGCAAGCAACTGTCCCTGCTCGACAATGCCAATCGAGGTGCAGAAGTCGGCCATCTCGGTGAGGATGTGGCTCGAGATCAAAACCGTGCGCCCCATCTCGTGCAGCTTCTTAAGGATCTCGCGGAACTCGATGCGCCCGGCCGGATCGAGTCCCGATGCCGGCTCGTCCAGCAGCAGCACTTGCGGCTGGTGCAAGAGAGTCTTGGCGAAGCACAGTCGCTGCCGCATGCCGCGCGAGAGAGCCTTGATCTTGTCATCGCGGCGGACTTCCAAGCTCACCAGTTCAAGCACATCGTCGATGAGCTGCTTGCGCCGCGATCGCTCGATCCGGTAGCAGCCAGCGAAGTGATCGAGGTATTCCCACACCAGCATGTCGTCATACAGGCTGAAGAAATCGGACATGTAGCCGATCAGCGGATGGACATCGAGTGGCCGCTCGCAAACATCGATCCCCCCGATGGTCACCTGACCATAGGTCGGTTCGAGCAGAGTGGCCAGGATGCGGATCAGGGTTGTTTTGCCCGCACCATTGGGCCCGATCAGGCCATAGACTTCGCCGGCCGGAATCGACAGGTTCAGGTTAGCGATCGCAACTTTACCGTCGTATTGCTTGCGAAGATGACGGACTTCAATCATGGCCGCCCCCCTGAACCGTGTGCGCGCTTCTCGTTCCAGCAACTCAACTGTAAAGCCTGCCAAGATCGCTTGTAAAGGCTCGAAGTCGATGGCTTTCGAGGCGCTGCTCGCTGGCTTATTATGTGAAGACTAACAAATCGCACGGCGAAGGCCGGTTTGGCGTAGGGAGAATCATGTCCACCGCGACACGTTTTTTTATTATCTGTCTGCTTGGTTTCGTTGCGCTCCTTGCGGGACGCCTCTTGCCAGGAAGACATCGCGCGCACTCGAAGATCGCACGTGCTGCGCCCTCGTCGACCATGACGCAAACGGCGTCGACTGCGAATCAGCCTGCGCGCATACCAGCGAGCGTCTTGCCACAGTTGGAATTGGATGAACTGCTGAAGCCGACGCCGCCCAAAGAACCGGCCGAGGCACTAAAGACCTTCGAGGCGATACCTGGATTTCACATAGAGCTGGCCGCGCACGAGCCCGATGTCGTCGACCCCGTGGCGGCGGCCTTCGACGAGCAAGGGCATCTATTCGTTGCCGAGATGCGTGACTATCCGTTCCGTCCCAAGGAAGGGGACAAACCGACGGGCCGCGTTCGCATGCTCACCGATACGGATGGCGATGGCCGCTACGATCGTAGCACAACCTTCGCCGACGAACTGCTGTGGCCGACCGGTGTCGTTTGCTCGAATCATGGAGTCTATGTCGCTGCGGCGCCGAACGTTTATTTTTTCAAGGATACCGACGGTGATGGCGTGGCAGACGAGCGTCGCGTCGTCTTCGCTGGCTTTGGAACGCAGAACGAACAAGGCTCGGTGAATTGCCTGACCTGGGGCCTGGACGGAAAGATTTATGCCAGCACCTCGAAAAACGGCGGACAGATTCGTTCGGGCCAATATCCAAAGTCGGAGCCGGTCGGCATCAGTGGTCGCGATTTCTGTTTCGATCCCGCGACCGAGAAGCTGGAACTGGTGACAGGTGGCGGTCAGTTCGGCAACGCCTTCGACGATTGGGGAAATCGCTTCCTGTGCGACCAGGCCAATCCGTCGATGGAGGTGATGCTGCCGAATCGATATCTGGCGCGGAATCCGTTGTTGGCCGTGCCCGAGGCGGTCAATGATTTGACTCCGGGCGCCGTGAAGATATTTCGCATCAGTCCGCTGGAAGGATGGCGCGTAGTTCGCTCAACGCGGCGGTTGGCGCTCGGCGAACGCGGCGCGGACTCGACCGGTTTAAATCATCACGTGCTCGACGGCGTGGCCGGTTTGATGATCTATCGGGGCGACGCCTATCCGCCGGAGTTTCGCGGTAATTTGATTGTCGGCGACGGGCAGACCAATCTGGTGCACCGTCGGCGACTGGAGCCGGACGGGGTGACGTTTCGCTCAATTCGCGCCGACGAGAACATGGAATTCGTTCGCTCGAGCGATATCTGGTTCCGACCCGTCAACTCGTTGAACGGACCAGACGGTTGCGTGTGGATCACCGATATGGCCCGCGAGGTGATCGAGTCAGTGCATGTGCCGTGGGACGTGGTCAGCCGCATCAATTTGAAGAGTCAGGGCCGGGGCCGGATTTACCGTATCGCTCCGGACGGTTTTAGAGTTCCGGCGTTGCCGCGCCTGAACGAGGTCGGCACGGCGGAATTGGTTGCCACGCTGTCGCACCGCGGCGGGTGGTGGCGCGATACGGCGCAACGCTTGTTGCGCGAGCGACAGGATCCAGCGGCGGTGCAGCCACTACGAACCTTGTTGCGCGAATCCTCCTTCGACCTGGCCCGCCTGCACGCACTGTATACCTTGGAGCAGCTGAAGGCTCTCAGCGACGATGACTTGCAGCATGCACTGGCAGACGAATCGTCAGGCGTGCGCGAACATGCCGTGACGCTGTCTGAGGCGCGATTGTCGAAGTCGCTGGAGTTATTGTCGCGCGTGGTTCACTTGGCAGCCGACGATGCGCCGCGGGTCCGTTTTCGGGTGGCCTTCTCGTTGGGCGAAGTGAAGGGGACAGACGCTGCGCGTCAACAGGCGATTTCCGGGCTGGCCACGATCGGGCGACGCGACGGTGGCGACGTCTGGGTACGTACCGCAATTCTCAGTTCGAGCCGGCCGTGGGCCTCGGCTTTGCTCGGCGAGCTAACGCAATCCGCCGGGGATACGGCGGATGCGGCGCTTTTGCGACAACTCGGTTTTCTGGTGGGACGCGATGAAGATCATGACAACCGGGCCGGGACTTTATTGGACGCGCTAGCTGGCTCTCCCGCGGCATCGAATTTTGCGACGCTCGAGCCTATTTTGCTGGGATTGGCGGATGGTTTGCGCGGCGCGAAAACGACGATCCAGCAATTGCAGCCGAAGTTACCGCAGACGGGCGCGGCCCTTGTCAATCGCGTTGTTGAGAACGCGGCGAAAATCGTTGGCGACGAGCAAGCCTCGACAAGCGCGCGTGTCCGGGCGATTCAGGTTCTCTCGCTCGGGCAAGTGGAGCGAACGCTGCCGCTGTTGGCGCCTTTGCTGTCGGCCCACGCGGCCGAAGGGATCGAGCGTGCTGCCGTGCAATCATTAGCGACGTTCGACAGTCCGCAGGTCGCAGCGGCCTTGATTGGTCCCTGGCGCAGCTACACACCACAATCGCGCAGTGCGGTCGTGCAGACGATCTTTTCGCACCCGGCGTGGCGCAGCGATTTGCTGGCAGCGATTGAGCGCGGCGACGTTGCCGCCAACCAGATCACCCGTGTCGAGCGCGGCATGCTGCTGGCCCTGCCGGATAAGGATCAGCGGGCGCGTGCGGAGAAGATCTTCGAGGCGGACAATAGTCCTCGGCAGGAGATTTACAATCAATATCGTCCCACGCTCGAAATGGCCGGCACGGTCCAGGCGGGTGAGAAGGTCTATCAGCGCGAGTGTATGGCATGCCACCAGGTGGGCAAGCAAGGTCAAGCCGTGGGGCCGAATCTAGCGACGACTAAGCATCGAGCGCCTGAGGAATTGCTGATGCACATTCTCGACCCGAATCGCGAGGTGCAGCCAGCCTACATTCAATATTCGGTCATCGATCGCGACGGAGGCATCTACTCCGGCCTGATTGCCGCCGAGACAGCCAGTAGCATCACGTTGCGCCGTGACAAGAACTTCGAGAAGACGATTTTGAAGAGTGAGATCGACGAAATCTCGAGCAGCGAGAAATCGCTCATGCCCGAGGGTTTTGAAAAGACGATACCACCGCAAGACATGGCCGACCTGCTGGCATTCTTGAAGGAGATGCACTACGACATCGGCACGCAACCAGGCCGGCGCGAAGGTGGTGATTAGACGTAAATAGCGCCGATTGATGGTGTCACAAGAACCCCTCTGCCTCCGGGAGAGGGCCGGCTGAGGGGCATTTCGCGATTCTTCAGTGGCTACGCGATCGGCGTTCAGGCCTGTCAGTGGAAATCGCGAGAATGCGAATCCATCCGCGCGGAGATCTCGTGAACATCGATCAGGCGATTGGCCAGGATGTGAATTACTTCCCCTTGGCGTTCCAGTCGGCCCTGCGCGAGTAATGCCACGGCGTTTTTTGCCGCGGGGCGGAAACGCTGCCAGATGTCGGGGCGAATAACCAGATTCGCGACACCGGTTTCATCCTCGAGCGTTACGAACGTGATGCCGCTGGCGGTGCCAGGGCGCTGCCGCACGAGTACCAGGCCGGCTACGCGCACCTGACGGCCATGTCGGGCCGCGGAAAGTTCGTTCGCGCGGATGACGCCCAGCGGCGTGAGTGTCGCCCGCAAAAATGACATCGGATGCGCACGCAGCGAAAGGCCGGCCGTTTGATAATCGGCCAGCACTTCTTCGTATGTCGTTAAGGCGGGTAGCAATGCGGCCGATTCTTGCTCGGCAGCCTCGGGCAAGGGATCGAAAAGTGGCAGCGCCCGAGCTTGCTCGCCGGCGGCCAGTGCCTGCCATAATCCTGTGCGCCGATCGAGGTCCAGCGAGCGCACGGCATCGGCCTTTACCAATCGCACCAAGAGCGGCCGCCCTAGTCGCGCGCGACGTGCCAGATCATCGAGCGAACGAAACGAGCCTGCGCCGCGCGCAGTGGAGATTCTTTCGGCGACCCCAGCAGGGAGGCCCAGCAGCAAACGCAGGCCGAGGCGCAGGGCGAACTCCGGGCCTTCTTCCAGGGTGCAATCCCACTCGCTCAGATTTACATCGACGGGTAACACTTTCACGCCGTGTTCGCGCGCGTCACGCACCAATTGGGCGGGCGCATAAAAACCCATCGGCTGGCTGTTCACCAGCGCCGCGGCGAACGCGGCTGGATAGTAATGCTTCAGCCAGGCCGAGACGTAGACCAATAGCGCGAAGCTAGCCGAATGAGATTCGGGAAAACCGTATTCGCCAAAGCCGCTGATCTGATGGAACACGTTTTCGGCGAATTCCAACGTCAACCCGCGCGAGAGCATGCCTGTGATCAGCTTCTGGCGGAATTTTTCAATGACACCGGTCTTGCGCCAGGCACCCATTGCGCGGCGCAATTGGTCGGCCTCGCCGGGTGTGAATCCGGCTGCCACCACGGCCAGCCGCATCGCCTGTTCCTGGAAGATGGGGACGCCCATCGTTTTTTTCAGCACCTCGCTAATCTCGTCGTTGGGGAACGAGACTGGCTCCAGGCCTGCGCGGCGTCGCAAATAAGGATGCACCATGTTTCCCTGGATCGGCCCGGGCCGGACGATCGCCACTTCGATCACCAGGTCGTAAAACTTGCGCGGCTGCAGCCGGGGCAACATGCTCATCTGTGCCCGGCTTTCGATCTGGAACACCCCCATCGTGTCCGCATGACAAATCATTTCGTATACCGCCTCGTCGGCCTGCGGGATGTTGGCCAGCGTCAGTTGCCGGCCATAATGCTGCTCGACCAAGTCGAAGCATTTGTGAATCGCGGTCAACATGCCCAGGGCCAGGCAATCAACTTTCAAAATGCCGAGCGTGTCGAGGTCGTCTTTGTCCCATTGAATCACGGTGCGACCGGGCATGGCGGCGTTTTCGATCGGCACCATTTCGCAAAGAGGGCCACGGGTCATCACCATACCGCCGACGTGCTGCGAAAGATGCCGCGGAAAGCCGACCAGTTGTTCGACCAGCGCGGCCAATTGCCGGCCGAGCGTGCTGCTGGCGTCAATGCCCGCCTCGCGCAACCCTTCACGCCAACGATCTTCGTACCCCCGACCGTCGATGGTTTTCGCCAGAGCATCGACCCGATCCAGCGACAGCCCGAGCGCTTTTCCCACATCGCGCACGGCCGATCGCAAACGATAGGTGATCACTTCGGCGGTCATGCCGGCCCGCTCGCGGCCGTATTTGTCGTAGACGTATTGCAGCACTTCTTCACGGCGTTCGTGCTCGAAGTCGATGTCGATATCCGGTGCCTCGTTGCGCTCGAGGCTGACAAACCGCTCGAACAGCACGTCGATCTGCTCCGGATCGACCGAGGTCACACCCAGGCAATAGCACACGGCCGAATTCGCCGCCGAGCCGCGCCCCTGGCAGAGGATGTCCCGGCTGCGCGCATAGCGAATCAAGTCCCACACGGTGAGAAAGTAAGCCTCGTAGTGCAGCTTCTCGATCAGGACGAGCTCGTGCTCGACTAGCGTGCGCACCTTCGGCGGAATTCCTTGCGGATATCGCTTTTGCGCGCCGTGCCAGGTGAGCTGGGTTAGATGCGCCAGTGCCGTGATGCCCGGCGGACAGAGTTCTTCGGGATATTCGTAGCGCAACTCTTCGAGCGAAAACGAGCAACGCTCGGCGATTTCAACCGTGCGTGCGATCGCCTCAGGATGATCGGCAAATAACTCGGCCATCTCGTCCGGCGATTGCAAATGCCGCTCGGCATTGGCAAACTCGTGCGGACCGGCCTCGGCCACAGTTATTCCCTGCCGAGTCGCCGACAGAACATCCGCCAAGGCACGCCGCTCAGGCACGTGATAATGCACGTCATTGGCGGCCACCAGCGGCAACCCGGCTTGCGCTGCCAACCGGACCATCTCGGCCAGCACCTGCCGATCGTCCGGTCCGCGATGCAACTCGGCCAAGGCATAACAACGGTCGGTGAATATCTCACGGTAATGCAGCAATGCATCAAGAGTGTTCAGGGCACGGGCAGCATGAGGTGCATGAACGGAATGTGTTGTCGCAGGAAGTTCTGCGAGAGTTGTTGCGGGAATTTCAAAACCCCTCTCTCTTTGGGAGAGGGCAGGGGGAGGGCCGGAAACTTGTCGAGCGGTGGAAATTTCTCTCTCACGCAGCGCGAGAATCGCGTCTCGGCCTGCCGGCTCATCGCCCATCGGAAGAGAAGTTGCTTGGAGAGTTGGTAAATAAGCCAGCGCCAATATGCCTGTCGCGTGCTCGGCCAGATCTTGCAGGTGCAGTAGGCATTCCCCCTTGGGTGCGCGACGACGCCCCAGGCTGAGCATGCGCGACAGATTCGCGTAGCCCGATCGATCGATGGCCAGCAGCACCACGGGGGGCGCATCGAGTGGATGAATTTCGGCACCGACGAGCAGCTTCAGCCCCACGGTCTTGGCGGCCGCATACGCTCGGACCACACCGGCCAGGCTTTCTCGATCAGTGACGGCCAGCGCCCGATAGCCCAATTCCGCGGCCCGCGCCACGAGTTCATCAGGATGCGATGCGCCGATGAGAAAGGAAAAGTTCGTCTTGGCATGCAATTCGGCATAAGGCGCCGCAGGTTCTGCCACGTCCGCTGGTGGCGGCGTCGCCAGATGAACTTCACGTTTAGCCGGAGGAGGATCAGGCATGCGGCACGTTTCACTAAATCTGTTTCACCACAGAGACGCGGAGACACAGAAAAGAATGATGAATGCAGAATGATGAACTGAAGGACCAGTATCTGCACTGCGCATGAGGTGCAAATCTGTGGGTGCCTTGTTTCACCGATTACCGGCTATCGAATGCTTCTTTTCTCAATCAAAATTGCCGTGCCAGAACCATTGACCGTCGCTGCGGCGGCGGAAGAGCCAGTGGCGATGGCCGTCTTGAGTTTCCACGCGGTAGTAATCGCGACGCACGCCCCGCCCGCGCCACCAGCCGGTTTCGATCCGCTCGGGCCCCCAACTGCGCGTCACGTGACGTCGTTCGTTCCCTAGCGTGAACCACAGCAGGGGACCGTCAGGCACCACGGCAACCACGGCCAGCGGCACTGGCCAGGGAGCCAAACGCAAGGGGCGCTGCGACCATTTGAAATGCCGCTCGCCACGATTTGCCGCCTGACTCTTGCCGCGCGGCGAGCGTCGATCCGTGGGCCGGTCCGCGCCGCGCCGCTCGCGCAGAGAGCGATCCGGCTGACGCGCGGATTCATTGCCGACCAGCGATTCGTAGCGGCAAGCTTCCTCAGGCTGGGCATCACTCGACAGGTCGACGCGCAGCACGCATTGCCGTCCCAGGCGGCTGCTGAGCCGATCGACCAGCATCGCCAAGGCGCGTGGGTCGTCACGTCCCGCGGAAATCTCGAACAGTTCTC
The DNA here is from genome assembly GCA_036499395.1 of Pirellulales bacterium. Taxonomy (NCBI): domain Bacteria; kingdom Pseudomonadati; phylum Planctomycetota; class Planctomycetia; order Pirellulales; species Pirellulales bacterium. The sequence continues at coordinate 236,903 of DASYDW010000122.1, forward strand.
CTTGCCGACACTCCAATAGTTCGGTTTTTATGATCTTGATGCGAATCTCCGCCACCGGCTCGGTCAGACGCAATCGATCGAGTTGCATCCGTACTAACTCGAACAAATAGCGAGGCGAGGCGCTGGGACGAAACAGTCCGACCGATACGGGGATCCGCATTCTCGACTCGCGCTGCGGATCCTTTTCTCGAAGAGAGTATTTTTCTTCGTGAAGAGAATATTCCTTTTCTGAAAAATGGCGCTCCTCACAAGCCCTCTCCCTCGGGGAGAGGGCAGGGTGAGGGGCGAGTCCCTTGCGATTTTCTACCTGCAACCCGTTGCCCACGAACTGCTGCCGGCTGCTTCCTAGTAGTTCGCATTCCAACCGCACGACGCCGCGTTGTTCGCGCAGCAGCATCCCGACCAATCGTTCCAATAATCGCTCGCTCACCGCCTCGATGACGTCATTGCGCGCCACCGGCTGTTCGAACGACCAGGTCGCCTCGAGCGCGGGCGACAATGCCTCGGCGTGGATCACCTCCTCGGCCGTGCCGAGTAGTTGGTCCCAACGCTGCAACAGTTCCGGCCCCAGGCGGGCTGCCAGCGAAGACCGTGGCAGCGCCTGCAATTGTCCGATCTGCGCGAGCCCCAGGTCTGCAAGAAAACCGGCCTGCTCATTCGTCAATCGCAGCGCCGCGACCGGCAGGCAGGCCACGGCCAACAGAGATTCCCCTGGCGAAATGATCATGCCGGCCATCTCACTGGCGCCGGGTGCGTAATGGGCCACGGCCCAGGCCGTGCCGATCGTATCGGCCAGCGCCAAACGTACCTGCCACCCTTGCGCGCGCAGCTCGCGCGCGACTCGCGTGATCAAGGCTGACTCGTCGCCGAACAAAGGGCCCAGTCCGGTCACATCCAAGAGTAGACTTTCCGGATGTGGACCCTCTTCCAATCCCACTACGGGACTAAAGCGTTCGCACCAGGTGGCCAAGGCGACGAGCGCCGCGCGCGCCGCGAGCGGATCGTAACGTTGATAACAGCAAGCGGCCGGGCGTGTCGCGTCCGCCGCCACGGCGGTAGCTTCGGCCAGTGGCATGCCAGGCCGGATCGAACGCGCTCGCGCGGCGGACGAACAATAAGCGATTTGCAACGCCCCGCGCGCGGTTCTCTCGTAAAGCGCCACGGCCAGGCCGGTTTCTGACGCAGCCGTTCGAGAGCCTGGCGATCGTCCAGTGGATTTACCAGGCGCATGCCCCGACTTCTTCGTCGCAATGTTTTTCGTGACTTGCACGTCCCCCAAGACGTCGCTGGGGCGGTTCTTACCCTCCGGTTGCGTGGCGCACCACTGTTGCAGTGGCCACTGCGGGAGCCAGACGCACAATACCCGTCTCATCATTGAGTTCCAAATTGAAGGTCCGTCCCCCTGCGTTCCCACGCAATCGCAATAGCTCCACGCGCAACTGGCGCTCAGCCGCCGAGACCAGCGGCGTTACCAGAAAGCGCACCTCGGCCCAACAGGGATCGCCGCGCGTCGTGGCCGGCCGAATCATAAGGCCGAGATTCCCGCCCGCCTCGGCTGCCAATTGCAAACGTCGTCCCACGCGTGCCGGGCACTTTTCTAACCAGCACAACACAGCTGCCACGCCCGATGAGCGCAATGATTGATCCAGCGCCCATTGCTCGTCAGCAGCGCTCTCAGGCCGCACCACGATCAGCCGCGCAAGCTCCATGCCGGCCTGGACCGCGGCGAGCGGATAAAAACTCTTCGTGCGATCGACCACGACCAGCGGTCCACCATCCCGACAAGCCTCGCGTGCGGCCGATAATGCCAGACTGCCCGCGCCACTGCCGGCGCCTGGCGACAGCCATTCGACGAGCGTCCCGCGAGTCAGCCCACCCTGCGGTAGATGACGATCCAGCGCCGTACAGCCGGTGGAAACCGGAGTCGCGACGCCACGTCGCGCTCGAGAGAACCGCTCCAGGCTCTCCTGTAATTGGGCGACGATCTGCCGCCGGATTGGCGGTAAGTTCTTGTCATGCATAGCGTTACCGATTGCTAGCAATAGTGTACATTTGTACCGTAAATTGTCAAGATGAATTTCTTCGAGCGAATAACCAATTCGGGAAAAACCTGCGACGAGAGAAAGCGTCGGGTGGGAAAGCCGGCGCGAAGAAATCATGCGAACGGCAGCCGCGGGAACAGGGCCGCGATGGAGAATCGCCGGCGCAACGCGTGCTCAATTCACGCGAGGAAAGCTCACCCAATCCGAACGCAGAGATCGCGTCATCAACTCGGCAGCGGCAACGGCGACCATTCGATGTCGCAGCGCGTATGCAGCCGTGCGGCAAGCGCCGCGCAGTGCGGCTGCCCGTCGATCAAAGAAACGGCTGCCTCCCATAACGGCACCGCGGCCATCTCGTAGCACAGCACGGGGTCGATGGCATCGTCGACGACCACCGACGGGGCATGACCGGCACATCTTGTTACCGACTCAGCCAGCGCCGCGCCCTCCTGCTGCTGGCCACACATCACCAGCAGGCGCCGATCGCCGCCGCAACTGCTCAGTATCGGCATGGCTTCAGTGAGGCAGGAACTGAGCAACTCGTCGCCGCCCGTTCCTTTCTCGCTATCTTCGAATGGCTTTTGCGCCAGCGCCGCGGAACGAACGGCGCCCAGCATCATGATCCGCGAGCGCGAGCGGAGTGTTGCGACCAGCGACTCACGGAATTCTCTTCCTTTTGCCAGTCCAGCCCACAGCCCACCGTGTTCGCGCACAAAAATACTTTGAAACTCTTCGTCCAATTGGGCCAGGAACTGCGGCCGGTGCTGTTCGAGGACGGCGCCGAGCGCGGCGTCGATCGCCACGGCGGCTCCTTCGCGCACGGCGTGGCGGGGGCGGGCCTCGTGCTCGAACAACAACGCCAGGCGGGCCAACTCGCGGCGGGCCTCGGATAAGCTGTCGGCAATCGAGGTTAGCTCCCAGGCTAACTGCTGAGCGAACTTCATGGCCATCGCAAACAGCGTGTCCATGAATTTCAGATTGGCGTATTGCAGCAAGCGCGCGTGCTGATCACCTGGCGAGGCCGAGGTCGTACCGCGTGCCGGCCATAAGCGCGAGCGAGACTTGCCGCCGATCACCACCACGGCCGCCGTGCGCATTTCCTCGATGGTCTTGTTACGGGTCTTCTGGGCCGCGTCACGCAATGGTCGGACGTGGCGAGCCAACTCTTCGATGGCTTGCGCTGCTCCGGCAAAACGGATGCGCGGATTGTCGGCCAATTCCACCGCCCAGGCACGCAGCGTTTGGGCCTGCTGCCGGCAGGCCTCGCGAATATGAGCTTCGAGCGTTGCAACGAGTTTGGTCGCCTCGGCGCCCGAGGCCGGCATTCCCAACGCGCGATCGAGCGCGGCGATTTGCGGATGCAGCTCGTCATTCAGATCGCCAGAACTACCCGCGCTGAGCGGCAACGAAGCGATTCGAGTGACTTCACTGCTCAGGAACGAATCGACATCGCATCCCAGGCAAGATTCGGCCGCTCGTTCCAAGGCATCGGTGATGGTGTCGAGCGACAGATCCATAAGTGCGATGCGCTCGCTTGCGAACCGGCCGATGTCAGCACTGGACAACATGCCGAGCGGCGGCCGGAGGGCGCGATCGGCCGCCCCGGACTGCCGAACGTGGCGGTCCGACACAGCGCCACACCACTGTTCAAGGAGCGCACCGCACACAGCATCAGCCGCGATGCCGACCAGCTCGTCACCGGCGCCTAATCGGCAAATACCAAACGTGCGCAGGAAAATGTCGTCGTTGGTCGCTGTTCCATCTTGCGGCGGGTGTGATTCATGTTGCGCTGCGTCGAGCCAGCCAGCAGCGGCCGTCGCTGTGCCCAGGAACAAATAATCGGCCACGTTGCGCGCTGCGCCTGGCAAGTCGTGTTCACCTAACTCGCCGCCGAGATGCACGAGATACAAATTCGGCAGGCGCGACTGGTCGGCGCTAATCGCCGGCAGTTCAAACGCCGCTTCGCCCGGATAGCCGTGGCGATAGAAGTGGTCCAGCTCGCTGAGCGTTCCAAACGTATTGGCCACGGCCAGCTCGTGTGCCGCGGTGTTGCGGCTGGTCCAATGCAAAAGCAAGATTTGCAGGCAATCGTCGGCCAGGCCACGAGCACGCACCATGTTGCGCAGCAAATAGGCCACGTCCAACGCCATGCCGCCCCCGGTACCACCCGAGATCGATGCCACGAGCGTCACGCGCGGCGCCGCTTCTCCCAGCGTCAATCCTGTGGCGGCGGCGGTCGCCGCCACGGTCGCCGGATCTGCGATCGTATCCAGAGCGGCATTCAATTGCTCAACCAGCGTCTCGGCATGATCCACGAGTGCCAACCGTCCCAGCGGACGCAAACCCTCGGTCTCGAGCGAGCGCGGAATGTTGTACAACCAGCGACGACTCATCCATGCCAGGAGTCTGGTCGAGCCACGGCGGTAATCCTCGGGCCGACGCAAAGGCATCGCCAACAGGTTTTCGGCGTTGGTATGGGCGTGCTGCTCGCCTTCTTCGACGTCGGGATTCGTATCCGCGGCCAGCAATTGCACAGCCGGCACTTTTTTCAAATCGCCGAAGCGATCTGCCAATCGCCTTTGCAATTGCCCGAGCACCAGGCGTGCTGTTCCGCCCAATCCGACGAACAGTGTCGGCCGAACAGTTGCGGTGGCTGTGACGTCGAGAGGGGGAAGGTCTCGAATCGTGGGTTGTGTCCGCGCACGTCGTTGGGGGGCGGGCGCAGGAGCCGGCTGATGGCTAAGCGGCGCTGTGCCCGGCTGCGTCGAAGCTTGGTGGATGGGCGCCGCCTCGCCGAGCGGCTCGGACAATAGGTCTGGCGCCTCGCTGGATGGCGGTCCGGATGACTTTTCGACCACTCCTACGCATGTCGCTGTGCCCGATGAGGAGCCAGCAGCGGAAGGCGACGCTGCCGGTTGCCCACCGTCCAGCATCTGTGTGCAGGTCTCTGGCGCCGGAATGGGCGTCGGCCGCACGGGATGGGTTTCGTTGGTCGCGAGCGGCGTCGTATCACCACTGGCCGGCGCCGCCGGTCGTGCCTGGGAAGTGGAACGCCCTGCGGCAAACAACGCGTCGACCATTTCGCGCGCTGTGGGGTAGCGCGCGGTTGGATCTTTGCAGAGGGCGCGCTCGATGATCGTCTTATCTTGCAATGGCAGCGCCGTCAGGCGTGGGCGACTTTGCAGATGCTGCGCGGCGAGTTGTGCCGTGGTTTTGCCGGGGAACGGCAACGTATCGGTCAGCATCTCCTGGTAGACGATCGCCAGGCTGTATTGATCGCTGCACTGACTGGGTCGGTCGTCGAACACCTCGGGCGAGGCATAGATGGGAGTCAGCCCTCCCATCATCGAGGCGCGCGTGTCGTCGATATCCTTGACCAGCCCGAAATCCGCGACCTTCACATAGCCGGATACCAACAGCAAATTCTCAGGCTTGACGTCCAAATGCTGCAGCGAGTACTTGTCGCGCATGTAGTCGAGCGCATCGGCGGCATCGCGCAGGTAGCCGAGCAACTCTTCGCGCGGGATGCCAACCATGCCGCCGGCCTTGCATTCCTCGAAGCGATCCTTCAGGCTCCTGTCGGCCAATTCGGTAACGATGACCAGTTGGCCGTCGACGACCTCGATGCGTTCCAGAGAGAGCAAGAAGGGATGGCGGACAAGCTTGACGCGCGACAGCGCTTTCAGCTCGCGGCGTGCCCGTTCGTCGTCGAGATAACCGTAGACGAACTTGATAGCCTTGGTCAGGCCGCCGGGAGCCGTGGCCTTCCACACCTCGCCGTAGCCGCCAGCGCCGATCCGCTCGGTCACTTCGTAGCCGAGAATCGGTTCGCGAGATCGGGTCGCTGACATTGCCACGGTTCACCTGCGTAACGACGCTTCCAAAGTGTGCTCGATTGCGCGGTCCGCCAGGCTGGTCGCTTGACCAGGGCGGCCGAAAACATTGCCACTGCCGTAGGGGATTCCCAGGTCGTGGCAGGTTCGTAATTCGTCGTCGATCTGCAATCCAGTCGCGATCGGCACGCTTCCCAAATCGTGGCACGCGCGTACGACGGATTGCAATTGGCGCTGCCGCTCCGGCTGGCGTTGAATGCCGGTCGTGAGTGACGCAGCCAGGATGAGGAAATCGGGCGCGACGGTCCGCTTTTCCATAACCTGCGCGTGCGTACCGGCAAAGCCCTGATAGGCCGCGCGGATACCCAGCTCTCGCAGCCCTTGTCGCAGCGTCTGGAAGTACGGAATGTCGCATACCACGGCTTCGGGGATCGTCGCCACCAGGCGATGGCCCACCGGGGTCAGCCGCGTCAGCCGGGCCAGCGAATCGAGCACGGCGTCGCTGCCGATCTCGGCGGCTTCGACGGGCAAGAACAAATTGTCCCCCAGCCCGTGCCGGGTCGATTCTTCAGCGGCAATGAGTCTCGCCAGTTGGTACAGATGCCCGGCCACGCGCGGCGCCGAGGCAAGCACCATTTGCTCGCAGCCATTGGCCGGCGCCTCGCCGGACGATCGCAGTGCCTCGTAGCCAAAGATGCGATGGGACGCCAAATCGATAATAGGCCGAAAATGGACATCCACCGAACGCTGCGTCAGCGACTGCTGCAATCGGCGAATGGCGCGGACCAACTCGCGAGTTTGCGCTGCTTCGTTGGTCGTGTTGCCGGCTTCGGCCACTTCAGTCGCCATGGAATACGACCGGCCCGAGCGCTCGGCGTAAAACGTGAATTCGACACCAGCGATTACCAGAATGTCGCCGTCGTTGAGTTCGGCGTCTTGCACGCGCTGTCCGTTGAGAAGTGTGCCGTTGGTGCTGTGCAGATCGCGAATGCGGTGGTTCTTTCCCTCGCGCAAGATCACGGCATGTTCACGCGAGACGCGGCTGTCGTCGATTTGCAGATCAGCCGATTCAACGCGTCCGATCGAAAAAGGAAACGAATGCAACGGATGCTGCAGCGGCTCAGCTCCTTCGCGGTCGCGTTCCAGCCAGGGCACGCCCACGACGCGCTTTTCCATCAATTGCGTTTGCATGATCGCCTTGTCCGCTTGTCGATTTCGCTTGAAGGGTCGTTGCGACTTGTATCACGGTTCGAGCGCGCGATCGATCATAGCGCGTCTTACCGAGGGAGAGCCTGCCGCAGAAAACTGTGACGGGTTGAAAGGGAATCCAATGACTTGCCTTTCAACACTAGCATTTCCCGCTCGCGGCGGCGGTTGCGGAATACTGTGCTTTTTTCACGGTTTGGCGCAAACTCCCCACAACAACCACCGGCCGAGCCGCTACGGTCGTTGCCATCGTTCCGTTCGGTATGGGCGAGGCGAATCGTGTCTGCTTCGAGCCGGGGATGCGCGCCACCTACCGGCGACCAGCCAAAGCGTTTCGAGATAGAGTTTGGATAGCCGAGCGCCGTACTGGAGATTCTCGCGGCGCACGCCTTATGCTCCTCTCATGCGCGCCAAACACGTAATTCTTGCGAGACGATCAGCTATGACATCGACTCCCCTAAAGGTCCTGCTCGTCGCACCGGAAAAGACGCTGCTCGACTCGCTCTCGAAATTCTTTGACCTGCTAGGTCTTCTGGCCGTGCAAGTCACGGATCCGCATTTGGCGGCGACAGCGGCTGCCAGCGAACGGCCCGACATCCTGATCCTCGATTCCGAGTTGCTGGCGCATGGCGGGCGCGAATTGTGCCGGGCGGTTTGCGGCGGCGGTTTGCAGAATCATGTCTTCACGCTGTTGTTGGTTCCCGACGGAGCGCCGCTCGAGGATATGGTCGAGGCCTTGAAGCTGGGCGTTGACGATTTTCTGGCCAAGCCGATTGTGTTCGGCGAATTGCTGGCCCGACTGCGCGCGGCGGCGCGCGGGTTGGAATACGAGCGGCGTGTGCAGGCTTATTTCGGCACCGAATCGCTGCCAGGGCTGCCGAATGAAAACGCTTTCCGGCAGGCGCTGGCGGCAGCTCTAGCCAAGCCCGACCGCGCCAGCTCGATCGCCTGCGTGGCCTTCGATTTGGATTTCTTCAATCGTCTGAATTACATGTACGGGCGGCCGCAAGCGGACGAAGCGTTGCGCGGCGTGGCCCGCTTGCTGACCAAATCGTGCCGACCCACGGACCTGGCGGCGTCGCGCGGCGACGACTGTTTTTGCGTTCTACTTCCTAACCGCAGCGAGGGGGAAGCTGGGCATTGGGCCGAACAGTTCCGCTCTCTGCTGGAAGAGACCCAGTTTTCCTTGGGAACCGCCGTCGAGAGTATCACGGCCAGCTTTGGCGTCGCGGCCGGCGTGCCCGGTGCCTGCCAGGCTGAGGAACTGCTCGAGCGGGCCAGCGAGGCGCTGCAAGCCGCGAAGCGTTCCGGGCGGAACTGCATCATGTTGCGAACCTCGCTCGATGACGATGCAAACGCCTGGACGAACCTGGGTGCACCCGGAAAACTGTTCGACCGCACTGTGGCCCGTGACGTCATGACGCCAAGTGCGATCACGCTCAAGCCGGACGACTCGATTGTACACGCAGCCGTGGTCTTCGAGCGGACAGCTCAACCGGCCGTGCCCGTCGTCGATCTCGAAGGCAATCTGATCGGGCTGCTCATGGCCGACGACCTGGCCGGGCGCGCCGTCGAAGGGCAGTATGCCACCGAGCGAGTTCGCGACCTCATGACCACGAACCCCGTGCGTTTCGGGGAGCAAGCGTTGTTCACGGAACTGGTGGGTTTTTTCAGCGAGGACCCACGCGCATTGGCCGTGATCACCGACGGGAGCCGGCCCACGGGAATCATCACCCGTAATGAGTTGGTGTCGCTGTCCGAACCGTTGACGGCCGAGAGTTTCGCCGCGCAGGATAACGATACCTCGACCAGCGACTATCTAATCGTGCCGGCGACGTCAACGAATTCCTAAGGCGTCGACGCCATTCGTGCAACTTCGAGTATCGGCAGCGCACAGCTATTTACAGTCATGCGCGAAGCCTATTTCGCGGTCGCCAAGACGGTGAAATAGCTCTTCACGACGCGGTCGAAGTACTCGGGTCGCATTTCCATTGGCAGGCCGTTGTAGACGCAGTAGTTGCGGACCTGGCCGAGTAGATCACGCGGATGGCAACGTCGCATCGGCAGATTGTGGGCGCGGTAGTGGGTGCGTAGCAGATGATCTACCACGTCGGCACGGTACTCGCAGCCAATGGCCAGGGCGTACAGTTCGAAGAGGTGATGGAACTCGGCCTCGTTCGGGTCGTTGATTTGGATTTTGTAGGGGATTCGCCGCAGGAACGCTTCGTCTACCAGGTCCGACGGCTCGAGATTTGTCGAGAAAATGATCAATTGTTCGAAGGGGACGCGGATCTTCTTGCCCGTCGACAGGGTGAGAAAATCCATCCGATTCTCCAGCGGGATGATCCAGCGGTTCAAGAGCGCGGCCGGCTCGATGCGCTGCCGGCCAAAGTCGTCGATCAGTAAGCAACCGCAATTGCTCTTCAACTGCAGCGGGGCTTCGCTGGTGTTACTGACCGGGTCGTGGCGGATTTCAAGACTGTCCATTGTCAATTCGCCGCCGACGACGACCGTCGGCCGGCGCACTTTCACCCAGCGGCGATCGTACGAAGCCACTTTCATCAGGCTCGATTGCCGATTCTCGACGACGTCGTGGTACACATCGTCGAAAAGCTTGATGATTTGCCCATCCTCGATCAACGTCTGAGGCAACCAGATTTGTTGTCCGAAGCAGACCGTGATTCGCCGGGCCAGCGTCGATTTGCCGTTGCCGGGGGCGCCGTACAAAAACAGGCCGGCGCCAGAATTCACAGCCGGCCCGAGGCTGTCGAACAGGATTGGATCGATCGAGATATCGGCGAACGCCTTTTCCAACCGAGAGCGCTTTGGCGCTTCGGCGCGAATCGACTGCGCCTCGACCGACAGCAAATACTCGGACATCGGTACGGGGGCCGCGCCCGTGTAGGCACAGGCATCGCGAAAGGCCGCAGCCCGCTCGCGCCCTTGCTCGGTAAGCGTGTAATAATAGTCGTTCAGCGGGGCCGAACCCGTATGCACCAGGATTTGCCGGGTGCGCAAGCTTTGATAGAGCGGATCGAGCACACCGAACGGCAGGCAGACGGCTTCGGCCAAGGCGCGGCCACTGGCAGTGCCGATCGTGGAGAGATGCTTGGCGATCAAAGATTCGACGAGCGAGACCGTAAGGCCGGTCTCTTCGAGCGAGTGCGGCTCGGCCGGGAAAAACCCTTCGTCAGAAAGCACAGCCGCCAAAACACTGTCGCGGCCTGTCGTTTCAGTACCCGCCATCGTGGCATCCCCCCTCGTCATAAACCGGAGTTCGTGGCGAGAAAAGTTTAGGCCATAAAATCGTTGCGATGCGGAAACGGGCCGGCGCAACGTCCGACGTCGTGCGCACGGAGAACGGTCGGTTAGAAGGGGGCCGGCTCGCCCGCGATTTGGGCCAGGGCCCCTTGCAACTCGTCTAGCAGCAGCGGCTTCGAAACCACGATCGCGGCGCCCGCTTCCTTGGCTCGCCGATGATCTTCAGGGCGGGGAAATCCCATCAAAAGGATCCACCGTAGGGCCGGCCATTTGGCAGCTTGGTGGCGCAGCTCGGTAAGCGCGGCTTCGTGGCACGCCTCAATGTCAAAGATCCCGATCGTGGGGGCGGCGTCTGAGTCGCAATCATCGAACGACGCGGTTTCCATGCCCATCGAGCAACAAAACTCGGCGAGCATGGCCGTCATCTCCCGCGAAGGGGAGTGGAGGACGATTTTGCGGCGGGTAGCATTGCTGCCGGCGGCCGGAATGGCTGCTAGGTGCAGCAATCTCTCTTCTTCAATCGCGGTGATCGGCAGCGAAAGCGTGCCGCAACGGCCGGCTGCTAAAAGTGTCAGCTCGCGATCAAACCAAGATTGCCAGCGGTGCCAGTAGATACGCGGTACGGCCGGCCACGGATGTCCCGTGCGTGCTTCGCCTTCGCACCACGAGCCTAGCAAACCGACGATTCTGGCCATGGGCGCTACATATCGCAATCGCTCCACGGCTGCATCAGTGTACTCGCCGGGACGCACAGCCATCAGGACGATCAAATCAGGCTCGTTTTCGCAGGAGAAACCTTTCACGTCTTCGGCCGCAGGAAGATAGGTGACCGTTGTCGCAGCCGTAATTTGAGCGATGCAGGACGCGAACTCGACAGGCGTGGTGTCACCCACGATCAAGACGTTCAGCGGCCACCTCGCCGGCTTTATGCCCGCGATGGAATTCCAAATAAGCTGGCGAGAGTCGGCGGCGACAGCGCTAATTGGGTAGTTTTCCTTCCTGTTCGACAATCAGATCGTGGGCCGCAACCGCAGACGTCACGCCACGCAAGGCGGTCAGGAAGCCGGGTTCGGCCAGCAGCCGGCTCAGTCGGGCCAGCGTTTGCAGGTGGCCACGATCTTCGCTGGAACAAATCAGAAAGAACACGTCGGTCAACATTCCGCGCTGACTGGCGAATGGCACGCCACGATCTGTGATCCCCAAGGCCAGAAACGGCCTGTCGAGAATGCCGCCCAACGGCCGGCGCGGATGCAGTAGGGCGACTCCCGTTTCAAGCGCAGTGGGAAACATGTCCTCGCGGCTGCGTACGGCTTCGGACATCTTTTCGGGATCCCACAGCCAACCGGTGCGCGCTGCCACGTCGATCATCGAAGTGATCACCGAATTGCGCGTGCGGGCCGGAAAGGGAATCTCGATGGCCACGAGTGGCAGCATATCCGTAATCGACTCCGGCGATTCGGCGGTTGCCTCGCGATGTCGGGCAAGCGCTTCTTCGACGCGGGCCAATTCGAACGAGTCCGACAGTCCGATCCGCTCTTCGAGCCAATGATGAATCTCGGCCTGCGCGAATCGCCACACGCCGGCCACTTTACGGCCGGGCAGCTTGCCGCGTTCGGCGAGCTTCGTCACCTGGTTCAAGTCCAGGTGCAGATACGCGGCCAACCGCTCGAGATCGAAATCTTCGTCCGGCATTTGGGCGGCGTGGGCAATTTGAACGTAGGACGCAAGCCGGCGTCCCGTTGGAATGAAACCCTAAGCAATAGAACGCATTGTTTCGTCATCTTACCGTAATTGTCTACCCCAACAGCATTTGTAATTCGTCGCGGGACCGACCTTGACACAGTCCTGAAATTTCGGAAAATCCCCGCCGCAACTCGATCGTTCGATTTGCAACATTCCTTTCGTACAACTCGCCTATTGCTGCCCCCGCGATGTTCGAGCGATCGACGTCGTTGCGGGCGTTCACTGTTCGGTGCGTGCCAGGATGGTCGTGCCGGGTGGTTGGCGGGCGAGTGTTAACTCGAAACTCACCGCGACTGTCGGCATGGAGGCCGTGAGTCATGGAGCGACGGGCCAATATGGTCCGCGGCGTCAGTCTTCGCGAGTTGCTGCCAGAATCGCAGTTGCTCGGTGCTGGCGATATCCGCGTGCATAGTTGCACGAGTGATTCGCGCCGTTGTCGGCCTGGTGACTTGTTTGTTGCGCTCGTTGGCGCGAATCAGGACGGCCATGATTTCGCCGCTGACGCGGTCGCTCGTGGTGCATCGGCTGTTTTGGCGAATCGCCCGTTGCCGGGCCTCGGAGTGCCGATTTGCTTTGTTCCCGATACCGCTGTCGCGCATGGGTTGATCTGTCAGGCGTTGGTGGATCATCCGTCGCGTCGCTTGCGTGTTGTCGGGGTGACCGGCACGAATGGCAAGACGACGACGACGCATTTGATCGCCGGTATCTTGTCGGCCGCGGGTTGCCGGCTGGGGATGCTCGGCACACTTGGTTATTGCGACGGCGAAGTCGTTGCTCCGGCCGATCATACGACGCCGCCGGCTCCGGCGTTGGCGTCGTGGCTGGCCCGCATGGAAGCCAATGGGTGTAGTCACGCGGTGCTCGAGGTTTCGAGTCACGCGCTGGCGCAGCATCGCCTGTCGGGCGTACAGGTCGACGTGGCATGCGTGACCAATGTGCGGCACGACCATTTTGACTATCACGGGACGCAGCGTCGGTACATCGCCGCCAAAAGTCGTTTGCTGGAGTTGCTCGCTCCCGAAGGTGTGGCGATCACGAATGGCGACGATGCTGGCAGTTCAGCCTGTGCGGCACGCTATGACGGTCCGCTGGTGACGATCGGGATTGAATCGCCGGCCGAAATCACGGCGACGCTCCTGTCGCAATATCCGAGTGAGCAGACTTTTTTGCTCGATACTGGCAGCGAGGCGGTGCCGGTCCGCACGACATTGATCGGTCTGCACAATGTTTACAACTGCCTGGTCGCCGCGGGCGTTGGGCTGGTCTACGGAATCGATGTGCCGACGATCGTGCGTGGGATCGAGTCCGTGCAGTTTGTGCCGGGTCGCCTCGAGCGACTGGAATGCGGCCAGCCCTTTAGTGTGTTTGTGGATTATGCCCATACGCCCGACGCGCTTGCGACATGCCTCGATACGCTGCGCGGCGTGACTCGCGGCCGGGTGATCTGCGTCTTCGGCGCCGGCGGCGATCGCGACCGGACGAAGCGTCCTTTGATGGGGCGTGCTGTCGAGGTGCGGGCCGACGTGGCGGTTGTCACGAACGACAATCCGCGTAGTGAAGATCCCGACGAAATTGCCTGTCAGATTTTGGCTGGCTTTGTTGACGCGACCAGTGCTCAGGTGATCCTCGACCGCGCACTCGCTATTCGCTGGGCGCTTTCCGAGGCTCGGCCTGGCGACTGTGTCGTGATTGCTGGTAAGGGGCACGAGGATTATCAGCAAATTGGTGAAGAGCGTACGTATTTCGACGACCGCGAGGTCGCCCGCCACTGGCTGTACGAATCCACCTTGGTAGACGAGTGGAATCGCGCCAGCGCTTGAAAGTATTCCGACCCAAAGGCCGTGTTATGACCCGATTGTCTGTTGCCGAACTTCAGGAAATTCTCGATGCCGATCGCATGGGCGACGACGCACACGTCGATCGACCGGCCTTGCGGCTGGATCACGTACGTATCGACAGTCGCGAGGTGCATGCCGGCGATGTGTTCTTGGCTCTGCGTGGTCAGAATCAGCATGGAAATGAATTTGCCGTCGACGCCTTCGAGCGTGGCGCTGCTGCGGTGATCGTCGACAAGCCGGGCGTTGTTGCTCCCGAAGGTCGCTGGGTTTTGCAGGTCGAAGACACTTTGCAGGCTTTGCGTCGCGCGGCCGACTGGCAGCGCAGTTCATTCACCGGACGTGTCGTAGCAGTTACTGGCAGTGCTGGCAAAACGACCACCCGGCAAATGATCGACACGGTGCTCGGCAGTCGATTCTCGGGCACGGCCAGCCCGGCGAATTACAACAATCATTTGGGCGTGCCGCTGTCGATGCTGCATTGGCAGGAGAACGACGCGTACGCCGTGCTCGAAATGGGCGCCAGTGCTCGCGGCGAGATCGCTGAGCTGTGTGCGCTCGCCCGGCCGTCGATCGGTGTGATCACGAATATCGGGAACGCTCACCTGGGCACGTTTGGTGGTCCGGCGGCCGTGGCTTCGGCGAAGGGTGAGTTGCTCGAGGCGCTGCCTGCGGACGGCCTGGCGATCTTGAATGGCGACGATCGCCAATTGCGGCGGATTGCCGAACGCTCGCGAGCTGTCGTCGAGTGGTTCGGGCGCGGCGCCGATTGTGATGTCATGGCGACCGACGTGCGCAGCGCCGAGGGACGCCTGTGCTTCACCGTCGATGGCGAACGATTCAGTGTCCCTGTCTGGGGTCGGCATCATTTGACGAGTGCCCTGGCGGCAGTGGCGATCGGTCGGGCCTTTGGGCTGTCGGTGGCGGAGATCAGCCGTGCGTTATCCGATTTCGAGCCGCCCCCGATGCGGTGCCAAATTACAAATATTGGCGCTGCACGCGTCATCAATGATGCGTATAACTCCAACCCCTTGGCGATGCGAGCCGCGCTGGAAGTTCTGCGCGAGGATCCATCCATGGGGCAGCGGATCGTCGTCTGCGGCGACATGCGAGACTTGGGGCACGACGCCCCGCGGTTGCATCGCCAGACCGGCAACGAAGTCGTCACGGTTTGTGGAGCTGACATGCTCGTCGCCTGCGGCGATCATGCCAACGACATGGTGGCGGGTGCCATCGCGGCGGGCATGCCCCGCGAGCGGACGGTCGCCTGCAGGTATCCCGAAGATGCCGAGCCGGTGCTGGCCCGCATCGTTGGACCGGGCGATGTGGTGCTCGTCAAAGGTTCGCGTTCAATGAACATGGAGCGTCTACTGGCCGGGTTCCCAAAGTCAGCACGTCGCGCC
The DNA here is from genome assembly GCA_036499395.1 of Pirellulales bacterium. Taxonomy (NCBI): domain Bacteria; kingdom Pseudomonadati; phylum Planctomycetota; class Planctomycetia; order Pirellulales; species Pirellulales bacterium. Next base: position 252,226 of record DASYDW010000122.1, read on the forward strand.
GCTTGAGTGAAGTAAATCCGTCGGCCGCAACGCCGATCACGTCTTAGCGTTTCGCATTAGCAAATTACACGTCAGATAGCTGCAAGCTCCATCGACTGTGCGCTGGATTGCGGGATCCTGCGCGCTGCCCACTCTCCTGGGTAGGAGCATTTAACTTGTTGGAATCAGCGGTTACTGGGTCAACCGCTCCGACGAGTGCTTCGCGATGGAGCTTACGACTGAGCGCCGGAGTGGCTGCAAAGCCGCTCCGGCAGCTCAGGGAACACGAGTCGACACCGGTTGCGGTCAGCAGGACCCGGCCGGTGTCGACTCTTTTTTTTGAGGGTTAGGGATGTTCGCCTCCGTCTGCGATGAGCCATTGCTCCGGGCGCTTGCTGCAGGGGCGCTCGTGACGCTCGTGGTGGTTGTCTTCGGCCCCGCCATGATTGTTTTTTTGCGACGTCGCTGCGCAGAACCGGTGCGCAGTGATTCGACCCGACTTGAGTCGTTGCATCGTGGCAAAGATGGCACGCCGACAATGGGGGGGCTTTTGCTCGTAGGCGGCATCATCCTAGGCGTGATTGCATGTGGTGATCTGCGCCAGCCGGGGGTCTTATTGGCGCTAGCAGCGATGCTTGGGATGGCAGTGGTGGGCGCCGTCGACGACTTGATCAAGTTGCGCACGCGCAGATCAGGGTTAGGTTGGCGAGGAAAGTTGCTTGGACAGGTGATTGTGGCCGCGATTCCCGCCATCTGCTTCTATGCCGGCTGGTGCGAACCGGACGACGCATCGTTTCTTCCCGGCGTGTTTTGTCTGACCGAATCGTGGGGGATCGTCCCGTGGACACTCTTGGTATTGATTGCCACGACAAATGCCGTGAATATCACCGACGGGCTTGACGGGTTGGCCACCGGTTGCCTGGCGCTCGCGGCGTTGGCCTTAACAATCGTGATGTACTTCAACGGTACCGCGGCGAGCGGCGAACTGATGGTGATCGCGGCGGCCATGGTTGGTGCATTGCTCGGCTTTCTGCCATTTAATCTGCATCCGGCCCGCGTGTTTATGGGGAACGTGGGGTCGCTGGCGCTGGGCGGATTGCTTGGCGGCCTGGCGCTGGCGAGTGGAACCGACTCTTGGTTGCCGTTCGTGGGTGGTGTTTTTGTCGCCGAGGCCGTAAGCGTCATTCTGCAGATCGGCAGCTTCAAGCTGTTTCGCAAACGCCTCCTGCTTTGCGCACCGTTGCATCACCACTTCGAATTTCACGGCTGGCCGGAAGTTAAGGTCGTACGCCGATTCTGGCTGGCTGCCGCGATATGCGCCGTCAGCGGAGTTATGCTCTGTCTGGCGGGCATGGCTTTTGAGCAATCGTTTGCCGAGGCCAAGATGGCGATGATGAACCCACGCAGTTCGGCAGCGGATCGTGAGATTCGCGTTGGAGAATTACCGCTTCTCACACGCTGATGGAACGAGAATCGTGCGCAAAACGAAACCTTCCCTGCACATCGTTTTCGCCGGGGGCGTAACCGGCGGGCATTTGTTTCCCGGTCTGGCCGTCGCCGAGCGAGTTCTCAACTCGGCGCCCGAGACGGACATTTCGTTTCTCGGGCCAGGAGCGGAATTCGAGCGCAAGCAGGTCGCTCGCTATGGCTACGACTACGTGCCGATCGCCTGCCCTCGGGCACCGCACGGCGTAGCGCAAACAGCGAGATTCGGCTATCGGATGCTGCAAGGATATCGCACGGCGCTGCGCTATCTGCGGCGCAGTCGAGCCTCGGTCGTGGTGGGCTTGGGGAGTTTTGCGAGCGTACCAACGGCGCTGGCCGCGGCACGATTACGAATTCCCCTGGTCCTCCTGGAGCAGAACGCGGTCATCGGCCGCGCGAATCGACGTCTGGCCCGACTGGCAAGTGCGCTGTGCCTGAGTTTTGATACAACTTTTGCCGAGCCGCGCGACCGATTTCTCGCCGCGCGGCACGTGACATTTGTGACAGGCACTCCGATTCGTACAGAGTTCTCAACGGCTAAGCATCGCGGTACTCGGTTGCCAAGAATCGTGGTACTAGGAGGGAGCGGCGGCGCCAGGTTGCTCAATCAGAGCGTTCCCGAGGCGATGGCAAAACTTGGTTCGCTGGTGGAACAATGGCAGATCCTGCATCAGGCGGGAGCCGTGGACCAGGCCGCAACCGAGGCCACTTACCGCGCGGTGGGCGTTAAGGCCTTGGTGCAAACGTTCTTCGACGACCCGGCGGCGATCCTGGCCGCTGCTGATTTGGCAATTTGCCGGGCCGGAGGTTCTACGCTAGCCGAATTGGCCGCCACGCGCGTTCCTTCGATCCTGGTGCCGCTCGATAGGGCAATGGACAACCATCAGCGGGTGAATGCCCGTTCGTTCGCCGCCGCCGGCGCAGCGACCGTCGTTGACGACACGACAAAGTCTGTAATCCTGGCCAAGCACCTGGCGATTGAAATCGCGCAATTGATGGGGAATCCAGCTCGGCGCGGAGCCATGCAGACCTCGCTGGGGCATCTAGCCCGGCTCGACGCGGCAGCGCACGTTAGCGAAATCGTTCGGTATCTCGCCAGCGGAAATAAAATCGCTGCAGCCGGCCCTTCTCTAGCCTTCCCTGCCTCGCCAGGTTCCATTGACGCTAGCGCCGCTTAAGCCGTACGATCTCGGCTTCAGCCGGGGATGCTTCTGCTCGATTCTGGGAATCGTTGCAGGTTGATGCTCTCGGTCACGCCGCTTTTGACAGCCAGGGCAGCCTCGGCCTGCCAGTACGGATACTACCTTGATCGCGCCATCGAAAATCGCGCTGCGAACTGTTGACCGCTTTTGCGCCGACGTTCCGAAGGCCCACCTGATCGGCGTCGCCGGTGCCGGCATGCAGGCGCTGGCCGAGGTCCTGCTTTCGCGCGGCTGGCAACTCTCGGGTTCGGATGCGAATGCCGAGTCCGCGGCATGGTTAAGCGACCAAGGTGTCGCACTGTCGACGAATCAATTGCTAATCAATGGCGCGCCGGAAGTCATCTACAGCGACGCCGTGGCGACGGACCACGTCGAGCGTCGGTTGGCCACGCGGCTCGGACTTTGCCAATCGAGCTATCCGCAAATAGTCGGCCGACTGATGGCCGGCGCTCGCGGGCTGGCCGTGGCTGGTACGCATGGTAAGTCGACGACCACAGCGATGCTCGCCTCGATCATGACGCAAGCCGATTTGGATCCAACGGTCTTCTGCGGCGCCACGCCGCTCGGCAAAACATCGGGCGGGCGGGCTGGCGCTGGTGAATGGCTGCTGGCCGAAGCGTGCGAGTACCGCGAGAATTTTCGCTTCCTGCGGCCGGAAGTCGCAGTCCTCCTGAACGTCGAACCGGATCATTTCGATTACTACCGATCGACGCGCGAACTCGAGGCTGCATTCCGTCGCTTCGCCGAGCGCATTCCGGAGGATGGGACAATCATCGCCAACGTGGCTTGCCCGGCCACCCGGCGCGTTATCGCTGCCGCTGAATGTCGCGTTGTGACGTTTGGATTAACGTCGCCCGCTGATTGGCAGGCAGCGAAAATCAGACATATTCATGGGCGATACAGCTTTACACTGCAGCAGCACGGTCAGGAGCGAGGCACGGTGATGCTGCAGGTGCCGGGGCGACACCAAATCGGCAATGCCCTGGCCGCGGCGGCTACGGCCGAATCCTTGGGGGTTGCCCTGCCGAAAATTGTTGCCGGGTTGGAGAACTTTCGCGGTTTGCGGCGGCGGTTGGAATATCTAGGCCACGCGGGGGGCGTCGAGTTATGGGACGATTACGCCCATCACCCGACCGAGGTGCGGGCCACGCTGACCGCTCTGCGGACGATGTATCCCGAGCGTCGCGTGTGGTGCGTGTTTCAGCCTCACCAGGTTTCACGCACGCAATCACTGGTAGACGAATTCGCCGGCAGCCTGCAAAATGCCGATCGCGTGGCGATTGCGGAGGTGTTCGTCGCACGCGAGACGCCCGATGTCGATCCGCTCGAACTGGCCGAGCAATTGGCATCACGGGTGAGGGCTCGCGGCGCGGCGGTCTTGCCCGATTGCCGTCCACAGGCGATCTTGAACGATATAGTCGCTGCCGCGCGACCTGGTGACGTCGTCATCACCATGGGAGCCGGCGATATACGGAAACGTTTCGATGAGCTTGCTCACCGGTTTCGAGCCGATCGTACGTCAAGGTGAATCCTTGGCGCAGCACACCTGGTTCCGGTTGGGCGGAGCGGCGGAATACTTCGCCGAGCCGCGCACGGTCGATCAGTTGCAAGCGCTTGTGCGTCGCTGCGCCGCGGAGGGAATTCAAATTCGCTTGCTCGGCGGCGGATCGAATGTACTCGTGCGCGACGAAGGAGTGCCTGGCATGGTCGTCAGCCTGGCCGATCCGGCGTTTGCCGAGATTCAAGCGGCGGGGCGAAAGATCACCGCCGGCGGCGGTGCCAAGCTCGGGCATTTGATTTCAGTGGCGGTGCGCGAGGGGCTGGCCGGGCTCGAGCCACTGGTCGGCATTCCCGGCAGTGTTGGTGGCGCGCTACATGGGAATGCGGGAAGCCGCGGTGGAGACATCGGTCAGTGGACCTGCCGCGCGACAGTCATGACTCGCGCCGGCGAGATTCTGGAACGCGACCGGGATGACCTGACTTTCGCGTATCGCGAGAGCAGTCTCGATGAACTGGTCATTCTGCAAGGTGAGTTCGAATTGGAGAAAGAAGATCCGGAAGAGCTGACCAAGCGGATGCAGAAGTATTGGATCGTGAAGAAAGCCAACCAGCCGTTAGGGCATCAAAGCGCCGGTTGCATCTTCAAGAATCCGCGCGGCATGAGCGCCGGCATGTTGATCGACCAGGCCGGATTAAAGGGGAGCCGCGTCGGCGGGGCCGAGGTCAGCGACTTGCACGCAAATTTTGTCGTGGCCGACGCCTCGGCTACGAGTCATGACGTACTGCGGCTGATCGACCTGGTGCGCAGCCGTGTGGCTGAGCGGCTGGGGGTGGAATTAGAAACCGAGATCGAGATTTGGTGATTTGAAGTAGTGACTTGCTTATGTTGTTCGGCGCTGGCGGAGCCAGGGACGCACAACAGATTTCGTGGGTTTTAGCCGTCAAGGAGGATGGCACGATGTTTCACGTGTCCACACAGTCCGGCCTGCGCGTAGTAGTTCTGGTCGGAGGAGATTCGCCCGAGCGCCCCGTAAGTCTGGCCAGCGGCGAGCAAGTTGCCGCGGCCCTGCGCGAGGCCGGGCATACAGTCACGATGTGCGACCCAGCCGTCGTGGCGATCGAAGCTTTTCCCTGGCAGGAGCATGACGCCTGCTTTCTGGCATTGCATGGCGGGGCAGGGGAGGACGGCCATATTCAGGAGCGCCTAACGGCGCTGGGCATCCCTTTTACGGGAAGTGATGCCAATGCCTCGCGCCTGGCAATGTGCAAGAGCGCCAGCAAAGAGCGGTTCTTTCAGGTCGGTGTGCCGACAAAGCCCTATGTGCTCGTACATCAGGGGGACTCGCCCGCCGACGTGGCCGCCAAGACCGCAGGGTTGCGATTTCCACTGATCGTAAAGCCGGATAGCCAGGGATCAAGCCTAGGGCTGGGACTGGCACGCACGGCAGATGAACTGCAGGCGGCAGTCCGCGCGGCGGCGAAGCTGGACGATTTTGTGATGATCGAGCCCTTTATTCTGGGGCGCGAATTCACGGTGGCAATGCTCGGCCGGCAGGCGTTGCCGCTTCTGGAAGTTGTGACAGCAGGCTGTCTTTTCGATTTCCAGGCGAAGTACGAAAGCGCTATGACCGAATACCGCTTCGAGACGGGGCTTCTCCCGGAAACCGCTGCCGAGGTCGAACAAACGGCCATCGCCGCGGCCGAGGCGATTGGCACCGCGGGACTGGCGCGAGTCGATCTCATTCTCGATCGCATGGCGCGGGTGTGGGTGCTGGAAGTGAACACGATTCCCGGTATGACCGCGCACAGCCTGGCGCCAAAAGCGGCGGCGCGGACGGGTATGAACCTGGTCGCGTTGTGCGACTGGATGCTCGAGGATTGCCTGGCCACGAGTGAGGTGATGCGATGAGCCAACAGAAGACCGCGGACACGAAAAAATCGGCAACGGCCGCCGAGGCGCGCAGCAAAATGTGGCGCGCGTACGCCCGGCGGGCGTTACTGATGGCGCTCGCCGTGGGAGGAATCTGCGCGGGCCTATATCTGGCCTGGCAGTCCGTAGCGCATGACGTGTTACGGCACGACTCTTACCGGCTATCGCTGGATCGATTCACGGTAACGCCGCAGCCGGCCTGGATCCGAAAGGATGTGCGCAGCGAAGTCTTCCGCGAAGGGGGCTTTGAAAACGACATGTGGCTGCACGATCCGAATCTGGCGGAGCAAATCTCGAAGACCTTTGCTTTGCATCCTTGGGTCGCCAAGGTCGAACGCGTTAGCATCCGCGGCGGTGTCGTGCAGGTAGATCTGGCTTACAGGCGTCCGGTCTGCATGGTCGAAGTGCCGGGGGGAGTTTTTCCCGTTGATGTCGAGGGAGTGCTTTTGCCTCGCGATGATTTTTCGCCTGCCGAGGCGCGTACCTATCCTCGGTTGGCCGGCGTAACGACGGTGCCGGCCGGTTTGGTGGGTATGCCGTGGGGCGATCTGCATGTCGTGGGCGGAGCCGAGATCGCGGCAGCCCTCGTGGACAGTTGGGAGGAGTTGCGGCTGGATCACATCGACGTGGTGGCAACTGGAACGCCTGAGATCCTCTTCGAGCTGATTCCGCGCACGGCCAGCAGCCGGGCCAAGGATAAAATCGTCTGGGGCCACGCACCTGGGCAGCGTGAGACGAACGAGCCGGCCACGGAACAGAAAGTCGCGCTTTTGAAAGAGTTTCTCGGCAAGCCCACTCTTTCAGGCCCGTCCGTGAGAGCGCGAGAACTCGACCTGCGCCATGGTGGTGGTGCAGGTCGCACGGCAATGAGTGACCAGACCGGTGCCGAAGATGACTCGGCAACAACCGTGCGCTAAGTGGAACCTAAGCGCTGAGACGCCATGACGCCGCGAGCATTGATTGACAGTCGCGGGTGGAGGACGCCGAATTGGCGCTCCGCTCTTTTATCAGCCGCCGCTGCTTTCCTTCAGCCGCTCAGCGTAGCGTCGCACAGTTCGATGGCCTGGTCGACCATCTGCGCCTCGTCCTTGACCGGGCCGCGTAGCAATTCTTCGCGCACGATCGGCATGTGGTCGGGAGCATCGATCCCGATGCGAACATTCCCCTGACCCATACGGACGACAGTGATCGTGATGTTGTCGCCGACGACGATGCGCTCGCCGACCTTTCTGGACAAGACAAGCATGTGCGTAATTCCCTTCGCAGTTGCCGATCGGATCAGCCTCTGGGCGGCATGACACGAAACAGCAGTCCCCGGTTCGGCTCCTTTAATTACACCAAGCTGGCAGCGAAAGCATAGCGATGCTTGCGCCGTGGGGCAAGCGAAGTTTTTGGCCAGAATTTCGAGGTGAAGTGAGGCCTCTTCGGCTCGCCGCCGATCCCCAGTACGTAGCAAGCGAGGGATTCACATCCCTATCGGGGAATTGCGTAAACGCACCATCCGGTAGAGGGGAATGGGTTTCAACGAGAGCGTGTCAAAATAGGTGGCCTGGACCGATTCGGAGGTGCCATCACGTCGGCTTGTTGAATCCATAATTTGAGGATTCGCCGCAGCTATTTCTTCCCAGCACCGTAGGTCTCGTTCGCGGCGGCGACCCCTGCGCCGTGCTCGAACTTGGCTCCCTGTTCGGCGAGTAGTTGCTCGAGTGCTCCCAGCAACATTAGGACGTTATTAGAACGTGAGCTGTGCCCCATCAAACCGATGCGCCACGCACGGCCTTTGAAGTCCCCGAGACCGCCGCCGATTTCGATGCCGAACCGCGTCAGCAGCCCGCCGCGCACCTTGGCATCGTCCACTCCATCGGGAATCCAGACGGCGTTGAGCATAGGCAATTGGTGCCCCTCGGCGCTGGCATAACGAATGCCGAGCGCGGCGAGTCCCGCCTTCAACGCTCGGTGGTTCAGCATGTGACGCGCGTGGCAAGCCTCGAGCCCTTCGTCGAGAATCACGCGCAACGCCTCGTACAAGGCGTACGTCATGTTGATCGGCGCCGTGTGGTGGTAAACGCGTTCCTGCCCCCAGTACTTGGCCAGCATCGAGACGTCGAGATACCAGCTCTGGACCTTTGTCTTGCGTGCCAGCACGACTTCCATTGCCCGATCGCTGAACGTGACCGGCGCTAAGCCTGGCGGGCAGCCCAAGCATTTCTGGGTGCCTGAGTACAGGGCGTCGATCTGCCAGCGATCGACTTCGACCGGCACTCCGCCGAGCGCCGTCACCGCGTCGACCAGCAGTAGCGCCCCCGCATCGTGTACGAGCCGGGCGATTTCTTCGATTGGCTGCCAGGCACCGGTCGATGTCTCGGCCATCACGATGCCTACCACCTTCGGCTTGGCTTTGGCGAGCGCGTCTTTCAAATCGGCCGGGCTGAAGATTTCGCCCCACGGCCGATCGATGCGTGTTACTTTCGCGCCGGCGCGTTCAGCCACGTCGACCATTCGCCCACCGAAGACGCCATTAACGCATACGACCATCGAATCGCCGGGCTCGATCAGGTTAACGACCGTGGCTTCCATGCCGGCGCTACCCGTGGCGCTGACGGCCATCGTCATGCGATTTTGCGTCCGCATGATAGTGCGCAGCATCTGCTGCATGTCGTTCATCAACTCGAGGTAGTACGGATCGAGATGACCGACGGTATTCGCGGCCAGTGCCCGCAGCACGCGGGGATGCGTGTCGCTGGGGCCGGGTCCCAAGAGGACGCGAACTGGGGGATTCAATTCCGCTCGTACGAGATCGCTCATCACGTGGATTTCCCAAGTAAATGATTAAGGGGGCGTGCGGCCCGAAATGTTCGTCAGGAAAGCGGGCAGGAGCGCGGGCCGATATGGTCGACTATGAAACTTCCGGCGGCCTTTCCTGCACGAGGGCGCTGATTTGTTTGAACTGCGGCGTACCTGAGCGCTGACACCACTCAAACAGCGCGGATTCGGTTGTTGTCAGCGTTACGCCGGCAGAATCCATGCGCCGGAGCGCCGTTTGATAATCGATATCGTAGCGCGCCCCGATAGCATCCACCGCCAGATAAACTCGGTAGCCGGCTGCCAAGAGATCGAATGCGGTTTGCTGGATGCAGACGTGCGCCTCGATCCCCGAGAGCAACACTCGCGAAATGCCGGTGGCGGCCCAGTCGTCGACGATTTCGTGACAGGCAAGGCAACTGAAATCGGTCTTGGCCGAAATCGCGCCTAACCGTTCGGCCAGTTCCGGCACGGTTGGCCCCAGTCCTTTCGGGTATTGTTCGGTCGCCGCGACCGGCACATTGAGGGCTTTGGCGCCATCGATCAAGCGGCGAATATTCCAAATTATCCGCTTGTGATCAGGCACCAGCGTGATCAGTTTTCCCTGCACATCGACGACCAAAAGCGCGGTGTCGGCGGCCGACATTAACTCGGGGCTGCGCACGAGCGATGGTGATTCGTTCATATTCGGCAGCTTAGCGAATTGGCATGCCACAGGCCAGCGGCGCACAGTTGCTCGGCCCTGGTGGAGCGGCAGATAATTGGCGAGAATAACCGGTGCATACGCTGGGAAATGCCCGGGCGGTGAACCTCGTTATTTCGCGGTAGGAATTCATGAAGACGCGTTCGACGACAATCCTCACAGTCCGTCATCGCGGCCACGTGGCGATCGGCGGAGACGGTCAGGTCACGATGGGATCGGCCATCATGAAGGGGGACGCCGTCAAGATTCGCCGCTTAATGGAGGGGAAAGTCGTGACGGGCTTTGCCGGTTCGAGCGCCGACGCGTTCTCGCTCTTGGAACGTTTTGAAGCCAAGCTGAAGGACTATCCCTCGAACGTGCCGCGCGCCGCGACCGAGTTGGCCAAGGATTGGCGTACTGATCGGGCTTTACGCAGGCTCGAGGCGCTACTGGCCGTGGTCGATGCTCGCAACACTCTCTTGGTCTCCGGCACGGGAGACGTCATACAACCGACCGACGGCGTGCTGGGGATCGGGTCCGGAGGAAGCTACGCCGTGGCGGCGGCCCGGGCCCTAGTCGCGCACAGCAACCTGTCGGCCGAGCAGATCGTGCGGACGGCGCTGGAAATTGCGGCTGGTATCGATATCTATACCAATACGAACATCACGGTCGAAGTACTGGCTTGCGCCACCTGAGGCCTCCGAGCCGGCATCCTGGGTTTGGCCGGAAGCTTCGTATCCTCCGGCATGCGGGGTTTTCACCGCCGATCAGCGATTGATGCGTTCCATCGGCGACGTACGATCGCCACCAGGCCGAGCGCTCCTATGGCTAGTAGTGCGATCGACGAAGGTTCGGGAACCACCAGCAGCCCAGTCGCCCCTTGTAGGAACGGGCTACTGAATGTGTGCAGCAGCGCCCCGGTTGCACTCAGTTCGAAAACCTCATTCCCACCGCTGACGAAATACTCGTTGAGCGGAGCGTAGTAGGTCACATCCCAGGCATTGGTGAGCGTGCTGTCGAACGTTTTGACGTCGGCCAAATTGCCGAGAAACGTGCCGGCGCTGTTGTACATGGGGATCAGCGTGTTGTTGTTATTAGCAAAAACGAGATCGCCTTGTGGGCCGATTGTCATATTGATTGCTTTTTGCAGGTTTGTGGGGTCATCGAGCAACGTGGTCCAGGTCGTTGGGAGCTGTGTCAAGTCAGTTTCATGGACGCGATTTTGAAAGGCCTCCTCGTAATACATCGTGTTGCCGGTGATGGCCATGGCGCGAATATTGCCAGATTGCGCCGCACCTAATGTGCCTATCTGCTGGCCCGTGCTGCCGTTGTAAACATGAATCACGCGGGACTCGTCTCCTGCCACGTACAGCTCACCGTTGTAAAACTGGATTTGTCCCGGTCCGTCGCCGCCGATGCTCGCGGTAAAGTCGACGGTGGTTAGTAAGTGGGTCCCCGTCTGCGGGACAAGCTTGACGACATTCAAATTGCCGCCCAATAGGGAGGAGTAAATGTTCCCGTCGGCGTCCATCGCCAAGTTGCGCGGATCGGCGTTTGGCTTGTACGTTGCATATAACGAGGCTGCGCCAGTATCGAGGTCAAAGCGAACGACATCCTGTGAGCTTTGGCCGTTGACCAGCAGGTAGGGTGTCGCCTGACAAGTCTGATCGAAGAGCAATAGAAATAAGGCAGCGCATACGAAACACACGTCGAAGGAACGACTCATATTCGCAACTCTGTTCCAAACCGTGAAACTGTGTGCTCGCTGCACCACGCAAGCGATCAATCATGCACGCGTAAATCGGCGGCCGGCCTAGGCAACGTCGCGCGAAGGGGGCCGAAGAGAATCTCGCAGACAAATTTCAGGGGCCGCTGCGGCGCCGCCAATGGCGAGTCGCGGCGAGTCGTGCGGGTTTAAGGAGTTACATTAGCTGGCCGGTTGATTGTTGCCAGTTTTCCTGAAGAAGTTTCGCCTGTTCATCCAGGCGGCTAAAACTATGCTAATCCGCAGGCACATTCGAGGCAACGATTCCGTCTCGTGGCACTTGCTAGCGAGTGCGAACCCATCCCCTTGAATGCGACTATCCGAATTGTCAAGCCTGCTAATCATAGGCGGTTCGGCATAGGTTGGGGCAATCTCGACTCGCCATTACAATGCAGTTCGTACGGTGGTTGGCTGCTGACGAACCGTCGGCAAACAGTCGATCCGTTCGGTGCGAGGCGGCAGCCGACTTGCGGAAATCGCCGGCATGCAGCGCTGTCAATCGCTCGGCCTACGCAGTTGACGATCGAGTATTTCGAAGCCTTTTAAGGAATGACCTAGTGCGCGACCTGACCCCTCGCGAGATCGTGGCCGAGTTGGATCGGCATATCGTTGGACAAGCTGACGCCAAGCGGGCCGTGGCCGTGGCGATCCGCAATCGTTGGCGCCGGCAGCGCGTGCCCGAGGAGATGCGTGCTGAAGTGGCGCCGAAGAACATTTTGATGATCGGCGCCACCGGAGTCGGCAAGACCGAGATCGCGCGGCGGCTGGCTAAATTGACCGGCGCTCCGTTCATCAAGGTCGAGGCTACCAAATACACCGAGGTGGGCTACTACGGCCGCGACGTCGAGAGCATGGTGCGCGAGCTAGTCGAAAACGCCATCGGACTGGTGCGCGAGACCGAGCGGTCTAAGGTCGAATCCGAAGCGCGACGCCGCGCCGAAGAGCGGCTGCTGGATCTGCTGGCCCCGGCACCGGTCAGCTATAACGTCGGCGCGGACAGTCCAGACTCGCCGGAACGTTACGAGCGGACGCGGCAGAAGATGCGCGAGATGCTGGCCGCCGGCGCGCTCGAAGAGCGAAAGGTTGAATTAACGCTTGAGCAAAAGTCCGCGCCTATGATGTTCAGCGGCATGGGCATGGAGAACATGGATGTTGATCTGCAAGGCATGTTCGAAAAGATCTTGCCCAAGCAGAGCGCACGGCGCGAAATGGCGGTCGCCGAGGCGCGGCGTGTCATCTTCGAACAAGAATGCGAGGCGTTGATCAACCAGGAAAAGGTCAACGGCATGGCGATCGATTTGGCCCAGAACCTGGGGATCATCTTTCTCGACGAAATCGACAAGGTCGTGGCCAGCGAGAATTCGAAAGGGGCCGATGTCTCACGACAGGGTGTGCAACGTGACTTGCTGCCTATCGTCGAAGGGACGACCGTGCAGACGAAGTATGGCTATGTGAACACCGACCACGTGCTGTTCATCGCGGCAGGGGCGTTTCACCGCAACAATCCCAGCGATCTCATGCCCGAGCTGCAGGGGCGCTTTCCGATTCGCGTCGAGCTGCAGGATTTGACCAAGGATGATTTTGTGCGAATCCTTACTGAGCCAAAGAACGCGCTCACGAAGCAGTATTCGGCACTATTATCGACAGAAGGAGTCACACTGGAGTTCAGCAGCGACGCGATCGAAGCGCTTGCCGACTATGCGTTCAAGGTCAATCAATCGACGCAGAACATCGGCGCCCGGCGGCTGTATACGATCATGGAACGGCTGCTCGAGGAACTGAACTTCGAGGCCGCCAACATGAAGTCGGGCCACGTGCTGGTCAACGCGGCGTACGTTCGCGACCGACTGGAGGAGATCACTCAGGACGAGGACCTGAGCCATTTCATTCTGTAAGGACGCCCGCGATCAAGGGCGTACCGGACCGAGGAGCCGGCAAAAGCGATGATGCCGGGCTTGCTCGCGCTTTTCGGGCAGGTCGGCCACTAGCAGCGGCATCATCAGTGCCGCCGCGGCAGCGCTCCGTTTTACGAGCCTGGCATGCTCTTCGTAATTTTCTTGGCCCGGGTGGTCACCCGAGTTTGCAGCTGCCAAGCGCGTGGCGGCCAACAACTGCGGCGTGCTCGATGTCGCGCGCGGATTACGCCAACGTGCCGTGGCCGGCCCCCAGAAGGATGCTTCGCGGCTGGTGTACTGATTATCTGCCGGAACTGGAACCGTACGATGTAACCGAGTGGAGTCGTCGCGTGGAGCGGCGTTACTTTCGTCGGCATTGATGGGCTCGGTTGCGCCTGCCTTTTGAATCTCGCCCGGTGCTCCTGGCAGGCCAGCACCGCCGCCGTTTCCCGATTCACGCGCGAGCTCCTCGATGACCATTCCGTCGGTGTTGTGCGGTACGCCAGCGTCAAAGCCGAGCACCATGTCAACAATGCCTGCCGCCAGATGCCCCGCGATGCCGAGATCTGTCGACGGCGTGCCAATCGGCGGAATGCCGGCCAATTGCACAAGCGCCGCGACTTGCGCCGGCAACCCTCCAGGCAACGACGAACCGAACGGACTGATTGTAAGTCCGCCGTTGATGATTACACCGTTATCGACTGCCAACCCCTGGGCGAAGCCGCCAAGCTGCACGGCGCCTGTCGTAAACAGGTCAAAGCCGTTGAACTTGGTTTCGACATTGAGCACTACGGGGAGCGCAGCGCTCAGTCCTTGGCTGCCTGCTTCGGTCGCGCGCACTGTTAACCTAACGGCGCCCGGCGTGAATGTCGGGGGTACGTCCCACGTCAGCAGCCCGGTTTGCTGATTGATCGATGCTCCGGCTGGCGCGCCCGGATCAAGGCTGTAAAATAGTTGCTGCGAGGTAGTGTCCGTCGCCGTGACCTGAATGCGCGCGGTCGCTCCTGGCGCGATACTGATCGGCGCCAGGGGGCTGAAAATCGGCGCCGTGTCGATTTCGCTGGCAGTTTCCCCGGATTGCAGCACGGCTGACAGGCCCGCGGCATCAGTCGCCGCCGAGAGCATGCAGCGCGAGTCGAGTGCTTCCAGCGCCAATTGTCGATGAACGACCACACCGCCTTGCCGTTCAGGCACGGGCAGCGAAGATCTCTGCAAGCGTTCGAGATATTGCAGCATGTTGACCTGCGATGGAGAGGAAAGCTCCCTGTCACCTGCTCGACAGGGAACGCTCGCCGATCTCGTACGTGCGGCGAGCGAGCACTCAAGACCGGCCGTTAAGTAGACCGGGGGCAAGGCCGCTTGGCAATGCAAAAGTCGAACGGATGAAGACGGCCGCGTTCCTGGCCAAACGCTCACCTTGCTTAGACTTTGCGTGCCAGCTCGGTGACAATCGGTTCCAGGCGCGAGCCGATGGCGGAAATCGTAAATCGTCGCGAAGAATCGCCGGTTTCGCTTATATCGACCCGCAGGTGTTCCAGCGGCAGACATCCGGCGACGCGTTCGGCCCATTCGATGAGCACAAGCGCCGGGGATTCGAAGAACTCCTCGGCTCCGAGCGATAAAAATTCCTCTTCGTCGCGCAGCCGATACGCGTCGACATGAATGACGTCGCGCGTCCCGTGATACTCTTGCACCAGCACGAACGTCGGGCTCACGGCGGTATCCGGTTCGACACCCACCGCGGCGGCAATCGCCTGCACCAGGCGGGTTTTGCCGGCTCCTAGCGGTCCATTCAACGCGACGGTCGTCCCAGCGGGTAACTGAGCTGCCAATGCCTGGCCGAGCGCCGTCGTCGCTGCTTCGTCCGGAGAGTCGTAGGTAAACGATTTCATGGCGCTCGATTCATTTAATGCTGGAAACCGCGTGGAGCAAGCGGCGTGGTAGCACCATGCTTGTCGACCTGCCATAGGCCCCGATCGGCGACGAACTGACCTATCGCGGTCAGCGGAACGTCAAGCGGCTGATCGGCGAGCATCTGCCGCGCGGCATCCGGGGGCACGGCCAATATCAATTCAAAATCCTCGCCGTCCCCCAACGCATGTTCGATGGCCGAGACGCCATCACGCGCCGCCAGCTCGTGGGTTGCCGGTGTCAGTGGAAGCTTTTCAAGGCGGACGGCGGCGCCGCAACCACTTTCCGCGGCGAGTCGTGAGAGGTCAAGGGCCAGACCGTCGCTGACGTCCATGCCGGCGTGCAGCTCGTAGCGCTCGTGCAGTATGAGCGCCTCGCGGACGCGCGGCTCAAAGTCGAAATGATGCCCGAGGATACTGCCGCCAAAGGCGCCGGTAACGATGATGACGTCGCCCGGCATTGCGCCGCTGCGCCGCAGCGGGCCGCGTTGTGTGGGCTCACCAAGGATTGTGACGCTGATCACCAGGCCACCGTCCCAGGTGTTGGTGTCCCCTCCGGCGAAGGCAACATCGAAACGTTCGGCGAGCGGGATCATTCCCTCGGCCAGTTGGCGGGCCATTAAGAGCGCCCCCTGTCGCGGCAGCATGACGCTTACCACCATGGCCACCGGCCGGGCGGCCATGGCGGCCATGTCACTGAGGTTTACGGCGAGCGCCTTACGTCCAACGCGGCGCGCATCGACCTCGGCCAGACGGAAATCAACGCCTTCGGAAAGGGCGTCGACCGACACCAGCACTTCACCGCCGGTGAGTTGCACCTGCGCCGCGTCGTCCCCTACGCCTACTGCCAGGCGCGGATGCGGTGGCAAACGCTCGCGCAACCAGGCAATGAACTCGGATTCCATGAGCAGGCCGCGCAGTAGACGTGCGTTACGACAATAGTCAGAGCCAACTATCGGCAGGCTCGCCGAGCTATTATCAGCAGTCTCCCTGCGAAGACCAAGGGCCTAACCACCCCCGAACGTGTCGGCAGCGAGGGCCCGCGGCCAATTCTAGATTAGCCGGTGCGACTACAGCCGATCGCGACGGGCGACGGTCAATTGACCGGAGAGCGTTTCGTGACCGCGGACGATGTAGAACTTGATTGGCTCGAGTTTGGCAAATTCGGGACGTGCCAGCACATAAGAGACGTGGCTCATCGAGGTCGTCTCCCATCGATGCATGCCGACCAGCACGTCGCCGCGACGAATGCCTTGCCGAGCCGCGGGGCCGTCCGTCCGGACCGCAGTGACAGTCAAACCGCCGCGGTAACGCGTGCCCAAGCGGTTGAATTGCGTCTCGGGCATGGGGGCTAACTTCATCCCCAACTGTTCCCAAGTGGTATCCGAACTCTTATGCCGATCAGGAACCGCAGCTAACACAATGTTGAGCGACGTGGTATGCCGATCACGCTCGACGGCTAGCGAAACTTCGTCGCCGCTATGGTGCCCGAGCATGGCACGCTCGAGATCGACGGGGCGGGCGATGGACTGTTCGCCTGCGGAAGTGATGACATCGCCGACCTTCAGGCCGATGGTCGCGGCCGGACTGTCGTCGTCGATCTCAGTGACGATCATACCGCCGTCGTGCGGTTTGCCGGTCACGCCGTGCCAGGTCTGGCCCAGGCGTCGCGAGCTGATCAGATCGGCCACGATATCAAGCACATTGTCAACCGGGATGGCAAATCCGATCAATTGGGCGCCGGCCCGGACGGCCACGTTGACGCCGATCATATCGCCATCGATGTTCAGCAGCGGACCGCCGGAATTGCCGGGATTGATCGCGGCATCGGTCTGGATCAGATCGTCATAGCCTTGCATATCGCTGACCTGCACCGACCGGTGCAGCGCGCTGATGATCCCCTGCGTGACCGTGTGCGAATAGCCGTAGGCGTTGCCCACGGCGATCACAGTCTCGCCGAGCATGAGGTCGCTCGACGTGCCAATCGGTATGACGGGCAAAGCATGGCCGGCGTCGATATGGATGATCGCCAGATCGGTTGCGACATCGTACGAGATGAGGTCCGCGATGTAGGTCGATTCGTCCGCTAGCGTGACATTGATGCGTGGCACGTTATCGACGACGTGATGATTCGTGACGATGTAGCCGCGCGGGTCGATGACCACGCCTGTCCCCATGCCATTCACGCGGCGGAGATTCTCGGGCTGGCCGGCATGGGCATCGTCGACCGGCACCGATTTTTCGCCGTGAATGTTCACGATCGCGGTCTTGGCTCGATCGACGGCTTGCACGATGGGGGTACGGCGCAGTTCGGCGGCTCGAGTCGCACAGACGCTACCGACGAGCAGCGTGATCGCCAGGCCCGCCGATGCCCAGCGCACAGCCCCACGGCAGCGAGAAAATCGATACGGCATGGAAAGTCGATCGTGGGTCAGATGAGTGGGCGCACCGGCCCCGGGTCGTGGGGCGCGCGTGCCGCGCGGGATGCCTTTTGTCGCGTCGCGTGCGTCCTGCGCGGGCTCGGGCTGCCGCGCAGGCGCTAGAAACAAGACTCTTCGAGATGATTCAAATGGTGCCGAACCGTCGGCTGCCGACGGTCCGTAAAGTCGCCCCGCCGCAGGGCAGGGGCAACCTATGGAAGCTAAATCGGAACGACCGCTAACACCGCTGCAGATGGGCGCTGGCAGATCGGAATAGTTTGCCTAGTCGCGCAAGGCTGGTGGGCCGCGAGACGTCACAGCGGTGACTTGGTGAGATAAGCGAGGCGTAGCGGTAGCGTGCTGTCGCCGCAGGCATCGGAAAACTTTGCGCGGTTTACCGCAATCGATGTGCAGACGATTCTTGCGATTTCGCGAGAATCAGTGCTGGCAAGGCACTCGCTACGCGATCATTCGGTGCGTAGGCGAATCGATTTCGGGCCGACCCACTCGTCAGATGACTCGTCGTCGCCGTCGTAGCGCACCAGGTGGAGACCGTACCAAGCGCTGAGCACCGTGGCCGGATACCACTCGTTGTCCGTTTCCCATTTCACCGCGACTTTGTCCCCTTCGGCGAACTGGGCCGGCTGATACGGGCGGACGCGATTAGGGCCGACCCATTCGTCGGTCGATTCGTCGAAGTTCACGTAATGGACTTCGAGCATCTCGCCGTCGGCGTCGATCGTTTCGGCCTTGTACCACTTGTCGCCCGAAGCGACTACAAGACGCTGTCCGACGCGCGGCGTGAGCTCACCTTCCGTTTGCGCGATTCGCGTGCGCCGCGGAAAATCTTTGGTGGCTAGGAACATCGACTTTTGCCCTTCGACGAAAGCCAACTCCAGCTCGCCGTAATGAGCCAACTCCTGGAGATTGATCGTACCATTGCCGTCGAGGTCGACGCGCGGGTTACCATCCAAGGCGGCCAGCAGGCAATCACTGTACGTCCAATTGCCGGTCGAAGTATTGTGAGCATACGACGAAGTGAATACAGCGTAAGCGATCTCTGTTTCGCGGCGCGAGCGGACTTCATCGTAGAGAGCGCCGGAATGGCAACAGTCGGCGAGAAGTAAAACCCGATCGCCGTCAAAGCCGGCTTCGATTGCGTCGACGATTTCGTGTACGCCCCAGGCACTCGACCAGGCGTCTCCCGCGTCATAATTAGCGAACCAGGTCTGATTCGTGTCGACGTTGCGACTGCCGTGACCGCAGAAGTAGAAGATCAGCAGATCGCCTGCGTCGGTCTCGTCGAGTGCTTGCTTAAACGCCTTTTGAATGTTGGCCTTCGTAGCGTGTTCATCCTGCAGGTATGTGATCTGGTCGTCCGGCACGCCGGCGGCGCGGAATCGCTCGACAAGTTGCGCGTCGCGCCGGTTCACCATGCAGGCCGGAAACGAGGGCCAGATATCCTCGCGCTGCCACTTCAAGAGCCCGACGCAAAAGATGTGCGTCGTTTCGGGATCCCAGTCAACGTCGTCGTCTTCAGCGGCGCGCGAAACTTCCGCATTCAGTAGAATGACTGACAGCAGTATCAACGGCCATTTGGCGCGAAACATTCGATTTCACCTTTTGCGCAGTATGCCTGCCCGGAGCTTAACTCCAAACTCTAGCATGCGGCGCAGAAGGTAATTTGCCTGACAAACTGGCCTACAGGCAGCGCAAAAATGCCCCCAGGTCCGATTTCTCTTGATCCGACAGGTGCGTACCGAGGACCAGGTTGAAGAATTCGACGGTGTCGGCCAGCGTCAGCAGCCGTCCGTCGTGAAAATACGGCGGCGAATCCTTGATGCCACGCAGCGTGAACGTCTTGATTGGCCCCTGCGAGGTCGCCACCAGCCCGTTGTGCGTTTGCGTTTTATAGAAACGCTCGACCTGAAGGTTGTGCATCGAGTTGTCGGTGTAGTAAGGTGCCGGATGACAGGTGCTGCATTGTGCCTTGCCAAAGAAAAGGTTCTGCCCGCGCATCTCGGGCGTGTCGGCTCCGTATTTTTTCGGATCGAGCTTGCCGTCCCATCCTAGCGCCGGTGCGGGGGGGAAATCGAGCAACTCCTGGAATTCGGCCATGAAATGGACCTGGCTGCCACGTTCGAGCGGATTAACTCCTTTGGCCGCGGCCGAGACCTGGTCACCGTCGAAATACGCGCCACGTTGTTCAAACTCGGTGAAATCCTCGATCGTTTTCAACGCACGTTGAGAACCGAAGAGTCGCTGAATGTTCACACCGCGAAGGCTTACCGTGTCGATACGACGACGGTGCGATTGCGGGCGAATGTCTCCCGACAGATGCGTCGCCCCCGACGTATGACCGTTGACATGGCAGTCGAAGCAAGAGACGCCGCGCATGCCGTCGGCCTTTTCGGTCTTGCGATCGGCCGTGGCATTAAATTGTTGCTGCGGAAACTGCGTGACCAGTAAGCGTAAACCTTCGAGGTCCTTCGCGTTCAGGATTCCCTGAAATAATTCTTGAAAGTTTTCCTCGGTCACCACTTTGCCTTGCGAGACGTCTCCCAGGTCGGATCGCGACGTCAAATAAATCGCCGGCGGAAACTCGGGCAGGAAATGTTCCGGCAGATCGAATTCGATATCGAAGCGTTCGAGCCGTGGAAATTGCTTGAGCTGCATTTGTGGAAAGACCATGCCGCCGACTTCGTGTTTTGGGTGGGGCAACGGCAGGAAGCCAGCGGGGAACAAGCCCTTCTCACGAATGTCGTCGGGGGACATGTCCGCTAACTTCGCCCAGGTCACGCCGGAGGGGAGCTTCGTGGCGGGGCCTGCCTGAATCTGTTTGCCACGCGACATCTTGACGCTCTTATCGGGATGCGATGAGAGGTCATAACGTTCGTCGAGCAGTTTCTTGTGCTTCTCGGTGACAGCCGGCTTGTCGGCCTTGTCTTTTGCTCGAGTCGCATCGAACGAATTGTTGAGCAACGTCGGGCTAATCTGGTCATAGCTCGATGGCGGGTGAGCCTTCGTTTCTTTTCCCGTTTTTGTCTGGGCGGCCACCGGGCTAACCAGGGAGATACCGATCACGAACACAAAGATCAAACCGCGACAGCATGGGCCGTTCTTTTGAATACGCATACGAGTTTCTCCTGAATTTCAAACGCCGCGGTGTGTGATTGGGAATCCAGTTTTCGGACTGGTTTCGATAGGTCGGGTCGCGACCACGGCGCGCAGTCATTCTCTATGGGATGGAGCAAATTGCTAGCCGCGTGCCAAGTGACGACAGGAATTATTTTCGCGCCATTTTGAGCGAGGTTGCGCCCCAGAAATTCTAGCTTGGGCAGTTTTAGCCGAATGAGACGACGGATGTCTGCGAAAGCGTTGGTGCGCTAAGTCGCGCAGTCCATAAACGGACAGATATTTGCCGCCCGTCGAGAATCGTCTGGCTCATGGCCTGCCAGCCCGCTCGCCAAGCGTGCAGTCGAGGTAGCGATTCGGGGTTACTGCCACGGCACTTCACCGGGGTTATACCCCGGGCTGATACCGGCCAAACACATCGGCTAGGGCTTTCACGATTTCCCCCAGCGTGACGTGCTGCTCAGCCGCGTGCAGAAGGGCGGGCATAATGTTTTCGGCCGTGCCGGCTGTGCGGCGGACACGCCCTAGTGCATCGTCGACGGCGGCGCTATTCCGTTGGGCCTTGATTTGCGCCAGGTTTGCCTTTTGACGGCGCTCGATTTCGTTATCGATTGCCAGCGTGGGGATCGTCACCGCGTCCGGTTCGACAAAAGCATTGACGCCGACGATCAGCTTTCGCCGCGAGTCGACTTCGCTCTGAAATCGGAAGGCACTATCCGCGATGCGCCGCCGGAAATAGCCCCCTTCGATGGCGCGAATGACGCCACCGGCCCGCGCGATCTCGGCGAAAATCGCTTCGGCCTCGGCTTCCATGCGATCGGTCATCGTTTCGACCTGGTAGCTGCCGCC
Organism: Pirellulales bacterium; assembly: GCA_036499395.1. Classification (NCBI taxonomy): domain Bacteria; kingdom Pseudomonadati; phylum Planctomycetota; class Planctomycetia; order Pirellulales; species Pirellulales bacterium. The sequence goes on from DASYDW010000122.1 coordinate 273,780, forward strand.
CAAGGGGTCAACCGAATTCACGACGCCCGTTTCAAAGGCCAGCACTTGCTGCGTACGCAGCGCGATCGTCACGGCTTCTTCGGTGGGCAACGAGAGCGTTTCGTCCCGGCTGTTGGTGTGCAAGGACTGGCAACCGCCCAGCACCGCGACCATGGCCTGATAGGCCACACGGATCACATTCACTTCGGGCTGTTGCGCTTGCAGGCTTACGCCGGAAGTTTGTGCATGGAATCGTAGAATCCAGCTACGCGGCTCGCCGGCCCCGTAGCGCTCGCGCAAATGTCGGGCCCAGATGCGGCGGGCGGCACGGAACTTGGCAATCTCTTCGAGGAAGTCGCTGTGCGAGTTGAAGAAAAACGAGAGCCGCGGCGCGAATTCGTCGACGGCCAGCCCACGCTCGAGCCCTTGCTCGACGTAATGGAACCCGTCGGCCAGCGTGAACGCTAGTTCCTCGGCGGCCGTGCTGCCCGCTTCGCGAATATGGTAGCCCGAGATCGATACCGGGTTGAACTGCGGAACCTCGCGCGTGCAGAACTCGATCGTATCGGTCACCAGGCGCACGCTTTCGCGCGGCGGAAAAACGAATTCGTTCTGGGCGTGATATTCCTTGAGAATGTCGTTCTGCAATGTACCGCGCAGATTTTTCCACTCGACCTTCTGCCGGCGGGCCGTTGCCAGATAAAAAGCCAGCACGATGCAAGCCGGAGCGTTGATGGTCATCGAGACCGAGACGTCGCCCAGATTGATGCCGGCGAACAAACGCTCCATATCGTCGAGCGTATCGACGGCCACGCCGAGCCGGCCAACTTCGCCCAGCGAGTTGGGATGATCGCTGTCCAAGCCCATCAAGGTGGGCAAATCGAAGGCCGTGCTCAGCCCGGTCTGCCCTTTTTCGAGCAGAAAGCGAAAGCGGGCATTGGTCTCTTCAGGTGTGCCAAACCCGGCGAACTGGCGCATCGTCCACAGCCGGCCGCGATATAAATTGGCATGAATGCCGCGAGTGAATGGGTACTGTCCCGGGTAACCGATATCGCGCTCGTACGCCTCGCTGGATTCCTCGGGTGCGTAAAGCGGCTGGACTTGGTTACCGCTGATCGTGGTCAGGCTGGTATCGCGCTCGGCCGCCGCGGCGAGCGCTTCCTGCCAGGCCTCGCGGGCTGTGAGCTTCGCGTCAGTAACCATAAGTCGAGGGCCCTTGGAAAAAGGGACAAGCGAACCGCGTGCGCCCGAGGCGAGCCCGCGTGCGTCCACAGTACCAAGTTTACTCCCGCCGCGGGGTAATCGAAAGATCGGACCTTATCCGGTCGCGTCATCGCATAGACCGTTGTTCGCTCGTACAACGCCCGATATCATCGCAGACGATGACCCTGCGAGCGAACCTTATCGAACGATTTCTCCAGCACGATCGCCGCGCGCTGGCCGAACTTCTCACATTGGTTGAACTAGGCCAAGCGCCTGCGCTGCCAGCAGTATCGCGTTCCAATGGGCCGGCCCGTGTGATCGGTCTGACCGGAAGCGGCGGGGCAGGCAAAAGCACCCTGGTCGGCGCCCTGATCACGCATTTGCGTGGCCAGGGGGTGACCGTGGCCGTCTTGGCTTGTGATCCGCAAAGCCCCGTGACGGGTGGCGCATTGCTGGGTGATAGGATTCGCGTCCGGTTCGATCCGGCCGACGAAGGAGTCTATTTTCGCAGCCTGTCGACGCGCGGCGCCGCGGGCGGCGTTTCGGCAGCGACCAGCGCAGCCCGAGATTGGCTAACGGCTTTCGGCTTCGACGTGATCTTGATCGAGACCGTCGGTGTCGGTCAGGATCAAATCGCGGTTCGTAGTTCGGTCGAGACGCTCGTGCTATTGGTCACACCCAATACGGGCGACGAGGTGCAATGGGAGAAGGCCGGTTTGATCGAGGTCGCCGATTTGCTGGTGGTGAATAAATCCGACTTGCCTGGTGCCGATCGCGTGCGGCAACAATTGCAATCGGCGTTATCACTGTCGCCGCGATCGCAGCGCGTGCCGGTGTTGAACATTACGGCGGCGACGGGACAGGGGGTGTCCGAACTGTGGGATGCAATTGTTGCAGACTCGATTCGTAAGACGAATACTTGAACCAGCGGAGCGCTATCGTGGGAGCCGATTTTGGCGAAGTCGTATGGGATGAGGCGGCCGAAGAAGATTGCCGTCAACTCGTGCGGCTAACGATTCGCGAAGATCTGGGGCGACTTTACGATTGGACAACTGTCGCTTTAGTTCCCGAGGCGGCCCAGGGAAGTGCCGTGGTTCGTGCGCGGCGTGCGGGCGTTATTGCCGGCATTCCGGCCGCGCAGTTGGCACTGGCGGAATACGATCCGCAACTCGTCTGGTCGTCGGCCATCGTTGATGGGCAACATGTCGAAGCCGAAACTGCGATCGCTACGGTCTCGGGCTTGGCCCGTAATCTGCTTACGGCCGAGCGTACTGCTTTGAATTTACTTTCCCGGTTATCGGGAATCGCGACGCTGACGGCGAGCTTTGTCGAGGCCGTCGCTGCTACAAAGGCGCGAATCTACGACACGCGCAAGACGACTCCCGGCTGGCGGCGTCTGGAGAAATACGCCGTCCGCGCCGGCGGAGGGCGTAACCACCGGCTGGGGCTATTCGATGGGATCCTGATCAAGGATAACCACCTGGCCTTCGGCGCGCAGGACGCCCGCTATTCACCCGCGGCGGCAATCGATCGCTGCCGTGAGGTCGTGGCGAGCCTGGCGGCGGGCGCTTCGGTGCCGATCGAAATCGAAGTCGATTCGCTCGAGCAATTCGATGAAGTGCTCCCACGTCAGCCGGACATCGTACTGTTGGACAACATGTCGCTTGGCGAATTGCGCGAGGCCGTGGCCCGGCGCGGGGCACGATTCCCGAGCGTACAGCTCGAGGCATCCGGCGGCGTAAATCTGCAAGCCGTGGCTGCGATCGCTGCCACAGGGGTGGATCGCATCAGCGTGGGCGCCCTTACGCACTCGGCTACGTGGCTCGACATTGGGCTGGACTGGTCGTAGCCGTTGTTGATTTTTTCCAACAGTCGGTTCGGCGTGGACCTCGGCGAAATCGTGCAGAATCGCCTCGCAGCGTGGGTTAGGTCGCGTAATCTAATCACCAGTCCTGCGGTCGGGGATCTGCAGCGTCCAGGCTCGGCGTGATGATCCTTTCGGGGTTTGACACACCCGCCGCGCGACCTAGAGTTTGAATGTACCTATGCTCTGGGGAGGGCATCGGTCCGCGGCGCAGCGGGGATAGCTGGGAGCTTGAGGGGACCCTGCTGCGCCCTTTTTTTGCGCAATCGGAAACCGGAACCATCGGTCGCCGGTGCATTGAACGGGAAGTGCTGCCAGAACGTGGCGCACTGCCAAACTGCGTTCCGCGCGGGGTTATCCGCGCACGCCTTGCCGCCAGACAGGCAAAGCCTGCGAATTATCACCGGTCGCAGCCGGCTATGCGCTGGGAAGATTATCCGCCACGAACTCCAGAACCGTGTGCGGATCGACATCGCCAGAAAAACCTTGGCGACGAAAACTAGGCGGTCGGCCCCAGCAAGTTGCGGCGCGTGCGGCGTTCGGCACGCAGGCGAGCGCGGCGACGGGTTTCGCTGGGCTTCTCGTAGTATTCCTTGCGACGCATCTCTTTCTTGATGCCACTGCGCTCGACCAATTTACGGAAACGGCGCACCGCTTCTTGAATGCTCTCGCGATCGCGAACGTTCAGCTTGACCACACGTCCTCCTTAAACAGGAATTCTGTATTCGGAAAGTCTTATTCGTCCGACGGCTTGCCGCGGCTGGGGGCGAACATGCTATCGGAGCGTTGGGCGAACCGACCAGTGTAGCGGATGCAAGCGGTTGCTGTAAATGCATTTCGACCCCAGCGGTGGCAGGAATCTAAACAACGAAGCCTGGCTTGCGCAGCGAGGGAAAACCTTCCGGGAGAATGTTCGGACCTCGGAGGAGGGTCGGGGACCGCGGTTTTGTCTTTCTAGGCATCGGACCGGAGCTGCTAGCCAAACTTCCGAGTTTTCCCAGGCCGAATATTCACCGGGGCCGGGCAGGGCCAAGCGAATTCGACCATCGGGCGCGGGCGTGCCGATGCTTCCCTGCGGACGTGCATCAGAACCGCCCAGGAATATCGACCGTGCCCCCCACTGATTCGGAGCCGGCCCAGGATTCGATCCGCGAGATCGAATCGCGGCAGGACGAGGTGCTGCAACAATTAGAACTGCTCGAGCAGCGTATCACGGCGCTGCTGGCCGATTACGCGTCGAAACCTGCGAGCGTTAAGAAGGCAGCCTGAGCCACTATGGCGGCCACACGTCAGCATTGGATTTCGGTAATTTGGGCTTACCGTTAGTCAACGCACTCTTCGGCTCCGCCAGGGAGCGTGAGCGAGACCTCGAAGCGACCGAGCAGCCGGGTCAAAGTGTTGGGATGAACGCCCAATAGCTTGGCGGCCCGTCCCTTGTGCCCACGTGTGATACGCAGGGCTTGGCGAATCGACTCATTACGCAATCGTTCGAGGTTGAGAAACGGTAGCGACAGTGCTTGCTCGCGGCGAGCGGTTGACGACTCGGGCAGTGCCGGGGCGCAATCGAGCACGTACGATTGCTCGATAACCTGGGCCAACTGGCGAATGTTGCCCGGCCATTGATATTCGCAGAACCGCTGCAGAATTTCGTTATCGGGACGCCAGCGAGGGCGGCCGTAGCGGTTTGCGAACCGCTCGGAGAAAAATTCGATCAGTTCCGGGATGTCTTCCGGGCGCTGCCGTAAGGCCGGCACACGCAATTCGACCATATTGAGCCGGTAATAAAGATCTTCGCGGAACCGGCCGTCGATCACCTCTTTTTCGAGGTTGCGATTCGTGGCAGCCACGACTTGCACATCGATCTTCACCGGGCGCGAAGCGCCGACCGGGGTGACTTCTCGCTGTTGAAGCACGCGCAGCAGTTTGGGTTGCAGGTCGAGCGGCATTTCGCCAATCTCGTCCAGGAATACCACGCCGCCACTGGCAGCGCGGAACACGCCTAATGAGCTGCCGGCTGCACCCGTGAACGCGCCGCGCTCGTGACCAAATAGCTGACTCTCAGCCAGCGTCGGAGTCAAAGCGGCGCAGTTAACCGGAATGAACGGACGAGTAGCCCGGCTGCCGGAAGCATGAATCAGACCAGCCCAGAGCTCCTTGCCCGTGCCAGTCTCGCCCCAGATGAGACAACTGCATTGCACTTCGGCGACACGCTCTGCGTGCTGCGCAATGCGTCGCACGACCGCATTCCGTCCCAGGACCCAATCGGCGGATTTGCCACTGCCGATTGCATGCACCCCATCCATGGGCGCGGTGTGTGTATTGTTTGCCATTAGTCAAAGCCTTGCGCATCGTGCCTAGTCGACATAACCTGCGACTAGGTGATGCTTGCAATTCAAGTCACGCGCCAATTGGCTTCATTCTGAAGCGAATGGCGATCTTCCAAGTCATTAGCGATCCTCGGCCCCAGCACCATAGCAGTCCCTGCTGCTTCCCAAGCGCCTACGAGGTGCTTGAGAGTGCCGCTTCGCGGCGGGTTGATAGGCGGAGTCATCGTACCCCCCGTTCCATCAACACCCCTCACGTTCCAAATACTCGATTTATGGTAGTTAAACAATGCGAATAACGCAAACCTTAGGGGCGCTAACCATTTTTGCGCGTTGAAGATAGTGCGAATGCCGCGCCGTTTTAACCGGTACAATCTGACCGTCGGGGCGATGTTACTGCGGTTTGTCGCCATAAATCCATTCAGGAAATAGCCTTGCGATCTGTTAGCCTTGTGTTACGCCGACTTTGGCCATCCATTGAGCATGCCCCCCGCGCTCTTTGCCAGTGACGCATTTTTGTACGCCTTGCAAAAGAACTGCACGATTTTCGAGCAGCGGGATTTCTACGGAAGTGATGGAAAATGGTGCGGATGAAAGTCGCGCGGCATTTGAAAAACATGAGCCTGGCCTTGCGCCGTGAGACCGGATAAGGTGGCCAGCCATGCCTCATTCTGATCGCGCAGCGACCGCTTCGAAGGACGAGCAGAGCCTGCAACCCGTCCTCGGGTTGTTCTCGGCCACGGCCCTGGTCATTGGTGCCGTCATTGGCTCCGGCATCTTTCTAAAGCCCAGCCAGGTCGCCGCGGCGACGCAAGGTTATGTAGGGCTGATCCTGGCTCTTTGGATCGTGTTGGGGCTCGTCAATCTATGCGGATCCTTGGTGCTCGCCGAACTATCGGGCATGTTTCCGCGCGCCGGGGGAACCTACCTGTTCTTACGCGAAGCCTATGGCCCTTTGTGGGCGTTTAGTTGGGCTTGGGCTGAATTCTGCATCATTCGTAGCGGAGCCATCGCCACGTTGGCGGCCGCAATGGCCATCGCCGTTGGCGAGTTCTCTGCCGCGCTCGGTCATGACCTCGGACCGACCGCTGAGCGTGCCTTTGCGATCGGCAGCATTGCCGTGTTAGCGACCGTCAACATCGTGGGCACGGTCTGGGGAGGCATCGTGCAGAACGTCACGACGCTGATCAAGGTCGGGTTCGTCGCCCTGCTCGCACTACTGCCTTTTGTGGCGCTCGAGTCGGGTGGAGTTCATTGGGAACGTATCTGGCCGAGCGCCATGAGCGCGAGTCTACTCGTCGGCATCGGGAGCGCCGTCTCGGGCATCATGTGGGCGTACGACGGTTGGGCAAATCTGCCCATCGTTGCCGAGGAGGTGCGCAATCCGGACCGTAATGTGCCACGTGCGTTAGTCGTCGGGGTGGTATTGCTGATCGTGCTGTACGTTGGCGCGAACCTGGCCTATCACCTGACGTTACCGTCGAGCGAAATTGCTACGGCCAAGGCCACGGCCGTCGTAGTGGCTGAAAAGCTGATTCCGAACTTTGGCGGAAAGTTGACCCTGGCCATGCTGGCGGTGTCGGTCTTTGGCGCGCTGAATGCCAACATACTCACCGGGCCGCGCGTGTTGTTCGCGGTCGCACGCGATCACGCGTTTCTTGGTCCTTTACGCCGTATTGAGCCCCGTTTCGGTACGCCGGCCGTGGCCATCGCGGCCCTTTCGACGTGGGCCGCGCTGCTGGTGATCGCCGGAGATTTCTACCGCGCCTACAATCCCGATCTCGACAAGCGGTTGTACGATGTACTAAGCGACTATTGCATTTTCGGCGCCGCCCTTTTCTATCTGGCGGCAGTCGTCGCGGTCTTCGTGCTGCGGCGCGCACGACCTAACGTGCCGCGTCCGTATCGTGCCTGGGGATATCCGGTACTGCCAGCGGTATTTGTCGTCGCGTATATTTTCGTCTTAGCAAGCATGTTCATCGCTGCACCATTCGAGTGCAGCGTGGGCCTGGGACTGATCGCGACAGGGATGGTGGTTTACGGAGTGGCGCGCGGATTGGAAACTCGTCGCTAGTCGTGGATCCTCACCTGCTCAGTTCATCGACGGGTCGATCGGCACGTCCTTGATCCGTAACGACGCGAGGACTTCCCATCCAGCAGCCTCGCTGATCGAGCGTTCCCAGAGCTCTTGATGTAATGCGAAGACATGCCGTAGTGCCGTGGGCTCGGTCCGCCACGCGCCGGCCTGAAGTTCCATTTCCAATTGCCCGGCGCCCCAACCGGAATAGCCGAAGAAGAAACGTACATCAGGCCGAGGGACGCTGACCAGGGCACGAAGCTGGTCGCTGCTCGCCGAAAAATACAAGCCGGGCAAGACCTCGAACTCGGCGATCGCCGCGTCCGTGTGCAAGGCCATCAGCGGCCCTTCGCAGGGGCCACCCAAACTGAGTGGCGCCTCGCAAGAGCAGTCGTCTTGTTCCATGCGCTGCCACAGTTCTTTCATGCTGGTTGTGGTCGTGCGATTCAGCACCAGCCCGAGTGTCCCTTCGTCGGCCGAATGACGGACGACGAGGACGACCGTCTTTCGGAAATTAGGATCCTCGAGCGCCGGAGACGCGACGAGCAAAAATCCTTGCATCGATTCCATGGCCGAGATTTCCAATTACGAGTCGGCGGGAGTCCGGGTTATCGCAATCGCCGGCAGCGGTTATCGATCGGGAGGAGGCGAACCTAGCACTTACTGCACTGCACCGGGCGCGGCGACAACGCTCATAGGCTACCGCCCTGCGCGAGCGGTAAGAAGTCCCACCAAGCAATCTCGTCAAAATCTGGGCGACCATTTCTGTGACCGCTCATCGTTCTGCGCACGTGAACTTGAGAACCTGGGCCCTAGGTAAGGCGATCATCTTGCCGACGAGAAACTTTACCGACGGTGACGGTTATGCCGATGCCCGCTCCTGCAATCGCCAAACTGGACTGGCACGGTTCGCACGGCAATTTGCCCGTCGGCAGCCGTTGGGCGATAGCGAGAGAAGCCGTTGCCTAAGCCTTGGGCTGTCAAAGGGTTCGCGATCGTAAGCCAATGCCGCTCGGGCCGCGCGATTCCCTAGTCGCTGTCCACCTATCGAGTCTGCCGATTCGTCGCAAATTGTTAATTCGGCGCACCGTGCTGGCCGATGCGGTTTTAAGACTCGCGTCGATCGCATGGTTTAATCCCGACGTCATGCTTGGAGAGGGAGATCGCAATGTTCCGTTCAATGAAGGGCGTGGCGTGGAGCGTCGCGGCCAGCCTATCGTTGGCCGCGACCGCATCGGCGGATGTGATGGAATCCGCCCCTGGCGACGCGGTATCCGCCGCGCTGGTAGCGGCACCGGCAGAAGCGCCGGCCGAGGTCCCGGTTGTGCCACCGGAGAACGCCGATCCGGTCGAGCAAGAGGCGCAGCCGGTGTCCCCGACGAATAGCGAGTTGATTCAAGAGCGATACCCGAGTCGCGAAATCAAGATCGAACGCGAAGTCGTTCAAGACGCCAGCGGCAACTACGTCAATCATGGCAAGTGGACCATGTATGACGAAAAAGGGCGCATGGTGGCGTGTGGCCAGTACCGCTATGGCGAGCGCCACGGTGTGTGGACGCGATGGCATTCCGTTGGTGGCAAGGACATGTATTCGCAAGCGCCCTACAAGCTGTTCCAGGCGCCGTTTGTCTCGGAAGTGACATTCGACAATGGCCGGCTGCACGGTAAATGGGTCGTCTACGACAAGCAGGATCGCGTGTGCAGCGAGTTCCTCTTCGAAAATGGCGAACGCCAAGGAAAGTCCGTCTGGAACTATCCCAACGGCGAAAAGATGCGCGAGATCGATTTCACCGGCGGACAGATGGATGGGCAAATGCGTGAATGGGCGGCGCCGAAGAAGCTAACGACTAACGACACGTACATCGAAGGACGGCGATTGGCGAAGAAGATTGAGTCCTATCCCAATGGTCAGCCGAAGCTCGAGGCTACTTTTCTCTTTGCCCGCGAAGTGCTGAAATGCAACTACGATTGGTGGAACGGCAATGTCGTGACCACCGTATCGAAGGAAGGCAAGGATCAAAGGCACGGCCTTTACACCTCATGGCACAAGAACGGCCAAAAGGACGAAGAGGGGCAGTACCTGAACGATCTGCCCGTCGGCAAAAGCAATTGGTGGTTTGAAAACGGCCAGAAAGCGATCGAAGGTCAATACATCAACGGCGAGCGCAACGGTTTGTGGACCTGGTGGCACGAAAACGGTCAAAAGTCCGCCTGCGGCGATTTCGTAAAGGGAGTCGAGACCGGCAAGTGGACGTGGTGGAATGAGGATGGCAAGGTCGCCAACTCGGCCCGCATCACCGAAGGCAAGTCGACATTCTCCAGCGAAGAGAATCCGGACGTGACGCCGTCGATCGCGAGCGCTCCGAAGGCGCCCGCACCGAAATCGGTCGGTTCGCGAAGTGTTACCTCGAAAGCCGCGGCGGCCAAGGCGCCGACGCGACAGGCCCGCACCCCCAAGAAGGCGCCGACGCCCAGTAGCACGATCCGTCGTTAAGCCGTCTGGCTACGATCGCCATGTCGGACAAAAGATTCAGCCTGCCCGCGGCCTCGATTGAGAGGGGTCGCGGGCATTTTCATGCGCCAACAATGCCTCAGCCGGCGGGCAGTTGATCGAAAAAAGCATCCAGTGCGGCTAACCACTGTTGGCTGCGTGCGTCGTTGTGATCTCCGCCCGGGATCACAACAAGCTGCTTGGGGCTGCACGCCGCCGCGTGCAATCGCTGTCCTAGCGCAAACGGGACGATGCTGTCGGCATCGCCGTGGCACTGCAGCAAAGGGCCTGTATATCGGCCGATCTTAGCTTCAGAGTCCAAACGCGTGCGCATCAGCCATCGATGCGGCAACCAAGGAAAGTGAAAAGCCGCGACGTCGGGAATCGATGTGAACGTGTTCTCCAGGATCAAGCCGCGTGCCCCGTCGTTGGCTGCAACGTCCACCGCGACGGCGCCGCCAATACTCTCACCAAGCAGCACGATTTGCTGCGGCGCGACGCCGGCACGTTCCGCCAACCAATCGCGCGCTGCGCGGGCGTCGGCCAGCACACCGTGCTCGTGAGGACGTCCTTCGCTGCGGCCAAACCCTCGATAATCAAACGCCAGTACTGCGACGCGCAACTCCTGTTGCAGCTGACGCAGCCACGCCGCGCGATGAGCAACGTGCCCGGCATTGCCGTGCGCGAACAGGAGATACGCCCGCGGTGCGACGGCCGGCAGGTACCATGCGTGCAGTTGCACACCGTCCTCGGATTTGAACCATGCGTTCTCGAACTCCAGTTCTTGCGGCTGCCAATCGCCGTCTGGATAGCGGGAGGGCATGAAGATCAGCAAGTTTTCGAAAAACATCGGTACGAGCAATAGGACGAGGGCCACGATTGCCAGATAGCGCAGGGCGCGAAAACGATGCCAGACGCCCGGTTTCGTCGTATAGACTTCGGCGGCCATGATCGTGGTTCAGCAGAGCCGCGCATGAAGATTCTACCAGCATCGCGGCTCGAGGCGATGGCGACAGTCACGCCAGGCGACACGATCGAACGGTCAGGTTTGGCAATGTAGCCCGGCGCGGCCGGCACTGATCGAAAACCTTGCGCGTTTTTCCGGCGCCGCGCGGACGACGGCCGTGATTTCGTCGGCCGACATGCCACGGTCGAGCATCGATTGCTTCAAAGCGTTGTTGTCCTCGGTCTGGCGGACTTTGCGCCACGCTTCGCTGATGATGGCCGTCATGCAGATGGCGGTGCCGGAAATCATGGCCAAGGATCCCAGTAGGGCACCCAACATGATGCCGGGGTCCGAGGCCAGCGTCTCGATAACTTGCGACCACATAACCGAGGCCCTCCGCAATTAGGCAAATGACAGGCTCGTGCAGCTATTCGCCGCCGCGGCGAGAATCTTTGCTCCATTCTAGCGCCCCGGCCGCAAAAAAGCTGCAAGTTGCCAGAATTCAGCCCCGGCCGGCGAGCGGCACTCTTGTAACGAGTTGGAACCGCACGCCGATCGGACCCCCGCCTGTTCCTCTATTGTTCATCTGGCGGAGAGGAACTCGTCGGTTTGGCGTCGGTGGGCACTGCCTGAGGTGGGGCGGCCGGGCTTTTCTCAACCACAGGCGCTTCCTCCCGCAGATCCTGAACGCTGGTTTTGACGAACAGATACAGGTTCGGGTCACCGGCCTCGGGCTGGCTCTCGAAGGTCATCCCGCCTACCAGCACCGTTTGGTTGGTCGGAACACGGAGTGTGGTCGACAGGCGATGAGTCGTCAGCACCGGTCGGTCGATCGCATCAACAATCTCGGCCGGCGTCGCCCGAATTGTCTGTTCCTTAGCACTGATTTGCGCTTGTTTGACAGCGGGCTTTTTCAATCGCGCCACGCGGCTGTGTACGTCGAGCACCACGTGCGTGGCACTTTTCGTTGCGACGGGAGTGATTTGCAACGCCGCCCCTTCCTGCACGACGGTTACCGTGGGGTCAAATAGAACGGGCTCCGGAGCCTTGGCGTCGAGGACTTGCTGCACGATCGGTGTCATGTTCGTAACGGCCAGGCTCTGTCCGCCACTTTCGGTATGAACGGTTTGGCCATTGTAGCAGGTCAATGCCGCGTTATAGGCGCGGTGATGATTGGCGTCATTGTGCTCGTCGTCCAGCAGTTTTGCCCAGACTTTCTCATCGACCACCGTTGTTCCTGCGTCGCGGGCGCGATCGGCGTGTTCGCCTAGCAGACCGTTCAACTCTCCAGCCGTTAACCACAACCAATCGGCCCGGACCGTGATCGAACGCAGGGTGCGCCAACGCTGGCGAAATAGGTTCAACAACGCGTCGATCTGCTCGTGCATCGGCTGGTTAGCGGAAATCAACAGCGAGGTTCCGACGCGGGCGATCGAAGCTTCGCCACCGTTTGAGTCCCAGTGATCCGGCGCAATCGTCTGTTGAATTGCATTAATCAATTCGTCGATCGTAGCCCGTCCACCCGGCGCGTCGGCGGATGTGTTATTCTGTTGCCCTCCCATCTGCCTCAACGTAGATGTCCTGGTTTCTGGAACCGTCACAGAGGCAGGTACATTGAACATTCCTCCACCCATTCCTCCCATCATGCCGCCTGCCGAGCCGTTCAGTTCCTTGGCCGCGGCTACGGGAAATATCGAAGTGCTCATACCTCCCAGATCGGTCAAACGCATTGCTGGATAGGATGGAGACATGGCGAAGAGATCGCTCAGATCATAGATCCGTATGATGATCGCTGGATTCCGGCCTTCGCGCATGGCGCCGATCTGCGTCACGCGGTCGTTTGCGTCGGGACGTCCCTGTGGTCGTTCCAATTGACGCAGCTGCGCTTCCAACAGTTCCATGGTGCGACGCAACTCTTGCACGTCGCCGCGTGACGCGGCCCCACCCATTTGTGCAAAACTCAGTCGGGGACAAAGAACAGCTACTACTACTGCGCATGAAATAAGCCTCGAGAACATGACAGCCTCCCCTGATTCGCGAACGCGAAGTTTGGAATGACGCTCGTGTTCCGCGAGCGGCGGGTGATCCCGCATCTGGAGAGTACTGGTCGTGCTAGGCAAAAAGCAACGAAAAAAGATCGTGAACTATTGCACGACCTGGCTAGCGCGCTATCGACTTGCGCTCGAGAGAAGTTGGGGGAAATGCGCGCATCAATATTTACGCGGCGCTCACCATTTGATGCCGAATGTCGCCCCGAAGGTGCCGGGGCCGGCCGACGGGATGATGAACATATTGGTCGAGCGATCAGTAAGATCCACGGCTTCGACCGACAGTGCGGCCAGCCACACCCCCAAGGTGACCTGCGACAGATAATGTTGGTCGACGTCGATGCGTCCCCAGGCGGGGAACAAGGCCAATGCCCACATGCCCGCTTTGATCAGCTTCGAATCGGTCATCTTCGCGGCGGTCAGAAAGCTGATGGCGCCGATCCAGGCGTCGCCGCTTGCGCCGTGGCTATCTTGAAAGGGATGCCAATAGGAGTTGATGTCGGCACTGGGGCGATGCGCGCCGAGTCCGTATTGCAGCGCCAGCAGCATCGGGCCACCGACCAGGAACGCGCGTGTGCTGTTTCGACCCCAGGTGCCGATTACGTGCGCCGCAGGTGAATATTCTTCGAGCGGCGTCAGAATGAATCCCGTTCCCAGCCAAATCGGCAACATCAGCCCACCATTGCCCAGCCAGGCGATATCGTTGTGGATATTGTCCGAGCGGGCGCTGCGTACGTCGTCCTGGTACCAATTGCGGAAATGTTGATCGATCGACGTGTTCGCCAGGATGGCGGCCACGCCGATACCGGCCCCGAGCCAGATCAAGCTGCGCGCCGAGTAGAAATTCCGATAGTCTAAGCGGATATCCGAGAGCATCTCGCCCCCGGTCTCGACGCCAGGACCAAATACGCGAGCGAAGAACCCCCGACGGCGCGGACCATCCGGCGGAGTCATCAGCCCCAGCGTTCCCTCAGGCATGCCCTCGCCAGGCAGGACTAGTTCGCCAGATCTGGCCGAAGCAGGATTCGAGTCGGGCGCGGTGGTTCGACCACTCGACGGATCGACCTGCGCGATGAATTGCGGCGGTGGCAGACGGATCGGTTGAGGTTCAGCAGCGACATTGCGAGCGAATTCGTTTGGCGCCAGGACTCGGTCCGCACGAGCTAGAACCAACGGGGGGCTATCGAAGGAACCATCCCCCGCGACAGCGAATCCGGGAGGCCGTTGCAAGCCGTCTAGCGACCCTTCTGCCGGGTTCGTCATTGATGGCGGGTAATTCGTCGGCGCGAGCGGCGCCTGCCAGGCCGAGGCGGTCGAGGTGGCGCCGAGCCAGACCAAGAGCACAGCGCCGCAGCAAAGCGAATTCTTCGTTAGCCTTCGTGGTGCCGGCGCGCGCCGGCACGCACGCAGCAGCAGCAGCAGTGCCCGCATCAGCGCAGCTTGACCGACGAACCGACGCATCCTGCGACGACTCCAGGCCGAGAATCGAGAGAAGGGGGGCGAGTATCCCAGGAACGCTTGCCGATCACAATCGAGACGGCGATCTCAAGTCGAAAAAGCAAGGAATTGGGCTGTGCTATCATGCTTGCCGGCAGCTTCTATGTCGCCGTATCCTTTGCAGGATGCCCACTCGCTGAAATGCGAGACGTTCCCATCGCTCCGTATCGCAGGCAATTCCGAATGGGAGTTCCATGTCTCGATCACTGTTCTCACTCCTTCAGACCTACTGCGGCAAGTCCGTTGATCGTGAGTCACGGCGCGAATTCATGCGGCATTCGCTGGCTGCGGGAAGTGCTCTACTGCTTAGCTCGCCGGTCTCGGCTGTCGGTCGTCGCAGCGCCACCGGGCGGCGCGTGATCGTGGTTGGCGCGGGCTTTGCCGGGCTTGCCTGTGCCTCGGAACTGCATGCGGCCGGGTATGACGTCGTCGTGCTCGAGGCGCGCGATCGAATTGGCGGCCGGGTCCACACGCTGACAGATTTCGTGCCCGGCCGAACGGTCGAAGCTGGCGGCGAGTTCGTCGGCTCGAACCATCCTACGTGGCTCGCTTACGCCGAACGCTTCAAGCTGCGGTTGGTCGATGTTCCCGATACGCACAACATCGATAGTCCTGTCGTGCTGGGCGGGAAAACGATCAGCAAGCTAGGCGTGATCGCGATCTTTCAACAGATTGAGGAAGTCGAGCAGCGCATGACCGAGGCCGCCCGGCCGATCGATGCTGACGAGCCGTGGAAGAGTCCTGACGCGCAGACGCTCGACAACCTTTCCGTAGCGGCGTGGCTGGATCGATTGGATTTAAAGCCTCTGGTTCGGCTGGCGATCGAGACGGAGTTCATTTCCTACAGTGGTGTCCCGACCGCGCAGGAAAGTTTTTTGGGCGCACTGGCGGTGATCAAAGGGGGCGGCCTTGAAAAGTATTGGACCGAGAACGAAGCCTTTCATTGCGTCGGCGGGAATCAGCAGTTGGCCGCGCGACTGGTCGAATCGTTTGGCGCTGACCGATTGCATCTGCAAACGCCTGTCGAGCGGATCATCACCGCCGCGGGGAACGTGCAGGTGAAGTGCCTGGGCGGGGCGACATACGAAGCGGACGACGTTGTGCTCGCGGCGCCGCCCAGTACTTGGCGGCACCTTCAGTTCGAGCCGGCGTTGCCGGAAACGCTTCGTCCGCAGATGGGGAAGAATGTGAAGTTCTTGTTAGGGCTGCGCGACGATTGCTGGACCACGTCGAATTTGCCACCGACCAGCATGAGTGATGGTCCGATTGGATTTACCTGGGATGCCACGGCCGGCCAGCCGGGCGGACCGGCGCGGGCGATGGTCGCCTTTGCCGGTGGCGAGGCGGCCGAAGCCTTGCATCGCGCGGCGGCCGCCGAACGAGATCGCACGGTGCTGGAAGACGTCACACGGCGATTTCCCAAACTGCCTGAGAACATCGAGAGATCGCAATTCGTCGATTGGCTCGCGCAAAAGTGGACGCTTGCGAGTTATTCGACCCCCGCCCCTGGGCAGGTGACCACGCAAGGTCCAATCCTGGCCGCGGGTTTGGGAAATTTGCATTTCGCCGGAGAGCACACTTGCCTGAAGTTTGTCGGCTTCATGGAAGGGGCACTGAATTCCGGCGTCACAGTGGCGCGACGTTTAGCTGCTCGCGATCGTGCGGCGAGTTAGTTGGCTCGCGCGGCAGCAATTGCTCTTTACGCTCTCCGCTCGGCGAGTATCGTGTGGTGAGTTTACGGACGTTATCGGCTCAGGCGGGCCAATGAAAACTCAATGGCTCGCGTCCACGCGGGAATAGCATGCTGCAGCGCGCGATCAGTCTGGCCGGACTCCTAGTGATCATCGGCCTGGCATGGCTCATGAGTTCGCATCGCCGCACGATTAATTGGCGGGTGATCGCCGGCGGCATGTTGCTGCAATTCGTTTTCGCGATCCTCGTTCTCAAGACCGAGCCCGGGCAATGGTTATTTGCCTCGGTCGGCAACCTGGTGACACGAATGCTCGATTTCGTGGACGCCGGAGCGTCGTTCGTTTTCGGGCCGAACTTTCACGAATTTCCCTTCGCCTTCAAGGTTTTGCCGACCATCATTTTCTTCTCGTCGTTGATGTCGGTGATGTACTACTTCGGAATCATGCAATGGGTGACCCGGCTGTTCGCCATCGTCATGCAACGGGTGATGAATACGTCGGGAGCCGAAAGCCTGGCGTCAGCGGCCAATATATTCGTCGGGCCGACCGAGGCGGCACTCGTTATTCGGCCGTATATCGCCAGCATGACCGGTTCGGAATTGATGGCGGTGATGGTAGGGGGCTTTTCCAATGCCGCCGGGGGCGTGTTGGCCGTTTACATCACGATGGGAATGAACGCCGGGCATTTAATCACTGCGTCGCTGATCTCGGCGCCTGCGTCGCTACTGTTGGCGAAGGTGATGGAACCAGAATTGGGCGAGCCCGTGACGCGCGGCCAGGTGAAGATGGACGTCAAAATCGACGCGGCGAATGTCATTCATGCCGCCTCGACCGGCGCGGCTGAGGGATTGAGATTGGCGCTGACCGTGGCGGCCATGATCATCGCGTTTCTCGCCTTGATCGCGATGGTCGACGCAGGCATTGCCTGGATAGGTGCGCAGTTCGGCTGGCAGTGGTCACTTTCCGAGGGGCTGAGCTATGTCTTCGCGCCGCTCGCCTTTGTGATGGGAATTGAGCCGGCGGATTGCCTGCGGGTTGGCGAACTACTGGGCAAGAAGGTGGTCGCCAACGAAATCGTGGCGTTCAAACAATTGGCCGATTGGCTCGCGCCTGATTCGCTCGTACACATCAGCGATCGTTCCCGGATCATTGCCACGTATGCCTTGTGTGGATTCTCGAACTTGGGCACGATTGGCATCCAAATTGGCGGAATCGGTCCGATGGCGCCCGAGCGCGAAGCGGAACTCGCACGCTTCGGTTTGCGCGCCATGCTCGGGGGATTACTTGCCAGTTGCATGACGGCCTGCATCGCCGGCGCGCTCATTTAAGTCTATTGCTAGGATTGCAGGCGAAAGCAATTGGGCAAAAGCACGCTGAGCTTGGTCACAGACACCGCGTTGTCGCTCGCTGTATCAACGAGCAAGATGGGTAAATCCTCGCAGAATTCTGCGACTACCTGCCGGCAAGCGCCGCAGGGTGTCAGACCGCCCAAGGTCGCCACGGCCAGGGCCTGAAACTGTCGATGACCGGCGGCCACTGCCGCGTGAATTGCCACACGCTCGGCGCAGATGGTCAGTCCGTAAGACGCGTTTTCGACGTTCGCACCGCAAACGATCGTGCCATCGGCGGCCAGGATCGCCGCGCCGACAGAAAACTTCGAGTAGCGGGCATAGGCTCCCTGGCGTGCCGCGACTGCGGAACTCACCAGTGTCGTTCGCACGGCGTCCGTCAAATTCTCGCCATCGGGTCGGCTGGTCGCCACGGCTAGGCACCTCCGGCCGTTAGGGCATTCGGCGCGTTCATCAATTCATCGATGTTGCGAACCACGCCGCATACGATTTTGCGCAATTTCGGCTCAGCCCCTTCAGCAGCGTCGACGATTTCATGCGCCGTGGCACGTCCTAAGGCGTCGGGCAGGCAGACGTTAGTAACCGTCGCCAACCCCAAAACGCGCAAGCCGAGCTGCGCGGCGACAATTACCTCGGGCACGGTCGACATGCCGACGACGTCGCCGCCGATCCGACGCAGGAAGCGGTATTCTGCTCGTGTTTCGAGGTTTGGTCCTTTAACGCCAATGTACACACCCCGGTGTGCCGCGAAGTTTTCGCGCCGCGCGATACTTAGCGCCAGTTCGACCAGTGCCGGATCATAGGGACGGCTCATGTCGGGAAACCGCTCGCCAAATGAATCTTCGTGCGGGCCCGTCAACGGGCTACCGAACATCAGGTTGATATGATCTTCGATAACGACGATGTCCCCTCGGCGATGTCGCGGATTCATCCCGCCGCTGGCGTTCGAAACGATCAACAGTTCGATGCCCAGCGCGTGCATGACTCGGACGGGCAAAGTGATTTCGGTCAGCGGATACCCTTCATAGCAATGGCAGCGTCCCTCCATCGCTATGACGGGCGTTTCCTCGAGAGTGCCGCAGACCAGCCGTCCCTTGTGTCCGAGCGCTGTCGAGCGCGCGAAATGGGGAATCTCCGCGTAAGGAATGCTAACGTCCGCTGCGATCTGCTCGGCGAACCCACCGAGGCCCGATCCGAGGATAATGCCGACGCGTGGCGTCTCGGACCACTGGGTGGCGATCTTTCGGGACGCCTCGGCAATTCGTTCAACGTGTGTCATGAATTCTTGTCGGAGTTAGTAGTCTGAGTTGGCCGCGGCCGCTCGGTTGGCGGCGGGCGTGATCAGTGCTTCCGGGGCACTGGTACCAATGCGGGTGGCGCCCAACTCGCGCATGCGGACGGCTTCGGCATGGGTGCGGACCCCGCCGGCCGCCTTGACTTGCATCGTCGGCCCGGCATGCGCCTTCATCAGGGCCACGTCGTGCTCGGTGGCACCGCGATAGTTGTAGCCCCCGTCGGCTTGCCGCACAAACCCGTAGCCGGTCGAAGTCTTCACGAAATCCGCTCCGATGCGCCGGCAGATCTGGCAGAGCTCGATCTTGAATGAGTCATCCGGCAGAAAATCGTTTTCGAAGATCACTTTGACTAGGGCACCGGTCGCATGTCCGGAATCGACGACGGCACGAATATCCGCTTCGACGTAGGCCCAATCTCGACTCAACACCCGACCGATATTAACGACCATGTCGAGTTCGGTTGCGCCCTGGCGGCAGGCCAGTTGCGCTTCGTGAACTTTGACTTCGGTGTGGTGCGAGCCATGCGGGAAGCCGACCACTGTGCCCACGGCCACGGTGCTGCCGGCCAGTAGCACGTCCGCCAGGGGAACCGCATACGGTTTGATGCAGACGCTGGCCACGCCCAGCTCTTTGGCTTTCAGACAACCGGCGCGCAGCTCGTCGTCGGTGAGAACCGGGGGTAGCAGGGAATAATCGATCATCCTAGCGATACTTGCGTCCATCGTGGTACCTTGGTGCGTCATGAGGCGTGGCGTAGACTGCGGCGGGCGCAGTCTCGGGGCCGCTGGAAACTGTAACGGCGCCACGGCCCGAGCGCCAATACAGCAAGCGTTTCACTCGAACGGATTCGACGCGAGGCACCATGACGCTGCCGGCTATCTGGCAAATCCTCAAAACCGCCATTCTCGACTGGCAGCGCCATAATGCTCCTCGTTTGGGCGCAGCAATTGCTTACTACGCGATCTTCTCGATCGCCCCGTTGATGGTGATCGCGATCGCCATCGCGGGGTCGATCTTCGGCGAGCAGGCGGCCAAGGGGGAAGTGTTCGTACAGATGAATCGCTTTCTGGGCAACGAAGCCGCGGCGCGCGCCATTGAGGACCTGGTGCTCAACGCAGCGCGCCCCCGTACCGGAGCTTTGGCGACGGTGCTCAGCTTTTTTGCGCTGTGGTTTGGCGCCTCGGGGGTATTCGGCCAGATCAAGGGAGCGCTCGATACGATCTGGGGTGTCGAGCGGCGCCCGGGGGCGGGCGTGTTGCCGGTGTTCCTCGAATACGCCTGGAGCGTGGCGATGGTCGCGGCGGTGGGGCTATTGCTGTTGGGTTCGCTTGTGGCCAGCTCGGTACTTACGGCGGCCACGTCGATGGCGGAAAACGCCATGGCGGTCTCCGATTTTTCATTGCGCGTGCTGGAATGGAGCGTGTCACTGGCGGTACTGACAATTCTGTTTGGCATCATCTTCAAGCTGTTGCCGGACGTGATCGTGCGCTGGCGCGACGTCTGGGTCGGAGCGGTATTTACCGCCGTCATGTTCTCCGTGGGAAAGTTTTTGATCGGCTGGTATCTCGCGCGGCTGCTGATTGCTTCGGCCTATGGAGCTGCTGGTTCGTTTGTTTTGGTATTGGTATGGACCTATTATTCGGCCCAGATCTTTCTCTTGGGAGCCGAGGTGACGCAGGCTTATGCACGCTTCCTGGGGGCGCCGGTGCGGCCGTCCTGGCATGCGCAATTCGTGACCACTGCGGCATCCCTGCAACCGGTCGGACAGACTCGTCCTGCTTTGACGGCCAATTCGTCAAAACGGTCACGGCGCAAGCCAAAACGCAACGATCGATGAGTGTCGCCGCCCCGGGGCAAGGGCTATGATTGCCGGGGAGAAAACTGATCGCATGTCCACGAATTCCACCACTAGTGACCCATGGTCCCCCCGCCGCATGGTTGCGGGGACGCTGGTGGTGTGCGCTGTGCTGGGGCTGTTCGCTCTGGCGTTCGTCGCGCGGCACGTGCTCTTTTTTCTATTCATCGCCATTGTGCTGGCCACGGCGTTGAAGCCGCTCGTAGCGCTATTAACCGGGCGAGGCGTCCCCCGCATTGTGTCGATCGCGCTCGTCTATGCCTTGCTGCTGACAACGCTCGTGGCGCCGGCCGTGATTGGGCTGCCGCTGTTGGTCGACCAGGCACAGCAAGTCTTACACTCGTTGCCGGAAAGTTACGCCGACTTTCGCGATCGCCTCGGGCAAATCTCGACCACCATTGTCGAGTACCTCCCTGAGAAACCGGATTGGGTCGAGCGCGAGGACGAGGCCATCGAAGGTGCGCTCAACGCCTTGAATCGGGCACTCAGCTACAGCGGCCTGCTGATTCGGGGTGGCCTCGTCGTGGCGATTGTGATCTTTACCAGCTTTCTGTGGATGATTTACGAAGATCAGACGATTCGTTCGATGCTACTTTTCCTGCCCGCCGAGCGGCGGCAAGAGGCGGGCGAAGTGCTCGACGGCATCCAGGCCAAGGTGGGCGCTTATATACGCGGTCAGGGTCTGCTCTGCCTGGCGGTTGGCCTGATGTCGCTCGTTGCCTATTTGATCATCGGTCTGCCACATGCCTTGGTCTTGGCGCTCATTGCCGGCGTCTTCGAGGCGGTGCCTGTATTCGGGCCCGTTCTGGGGGCGATCGCTCCGATGTTGGTGGCCTTGTCAGTCGATCCGTCTCAGGTCGTGTGGGTACTGGTTTCCGCGATCGTCATTCAACAGTCGGAAAATTATCTGCTCGTGCCGCGCATCATGGATCGCTCGGTGGGGGTCAATGCAGTGGTGACGTTATTGGCAATCGCCGGCTTTAGCGCGCTGGAGGGACTGGCCGGCGCAGTCTTAGCCATTCCGATGGCCGCGATTATCCAGTTACTCTTGGAGCGTTATGTGCTGGGGGCCTCGGTGCTCGAACCGGATACCCCGGCCCGCCAGGACGAAATCGGTCAGTTGCGCTTTCAAACGCAGGCACTGATCCAGGAAATGCGCCTGCAATTGCGCGAAAAAGACGATCCCACAAGCAGTCGGGCGGATCGAGTCGAGGAAACGATCGAGACGATCGCCCAGCAACTAGACGCCGCGCTGGCCCGCCATGCGGAGGAATTGGATTTGGCAGCGAACGAGGTGCTCGCATGAGACGCCTGGCAGCTTCGACGGCGCTGGTGCTCGCGACTTTGGCTGGTCTGGCCGTGCTGTGGGAATTGCGCGGCGCGGTGTTGATCTTCTTCTTGTCGCTCGGCACCTCGGCTGCATTGCGTCCGGCGATCGAGCAACTTCATCGTTGGGGATTACCGAAGTCCTTGGCTCTCGGGGTGACCTACCTGGGATGCGTGGTTGGATTTATCGGCTTGGCGCTGGCCCTGGTTTTTCCGCTGGCCGGGGATTTGCACGACTTAGGGCGCGACTTCAAGGCCGGTTACGATAACGCCACGACTCATTGGCCGAACGGGAATGGCCTGCAGCGCGCCATCGCACAACGACTCCCCGCCTGGGATGACCTGCAGAAGATCGGCTGGCGAGTCGGAAAGGACGCGGCGGCCGATGCGTCATCAACGGTCGATCCGTCGGCGGCGCCCGCCGATAGTGCTGACCAGGCCGACGGGCTGAATCTGTGGACGCATCGCGCGGTCACGACTCTGCTCGGTGTGACCTGGGGCTTCTTTGGGACGATCCTGAATTTCTTGATCATCGTCGTGCTAAGCCTGTATTGGAGCATCGACCGAGTTCACTTCGAACGGCTGTGGTTGTCACTGCTCGACGTCGCCAGGCGGCAACGAGCTCGCGAAACGTGGCGCGCTATCGAGCAGGCGACCGGCGCCTATTTGCAGCGTGAAGCGGTGCAAAGCCTGACGGCGGGCTGCCTGCTGGGCGTTGGCTTTTGGATGTTGCAGCAGCCTTACCCGGTGTTATCAGCCGCGGTGGGCGCCCTGGCCTGGTTGATTCCCTTTGTCGGCGCGCCCCTGGCCATGATCGCGGTTACCGCCATCTGGCTGCCACGCTTCATGCTGACCAGCGGCGAAGGGGCGATCGTAATGCTGCTCGCCGCCTCGCTCTATACGCTGCTGGTGCTATTGCTATTGGAATGGCTGGTCGAGCCACGACTCTTCCGTCGCAAGCGATATAACCCGATTCTGCTGGTGCTGGTGGCGGTGGGCATGGTCGACTGGCTGGGATTCTTCGGCCTGCTGATCGCTCCGCCCGTGGCGGCCGCGATCCAAATCATCGGCAGTCAATATCTTGCCTATCGCGCGACGACAGCCGTCGCGATCACCGACACCTCGCCGCGGGCGCTGGCGCAACGTCTGGCGACACTACGCGCTCGCATGGAAGACGATCAGGAAATGAACGAGGAGACGCAACAAATGGTCGCGCGACTGGACGCGCTGGTTGAGCAGGCGCGAAATGTGCTCAATCCGCCGGCCGCGGTCCAACAAGCGAAGACCGCCCCACGCTTGTCATAGCAGCTCGGAAATTCATTCACGCACGCATCGATTATGAAAGGAAATCATGGTCACGCCCACCGTTTGGCCAGGTCGTCCCTACCCGCTCGGCGCTACCTGGGATGGCCGCGGTACGAACTTCGCGTTGTATTCGGAGAATGCGACCAAGGTCGAGCTTTGCTTGTACGATGCGGTGAACGGTCACAAGGAGACAGCCCGCATTCCGCTTCCCGATACGACGGACATGGTCTGGCATGCCTATTTGCCCGACGTTTTGCCAGGGCAACTCTACGGTTATCGCGTGACCGGACCATACAAGCCTGAGGAAGGGCATCGCTTCAACCCTAACAAAGTGCTGCTGGATCCCTACGCCAAGGCGATTGCGCGTGAAACAAAGTGGCAGGACGAGATGTGGGGCTATCACGTCGGCGACGAGACTGCGGACCTGTCGTTCGATGAACGCGACAATGCCCAATACGCGCCGTTGGCGGTCGTCGTGGATGCGGCCTTCACCTGGGGCGATGACCGAGCGCCGCAAACCCCTTGGAACAAGACGATCATCTACGAGTTGCACGTCAAAGGCATGACGCGCTTGAATCAAAATGTGCCTGAGCAACTACGTGGGTCCTATGCGGGACTAGGGTCCGAGGCCGCGATCCGCTATCTGCAAGACCTGGGCATCACGGCCGTTGAGCTATTGCCCGTTCACGAGCACGTCGACGATCGGCACCTGGTCGAACAGAACTTGGTGAACTACTGGGGCTATAACACGCTGGGATTCTTTGCGCCCGAACACATGTACGCCTCGGCCGGCAGCGGCGCTGACTCCGTGCGCGAGTTCAAGACAATGGTGCGGAATCTGCACTCGGCCGGCATCGAAGTGATCCTGGACGTGGTCTACAACCATACCGCCGAAGGGAATCAGATGGGGCCGACCCTTTCCTTTCGCGGCATCGACAACGCTGCGTATTACCGCCTCTCGCCGGAAAACCGCCGATATTACGTCGACTATACGGGTTGCGGCAACACCTTCAACATGCGCAACCCACGCGTGTTGCAGTTGATTATGGACAGCCTGCGTTATTGGGTGCTGGAAATGCACGTCGACGGATTTCGCTTTGACCTGGCCAGTACCTTGGCCCGCGAACTGCACGAAGTCGACAAGCTGGGGGCATTCTTTGACATCGTTCACCAGGATCCGATCGTTTCGCAGGTGAAGCTGATCGCCGAGCCTTGGGACCTGGGCGAAGGTGGCTATCAGGTCGGTAACTTTCCCGTGCTGTGGTCCGAATGGAACGGTAAATACCGCGATTGCATTCGGCATTTCTGGAAAGGCGATGGCGGCGTGGCCTCGGAGTTCGCGACCCGTTTCTGCGGCTCCAGCGATTTGTACGAATGGAGCAGTCGTCGGCCGCACGCCAGCATCAATTTCGTCACCTGCCACGACGGATTCACGCTCGCCGACCTGGTCAGCTACGACCATAAGCACAACGAAGCGAACCGCGAGGACAATCGTGACGGCGCGGACGACAACATTAGTTGGAACTGTGGCGCCGAAGGACCGACCGACGATCCCAAAATCTTGGCCCTCCGCGCGAAGAAGCAACGCGCATTCTTGGCGACCTTGCTGCTTTCGCAAGGTGTGCCGATGCTGCTGGCTGGCGATGAGCTTGGCCATTCGCAAATGGGAAACAACAACACGTATTGCCAGGATAATGAACTGACGTGGCTCAGTTGGGATCTTTCGCCCGAGCAGCTTAAATTGCACGAGTTCGTGAAACGAGTCATCAAGGTTTTTCACGAGCAGCCGGTTTTTCACCGTCGCCGCTTCTTCCACGGCCGGGCGCTGAAGGGGGTCGAGGCGCGCGAAATTGCCTGGCTCGATCCGAGCGGCCAGGAAATGTCCGATGAAGCTTGGAATGCGCCTTACGTGCGATGCCTGGGCGTGCAACTGTTCGGCCAGAGCATCGACGTCGATACGCACGGCGAAACGATTCGCGGCGATACGATGTTGCTATTGTTCAATGCCGATCACAACCATGCGATACCGTTTACGCTGCCCACTCCGGGCGCGACGTCGCCTTGGCAACTCGTCTTTGATACGGCCAATCCCGATGCCGTTTGGGAACCAACGCTTGATGGCAAGTATCAACTCGATACCTGCGCGATGGCAGTTTTCAGCTCGGCGAATGAGCCGGTCGCGCGACCACTTTAAGACGCTTATCGTTTACCAGGCAATGGGCGGAATTGGTCCAATACTTGGCGTCGCCGCCGTTTCGTTGTTTGGGTCGCAACGTCGCGATCTGCTCGTAACATTCGCCGCGTCATGCAGCGTTAAGGTAACGCATTCGGATCGACGCGCGGCAGTCGCTGGAAGGATCGATCCGCTCGTCAATCCGCCGCCGAAGCCAGGGCGACGATAGCCGCATCGCGCGCGTGAAGTGAGTGCGAAGTCGTGGCTCTCGCAATCGTGTCGACCGTTTCTTCCAAGTGCGACATCGCGCTCACATCGTCGGGCTTCGGAGGTTCGAGTTGTTGCGGCTCAGCCTGTTCAAGCATTCCGTGACCGCTACGCGAGAACGGATTCAGGCTGCCAAGTTGTCCGGCGCTTAGGGCATCGGTCCGCATCACAACGCCACCCAGCGATTGGGATAGCGTCGACACGGATCCCTGCGGCGCCGTCCAGGGAACCGCATTGTTGAAGGTCATCGCGGCGCCCAGGACGTCGGTGGCCGGTAGAGCGTTCTGCCCCAAAAGCTGCACCGCCGTGAGCGGAGTAGCCGATGGGAACGCAGGCGGGTCAGCAGGCGAAGCGAAGAGCAGATAACGACGTTCAAGCTCTTCTACGCGCAAAACACGTCGCCGTTTTTCGGCACCAAACCGCTTGCGCGACTCTAGGATTTTCGGTGCATGGACCATGTTTTGGCCTCCGACGTTGCGGCGACTACCCGATATTCGCCGGCGAGGATCTCACCAGGGATTACGGCGGCAGGCGACGTTCGGATTCGCGACAGCGCGAATTCGAGACGCGGTGCCGACAGTGCAGTGCCTACAAGGATTATTTGGCGGGGTTTTTCGGCGGGCAAGCTGGGGCACTGCAAGTTTATGACATTTTTTGCGCCCGGTCGGATTAGCACACTGATTTGCTAGAAAAGCCACTGGGAAAAGGGCTTAGGCCTGCCTTCGAGGCCGGATTTGCCGGCATTCTTGGCCAAACCCCTACGCACAAAAGGTGGTGCGGCCGATTGCCTGCCCACCGTTAGGTCAGCCGTCCGTAAGCAACCGAGCGTCATCGACCGGCGGGTCTTGGGACGCACGGTCGATTGCCAGGCTCTCATCTTTGAGCGCTATGCCGCTCAACTGTCGAGCCAGCGATTCGCGAAATAGATAATGCAGCTTTTGGGCAGCATTTTCAGGACTCAGGCCTTGCGGACGAATATTCGAAACGCAATTGCGATGAGCATCCGATAGGCCCGGTCGTGGAGCATAGACGAGATACGCGCCGAGACTGTCCGGCGATCCAAGGCCCGGCCGTTCGCCAATCAGGATAACAGCCACTTGCGCGCTGAAGGCAGCGCCGATCTCGTCCTCCACGAAAACTCGCCCGCGCTCGACCACGACGACCGGCGAGATCGTCCGACGCTCGGCTCGGAGCAATGGTAACCAGGCAGCGAGTAACGGCACCACTTGTCGTTCCGCAGCCAAGGCCGAGAGACCGTCGGAAACGACAATCGTCAGATCGACGCCCTTCGGAGTTGCCGTCTGCGACGAATCGGATTGGTCACAGAGTGCAACCGCGGCCCCGGCCAGAGTCGAGCGGCTGGCATCATTGAGCTGGCGTCCCAAGTCGGGGCGCGTGAGAAAAACTTGTCGGTTCAGCGCGGCGCTCGACAGGCAAATGGTTGTAATCCCCAATTGCTGGATGCGACGGGCCAATTCCGCGGAATCAAATGGCGCATGAACGGCGTCGCGCGCCCGGGCATGCGAGAGCTGAAAGTCGAGCAACTCGCTGGTCGGGAGACTAGCGCCAGCGCGTCCCAATGCGATACGCGCTGGCGTGAACGCTCGCAGTCGTAGCCATGCGTCGGGACGTGCGATCGGATCGTTCGTCAACTTTTAGGCTCCGCCGTTCCCGGATGCCGTGGGGACCGATTTCGTTGCCGTTAACAGGCGATGCCGTTCGCCGACGGGCAGCAAACGATTTTGGCCGTCGCTCACGCCGATCGTTTCGAGCCAGTTTTCAAATTCCGGGGCTGGCCGCAGCCTCAGCACTTGCCGCAAGTAATGGCTATCGTGAAACGAGGTCGACTGATAATTCAACATGCAATCATCGGCGCCCGGCACGCCCATGATGTAATTGCACCCGGCCACGCCCAGCATCGTAAGCAGGGTATCCATGTCGTCCTGGTCAGCTTCGGCGTGATTGGTGTAGCAAATATCACAGCCCATGGGCAGGCCCAACAGCTTGCCGCAGAAATGGTCCTCCAGGCCGGCACGGATGATTTGCTTTCCGTCGAAAAGATATTCCGGTCCAATGAAGCCGACCACGGTATTGACCAATAGCGGCTCGAACCGACGCGCCACGGCGTATGCCCGGGCTTCGAGCGTTTGCTGATCGACGCCATGATGGCCGCCGGCTGACAGGCATGCCCCCTGGCCCGTCTCGAAATACATCACGTTTTGGCCAACTGTGCCACGTCGCAGGCTCTGCGCCGCGTCGTGGGCCTCGGTCAACAATTTCAGATCAATCCCGAAGCTCTGATTGGCAGTCTCGGTTCCGGCAATCGATTGAAACACCAGATCGACCGGCGCGCCGCGTTCGATCGCGGCGATTTGGTTCGTGACGTGAGCCAGTACGCACGACTGCGTGGGAATCTGGTGCTGCTGAATCAGCTCGTCGATCAACTTTAAAAGGTCGATCGTTACCGGCATATTGTCGCTGGCCGGGTTGATGCCGATCACGGCGTCGCCGCAGCCGTAGCATAGACCGTCCAGGATTGACGCCGCGATGCCGCGCGCATCGTCGGTGGGATGATTCGGCTGCAACCGTACCGACAATCGGCCCGGCAGGCCGATCGTATCGCGAAATCTCGACACGACGCGGCGCTTGCTCGCCACGAGGACCAGGTCCTGATTGCGCATCAGCTTGCTAACGGCGGCGACCATCTCGGGCGTCAGGCCTGGTGCGAGCGTCGTCAACCGATCGCCATCGACTTCGTAGGACAAGAGCCAATCGCGGAACTGCCCGACAGTGAGGTCAGCGATCGGAGCGAATGCCTGCCGATCGTGGCTATCGACGATCAACCGCGTGACTTCATCGACTTCGTACGGAATCACGGGCTCGGCGAGGAACAGCTCCAGCGGAAGATCGGCCAAAAGCATTTGAGCTGCGACGCGTTCCTCGGCATTTTCCGCGGCCACACCAGCCAGCACGTCGCCACTGCGCGCGGGTGTGGCCTTGGCCAGCAGCGACTTCAAGTCGGCGAAGTGGTACCGTCGTTTGCCAAGCGAAAGGCTGTACGTCATGCGTTGTTGCGGCTTCTCGAGAATGGAAGGCCGGCCACCGTTCGCGATCCGGGCCACTGACACAGTTTACCCCACGCCGGCGTGGAATTTCCACGTCGTTCCGAGGTAGCTTGATAGGACCAATGATGACTCAGGTTGGATTTATTCCCAAAATGCGTTAGACAAGCGTGCCGTTCGAGTGGCCGCAGAGCAGTGCGAAAAAATCGATAACGCAGGCAACGAGGCTGAGCATGCTCACCCGACGACTCGTATCGTTCCGACTTTCCTCTCTTTTGTGGTTAACGATTGGTGTCGCTGGCGGATTGGCCGCGTGGCGAAGTTGGGAGCTGGCTCGGTTGAAACCGCTACAAATCTCGTGCGATCGTGCGCTCATCGAGTGGCGCTGCGTTAGGTCGTTGTACGACTTTCATGGGAGGGCGCTAGCCGAAGACGAGGCTGCGGCGCGCAACCGGTATTTTAAAAACCGCGGCGCACTGGAACTGGCTACCGCCAATCTCTGGTGGCCGGGAAATCTCCTCGCGACGCGAGGCCGCTAAGGACATTACGCCGGCCAAGGTTCGTTTTCACTCGACGCGCCCAAACTGCGCCCTATCGGCAGCGGTTAAACGCCTGCGAACGATCCCGTAGTAATAGAGCATCGCTGCCGCCAGGATCGTTACGTACCAGACGCTAAGCCAACGCTCGAACAGATTATCGGCGCCTGCCAGATTGTAATTGCCGTAGAGCATCATTAGCAGGGCTAACGTGGCAAGCAGCATGGCGACCGCCGGCAGCAATGGATAAAACGGCGTCCGATAAGGGCGCGGCAAATCGGGCTCGTGCCGCCGCAGTGCAAAGAGCGCCGTCATCGAAATGATATAGAGTGTCACGGCGGCGAGCGCGCTCATCGTGATCAAGCCGGCGGTGTCGAGAAAATAGATCGACACGACGCCAATCGCAAAGTTCAAAGCCAGCGCATTGACAGGCGTGCCGGTCCGCGGATGCGCCCTGCCCAATACATGCGGCAGAAAGCCGACGCGACCCATGTCGAACAGTGCTCGGCCTGCGACCAGCACGATGCCGTTGAACGAGGCAATAAATCCCAACAGGCCAATGCCCACCAGTGCGTGAAATAACTTCGACTCGGGCGAGATGACCTGTGAGGCCGCCAGCAGCAGCGGGTTATCGGCGGGCGTGGCATCCCTGCCGATTGCGAGAAGGCCACTGTCATTGATGCTGAGATGATGATCTTCATAAACGGCGCGCTCCCAACCCCCAACGCCCACGCTCCCGCCCAGGACAATTCCTCCCAGCAACACGAGTGTCAGAATTGCGAAGCCGAAGCCCAATGCAACGTCGCGCTGCGGATTGCGAGCTTCTTCGGCGGCATTGGCGACACCTTCGATCGCGACATAAAACCACACAGCGAAGGGAATCGCGGCCAGGATGCCTCCTGCGCCCTGCGGAAACGCGTTGGCGGTGTAGTTCGCTAACTGGAAATGGGGCAGGGCGATGCCGGCGAATAACGCGATTCCGGCCACGGCCATCACGGTGACAAACAGCTCGAACGCTGCTGCCTGACGCACGCCCCACATGTTCAGAGCAGTGAAGGCCAAATAGGCGACCAATGCTGTGTGTCGTCGATCGAAGTCGGGAAACCATTGGTTCACGTAAGTACCGATAGCCATCGCGATCGCTGGCGGGGCGAAGAGGAACTCGATCGCCTGCGCGGTTCCCCCCAGGAAGCCGACCGCCGTTCCCAACCCACGCGTGGCGTATACGAACACGCCGCCCGCCCGAGGAATCGCGCACGCCATTTCGGTGTAGCTGAAGACAAAGGCGACGGCCATCGTGCTCATTAGCAGAAAGGCGATCAGCAGTCCGCCGCTACCGCCGGCGGCAAGCCCCAGATTCCAGCCAAAATAGTCGCCCGAGATCACGTAACCGACGCCCAAACCCCACAGAGTGACCGGTCCAAGCGTCTTTCGTAAATGTGCCGGCCCGTCGGAAGGTGTGGTATGCGAAGCGGGCGACGAGGAATGTTGAGACATCAAGGACGTGTGAGCCAATGAATGGGGCGATTTCGGAGCGACAAAGTCGACGCACGTTCAGTTGTGGAACTTGGCCGCGCGGCCAACAGGGGAGAGAAAAGGTATCTATGCTAATAAATGCGCTACGAGGCTGATCAAATGTATTAAATAACGGCTGCGCCACCGTTCTTGTGCTTATATGCCACTACAAATATGTAGTTTGTTAATCAGCAAGTATTTCAAAGATTCTGGTTGACTTTGCCATGCCGCGGCCGCTATGCTCCGGGCATGGCAGGGGAAGAGGCGCCCCGCCGACAAATGAGCGCTGGGCACGCTAGTGTAGCGGAAATCTCGATAGCGGTATCGACGCGCGGCTAGGCGCGACGGTGACCGTTTCTTTTAGTGCGGTTGGCTTTGATCGTGGCCCTTATGGCCGCATCTTTGTCTCCGCATATCCCTTGGCGTCGCGAGCTTTTGTGGCTGCGACGTTTCTCAGGAACATTTTATTTTCACGATCATGTCTACGTTGTTTTTCGTTTCGATCATCGTTTTTATCGTCGCGCAGCGGCATTTCTATGCGCTGCTGCGCAGGTTGGCCTCCGGCAGAACTTTCGACTCGACGGGTTTCGACTCGAATAGTTTTATCCGGCAGCGAGGGAATCGCGGAGTGCTTGATTCCGCGGTTCATGGCCGACGTTTCGGAACAGTTAATATTATTGAGGTACAGCAATCATGTCGTTCTTATTCTCCGTCTGCGCATTGCGCTGCACGGCCGTTCTGGCCGGTAGCGTGGCTCTGGCGTCCGGACTTGTTTTCTTGGGCAATACCGCGCGTGCCGACATTTATGACCTGCAGACTGGACAGCCGATAGCCGGTACGGCCGGCATTGCACCTGGTCCGGGCATAGATTTGTCGAATTGGAATTCGGCGGGGCACGAACTGCCGTATGCGAATTTCGGCAACGGCGGCGCAGGCGGACTTGACCTGACCGCGGCCAAGTTCGATGGCAGTTGGTTGGACGGAGCGAGTTTTTACGG
Source organism: Pirellulales bacterium (assembly GCA_036499395.1). NCBI lineage: Bacteria > Pseudomonadati > Planctomycetota > Planctomycetia > Pirellulales > Pirellulales bacterium. The sequence continues at coordinate 305,581 of DASYDW010000122.1, forward strand.
GTCCCTCGTGCCGACGGCTAGTTTCATAAATGCTCGACTGACCGCCGCGGACTTTAGCTTTGCTGATGCCAGCGGTGCAGACTTTTCACGAGCTGACCTCAGCGGAGCGGCCTTCGACTACACGACGTTGATGGGGTCCAATCTTACCGGTGCCACGATTACGGGGGCCAATTTCTCACATTCCGACATTTCGGCAGCCCAACTATATGCGACTGCGAATTACTCGGTCCATGACTTGCACGGACTCGATCTCACGGCTGCAAATCTGGGTGGTGCTAATTTATCCGACCAGGATTTAAGCAATTCGACGTTTCGCTTTGCGACATTAACCGGTGCCGACCTGTCAGGCGCTGTCGTCCAAGGAGCAAATTTCGACGCTAGCAACCTCGCGATTGCCCAGCTCACGTCGACGGCCAGCTACCAGAGTCACGACTTGCGTGGCATCTCCTTAGCTGGCATCAACCTCAACGGGATTAGCTTTGCAGCGCAGGATCTGGCCGGCGCTTCGCTCGCACTGGCCTCGCTCCGCGCGGCTGACTTTACGGGCGCGAACCTTACGGGTGCCCGCATTCAAGAAGCCGATCTTCGTAACGTCAATATCACCGCCTCCCAGATGTACTCCACGCTCGACTACCAGAATCATGACCTCTACCGCACGCAATTCGGCGGAGACAACCTACAAGGCTGGAATCTATCGGGGCAGAATCTTATCGGCGCTGATTTCACAGGCGCTACGGTGAAGGGTGTCGACTTTACGAATGCCAATTTGACAACCGCGGGACTGGACTCGCTGGATATGTCCAACGTAAATCTAACGGGGGCGAGCGTGCGTGCGGCAGACTTCAGCAACTCATTACTAACGGCTCAGCAATTTTACGGGACGACAACCTATCAAAATGGCGATCTAGGCAACATCAATTTTACAAATGACGATCTCAGTGGCTGGGACTTTCGCGGCACAATTCTCTCGACAGCCACGCTGACGGGGGCAACGCTCGTCGGCACCAATCTGTCGGCACAGAACTTCGCGAACGTGGCGTTTCCGGGCGTGAACTTTAGCGGCGCCATTCTGGAAAGCGTTAATTTCCAGGGGGCGAATCTCTCTGGGGAAAAACTAGTTGCCGCTGATGCACGTCAGGCGAGATTTAACAACGCCAACCTAAATGATGCTGACCTGCACCAGGCGACCTTGCAGAGTGCGAGCATTCAAGGCGCCAACCTGACTAGCGCCGACTTGCACCTGGCGAACTTGCAAAACGCTAATCTTCAAGGCGCCAACCTGGTCGGCGCGAATCTCTCCCAGGCAAATCTGATAGTTGCGAACTTCACGGGGGCCTCGCTGGCTGACGCCAACATGACGGGCGCCACGGTCAGCGGCACACATTTCAGCGGCGCTCTCGGCGTCACCGCTCAACAGATTTACTCAACTGCTAGCTATCAGAGCAAGGATATGTCATACGTCGATTTCCGTGGTAACGATCTTTCCGGCTGGAGCTTTGCGGGCCAGACCTTGACGCAAGCCGATCTACGCACAGCGCTGATGACGAACGTGAACTTCTCAAATGCCAATCTCTCCAGTGCGCTGCTGAATGGCGCCACGCTGGCGGGCGCAAACTTCGCCGCCGCAAACATCACGGGATCCACGACTGCCTTCGTCCCACGGCTCACCGATTTTTCAAACGCCGTTGGCTTCACGAAGGAACAACTCTATTCAACCACCAGTTATCAGAATCATGACCTGTCGTTAATTCGTTTTAGCGCGCTAGATCTCTCGGGATGGAACCTGGCGGGGCAAAAACTCGCCGGATCAGATCTGTCGCAGGCAAATCTTGCCGCCGCCGACCTCTCGGGCGCGAACATCGCCAATGCTGAACTGGGATTAACTAACCTCACAAATGTCCAACTCTATTCGACCGCCAGCTATCAGCAGAGAGCACTAACTGCTATTGGCCTCTCCGGCGACAATCTCACAAACTGGAATTTGACGAATCAAGATCTGACGAGTGCGAATTTAGGCAATGCCAATTTGACCGGCGCCAACCTGCAAGGAGCCGTCGTTCATTCCGCAAATTTTTCTGGTTCGAACGTCACAGCGGAACAGTTCTATTCGACAGCCAACTACCAAAACCACGACCTGACCGGTATCCAATTCTGGGGAAGTAATCTCAGCAATTGGACTTTGACGGGGCAAGATCTGGTGACGACGAATTTCCAGAACGCTCTGCTCTCCGGTGTCGACTTTACGAATTCAACCATTGCGTACAATCCGTTTGTGTCACAGTTTCTTAGGTCCGGCGCGATTTTTGACGGTTCGACGGGGTTCACACAGCAGCAGTTGTATTCGACCGGCAGTTACCAGAGCGGGAACCTACAGGGGGTCAGTCTGGGCGATTTGAATTTGAGCGGTTGGAATTTTACGGGACAAAGTCTCGTCTCTGCGAACCTCGCTGGCGCAAATCTGAGCGGGGCAAACTTCGCCGATGCAGATCTGACTCTGGCTCGGTTGCCTTACTCGTGGCAGAACGAGGCGCTTCTTCATAATACGATCATGCCCAACGGTACGATTGGTGTTCTTGCGCTCGGGCCTGGGGAATCTCTTGCCATCAATAACACGCCAGTTCCGTACTTTGCGGGTCCCTTTGACGTTGAGGTCCAACAAGCTTTGACGATGGATCCGACAAGTTCGCTGCGCATGTTGCTGTGGAGTCCCGAATTAACCAGACGTATTTATGTTGACTTCGGGGTTCATGCACAACTGGCGGGAACGCTCGACCTTGAGTTCGTATCGGGAGTCGGCCCTGCTTCGATGGTCGGCCAGTCGTTTCAGCTTTTCGCTTGGAATGGTGCCTTGGCGGCAGGGCAGCATTTTGATCGCATTGAAACGACTCCCGGCTATGTCTGGGACACCAGCCAGTTGTACACGACCGGCTTCGTGACGCTGACCGCGGTGCCTGAGCCGGGAAGCTTGTTGTTGGCGAGCTTGGCCTGCGCGGGTGTCGGGATGGCTCACGCGCGCCAGCGCGTTTCCAAGAAGATCGCGAGCGCCACGGTCAGCTGAGAGAGCGCGAGCGAAAACACGACGAGCCGCCCGGCGGAGAGTTGGCTATTGTTCTTACCAATATCCCGGGTGGTTTCTCGCGATTGTTCTGTGGAATCGCAATCGCTGCTTTGATTGACTTCAAGAGAGTCAACGATGCGGCGAGTCGCCCAAAAAAACAGAACTAGCGGGAACGGACGCATGCGGCGAAAGGGGCAGATCCCCGCATGCGGTCGTCGTTGTTTTTTGAGCGAAACGCACTGCGTTAAGCAGTGGGTACAGCATGGGCATGAAGAGCTTGCCCGGACGAGCCGTGCTCCAAGACGATAGCTACAAAAAAAGTGCAGAGCCGTCAACCAACCGGTTGACGGCTCTGCGCACAAGCCCTCGGCCTCTCTCTCTGCTCGGGGGCAACGTCTCGGTAGTGGCGACGTGACGAGCGCACATCGCGGATAATTGTCGAAACTTAAGAAAGTTCCTACGCGCTCTCCACTTCGTCGACAAAGCCGTTGAGCGCCTTCGATCGCATCGGGTGCTGCAGCTTGCGGACGGCCTTGGCCTCGATCTGGCGGACGCGCTCGCGGGTTACGGAGAAGATCTGGCCGACTTCTTCCAGCGTGTATGAGTAGCCGTCGGCCAGGCCGTATCGCAGACGTAGAATCTCACGCTCGCGATAGTTCAGCTCTTCCAAAACCATGGCGATCCGCTGCTTCAGGGCTTGCTGGCTCATTTCGGCCAGCGGATCGTCGTTGCGGTGATCTTCCACGAATTCTCCAAAGAAGCTGTCGTCGTGGTCGCCGACCGGCTGGTCGAGCGACAGGGGATGGCGGGTCATTTTCAGAACACATGCCGCTTCTTCCAGCGTCAACTTGGCCGCGGCCGCGACTTCCTCGACCGACGGTTCACGTCCGGTGCGTTGCACCAGGTCGCGGGCCACCATGCGGACCCGGCTCATTGTCTCGATCATGTGTACCGGCATGCGGATCGTGCGGCTTTGGTCGGCGATCGCGCGGGTGATCGCCTGGCGAATCCACCACGTGGCATAAGTCGAAAACTTATAGCCACGGGCGTGCTCGAACTTGTCGACAGCCCGCATCAAGCCCGTGTTCCCTTCCTGAATCAAATCCAGGAAGCTCAGGCCGCGGTTGCGGTAGCGTTTGGCGATCGACACCACCAGTCGGAGGTTGCCGGCCGACAGGACGCGCTTCGCGGCGTCGTATCGCGACTGGTACTCGAGGGTGTTGTGAATCCGGCGAGCCAGCGTGGCGGGGCTATCGAGCGTGATTCGCATCAGGTAATGCAGCTCGTCGCGCAGCCGCTTAACGGCTTCGTCCGGGGCGCCGTGCTGCCGTAACCCGCGAAGCTGATCGACCAGCGTCCCCATTCGTTGCGAGACTTCGATCAGCTTGTCCATCACCGGCTGGAGCCGCTGCGTGCGCAGGTTCAACTCTTCGACCAGGCGCACCGCTTTGCGGCGACGCAGCACCAGGCGACGCCAGGCGGCCTTACGTTGTGCTCGGGGCTGGCGCTTCGAGATCGCGATCCGGAAATCGCGCACGTTTTGTCGCAGCAGGTGATCGAGTGTGCCGAGATTCGGAGTCAGCAGGGACAGGATTTGCTTCTTTTCGGCGGCGTCGGTCACCGAAACTTCGACTGTGCGGTCGAGACGCAATTCGCCGTCGCGAACCTTCTTCAGCAGAGTGACCGCACCTTGCAGCACGAAGTCGCTGGCCAGCATGTTGTCGCGAAAGCGGGTGCGGGTGAACTCGATCTGCTTGGCTGCCGAGATCTCCTCGTCGCGCGTCAGCAGCGGAATTTCGCCCATTTGCATCAGGTAGATGCGAATGGGGTCGTCGATCCGGTCTTCCGAGCCGGTATCAAAGCTGACCTCGCCAAACTCCTCGGTCTCGGCTTCGGCGTCGGCCGAGGCCGGATCTTCGGCCGCTTCCAAATCGTCGTCGACTTCAATGGCCAGTTCCGGATCCTCGGGCAATCCCTCGTTACTTTCGGCGCCCACCAGAGGGCGGTCGGGACGTACCTGACGAACAGGCCGTTGCGGCGAACCCGCTCGGCTGTGTTTTGCCGGAGCGGATTTTGCCGGAGCAGAATTGCGACGCACGACGGATTTCTGGACGGGCTTACGCAAGGTGCATTCCTTCTAGGAGTCGCCAGGGACGTGCTGAATAGCGTCGAGAGAGAGGTGACGTGCCGCATGGGGGCGAGTGGCCAAGAAGCACTCGAAATGCCAAAGAACATGGCATCTGGCGGCTGACTTGCTCCAAGTCATTATTCGGACGGGACTAACGAATCGTCCAGGGCCTCGGCCGTGGGCGTCTGGCTCGCGATCGTGATGACCGGCGGCATCATTTGGCGCTGATCGCCAGTTGCCTTTTTGAAACGCGAACGCTCGCCGTGGCCGGTTGTAGGACCCAGCGCCTGCCGGCCGATCCGATGGCTTTGCCCTCTCCCCGGGGCTGCTATGATGCATGGCTTGCCGCAATCAGCCGGCCGATTTGGTCCCCTTTTCACTGATTCCGAGAACGCCATCGCAATGCCTCCCACGCTTCCCGGAGATACGACAACCCTGGCCGAGTTGACCGCCGAGTTTCGCAAGCAGGAAGCGGATATCGCTCTGGGCGGCGGGCGAAAAGCGATCGCCCGACAGCACGAAAAGGGGCGGCTCACGGCCCGCGAGCGCATCGAAAAACTCATCGACCCGGACACTCGGTTTTTTGAAATCGGGCTGTGGGCCGCGTGGGAGATGTATACCGAATGGGGCGGTGCCCCCTCGGCCGGCGTCGTTTGCGGTGTCGGCACGGTCGCTGGACGCCGGCATATGATCATCGCCAACGACGCCACGGTGAAGGCCGGCGCGTTCTTTCCGGCCACAGCTAAGAAAGTGCTGCGGGCCCAGCGTGTGGCGTTTCAGAATCGTTTGCCGCTGGTCTACCTGGTAGACTCGGCCGGTGTGTTCTTGCCACTGCAGGAAGACGTCTTTCCGGATGAAGACGATTTCGGGCGCATCTTTCGCAATAACGCCGTGATGTCCGCGGCCGGCTTGGGGCAGATCTCGGCGATCATGGGCAACTGCGTCGCTGGCGGAGGCTATCTGCCGGTCCTGTGCGACAAGCTGCTGATGACCGAAGGATCGGGATTGTACCTGGCCGGGCCGGCGCTCGTGCGCAGTGCCATCGGCCAAACCGTCGATAGCGAGGCGTTAGGGGGCGCGAAGATGCACGCCCAGGTAAGCGGCACGATCGACTACCGCGACCCCGACGATCCGACATGCTTGGATCGTTTGCGACGACTGGTCTCCGTGGTGCATGCGGACCCCATTGTGCCGCCTGCCCCTTTCACTCGACACGAACCGTTGCCGCCGGCGCGACCGCCGGAAGACATTTACGAACTGGTGAACCCGAATCCTCGGCGCGATTACGAGGTACGCGACGTGCTATCGTGCATCGTGGATGCGAATTCCTTTGACGAATACAAGGCCGAGTACGGCCAGTCGCTGGTTTGCGGAACAGCGCGACTCGGAGGCTTTCCCGTTGGTATCGTGGCCAACCAGCATCATCAGGTTCGCCCGGCCGATGGTCCGATTCAGTTCGGCGGTGTGCTGTATGTCGACAGCGCAGAGAAGGCCGCGCGGTTCGTGATGAATTGCAACCAGGACTGGCTGCCGATTCTGTTCCTGCAGGACGTCAACGGTTTCATGGTCGGGCGGGACAGCGAGCGAGAAGGGATCATCAAAGCCGGCGCGAAGCTGGTCAACGCCATCGCCAACAGCCGGGTACCAAAGTTAACCGTGCTCGTCGGCGGATCGTACGGTGCGGGCAACTACGCAATGTGCGGCAAGGCATTCGATCCGCGGCTGGTTTTCGCCTGGCCCTCATCCCGCTGTGCGGTGATGGGGGGCGAACAGGCCACGAGCACACTTCTGGACGTGATGGTCAAAAGCCTGGAACGACAAGGGCACGCCGTGGACGCCCAGGAAATGGCCGCACTGCGTGACAAGGTGAAAGGCGATTACGACCGGCAGATGGACGCCCGCTACGGTGCGGCCCGCGGCTGGGTCGATCGAATCATTGATCCCGCGCAAACTCGCGAGGAATTGATTTTCGCCCTGGAACTAGCCACGCGGCACGCCAGCGACGAACCATTCCGCGTGGGCGTCTACCAGGTGTGATGGGCAGATAGAACTGTTCAACCGACGACCAACAACTGGCTACTAATAACTAGCCACTACCCACATGTCTCTTCTGCGCATCAACGTTCACGAAAACACAGGCACGATTATCCTCAATCGCCCCGAGCGGCGCAACGCCCTGTCGCGCGACCTGCTGCGGGCATTAATCGAAGCGCTGGGGGATTTGCATCTCGAGCGTCGCGTGCGGGCCGTAATCATAACCGGATCTGGCTCGACATTTTGTGCGGGTATGGATCTGGCTGAGATGCGCGCCACCAAAGAAAGCGAAGACCCACGCGTCCAGTGGCACGATGACGCGGTGTTGTATCTGGAATTGATCGAGGCGATGTTGCGCTTTCCCAAGCCGCTGATTGCCGCTGTGAACGGTCCAGCCGTGGCAGGTGGCGCAGGGCTGGTCCTGGCATGCGATATCGTCGTGGCGGCTGAAGACGCGCGTTTCGGCTTTCCCGAGGCGCGTCGTGGTATCGTGGCCGGGCTCGTAGCGCCGCTCTTGGTGTTTCGCATCGGCGCTGGCCATGCGGCGCAACTGCTACTGACCGGCAACCTGATCGACGCCAAGGAAGCACACCGCATCGGCGCTTTTCACCGGCTGGTCTCGCCCGAGCATACGTGGCTGCGCGCCGTTGAATTGGCCGGCGAATGCGCGGCCTGCGCGCCCGAGTCGCTGCTACTGACGAAAATGCTACTGAATGAAACAATCGGCGAGAACATGCTGACGCAACTGTCGGCAGGGGCCGCAGCCAGCGCCACCTCGCGAACTACGGAAGCCGCGGCCGAGGGCCTGGCGGCATTTCTTGAAAAACGCCCGCCCAAGTGGTTGTAGAGTCGTTGTGACGTTTTCTTAGCGACGCCCACGTGACCGCAGCTTGGGGACGAGTCTATTCTACCCCTCCCGGAGCCACTGCCTTTTCGCGATGTGATTGCCGGAGAGAAAACAGGAGCACCACAGCTGCCATTGGGCCTAGCACCGTTATTAGAGAATTACGGTAGGCTGTGAATTGCCAAAGATGAACGTTTCTACTCGGCGGACTGAAGATCGTAACTTCGCACATGAAGGATACGCAATTCATCATTAAAATCGCGGCGCAGCAGCCAAAAACAATTGACGCGACCGAGAAATAGCGACGTGATCGTTCGGCGACTCGGCGCAATTGTGCCATGAGTCTTGATTTAAAGATCGCTATGCCAACGATCGCGAACAGCGCTATTGGACCATAGCAAGCAATTAGGGCAGTGGCTCCAGTCGAAATTCCAACATCCGATGCCAACACCTCAAGTAGCCGCGTCGAGAACGTGAACGTCAACGATCCCAGGTTAGTCAACAGATAGCCGGCTAGCATCCATTTCAGGCGATTCATCCACACCACTCGGCAATCGACTTTGGCGAATTCGGCTGCGACGTCTTGAGGAGCACCCATCCGGAGTACCGTGACGAGGAATGCTTCTTCGGCCGAGAGTTCTCGCGTAAGAAGCGCCGAGATTTCATCGCGCATGTGAGACTCAAGTTCGTTGAGGGCGTCGGTGTTAGCCGCTCCCTGCGACGAATGTGCGGTACGCCACTGCGATATGCTTTGCTCTAGGTCAAACATGGATCAGTACCCCATAGTTGTGCGAGAGTCGAGTGAACGGCGTACCATTGCGCTCGTTCCGCACACAAGGCCTTCGTCCCCTGCCGGTTCAACTTGTAATACTTGCGTCGTCGCCCTTCGTCGGACGTTTTCCACGTTGCCGTGATTAGCTCTTCTTTTTCCAGGCGATGAAGCACGGGATAAAGCATTCCGTCGCTCCACTGAAGTTGGCCGCCAGAAAGCCTTCGAACTTCCTGAATAACGGCGTAACCATAGTTCTCGCCACGTTCGAGGATGGCGAGCAAGATCGGTCGTGCCGACGCGGCGACAAGGTCCTTGGAAATAGCCATAAACGTGACGATACATAGAAGAGCAATGTATGTCAAGCAACCAATCGCTCCCATTTTGAATGGCTCGCTTTCACCTATTCAGAAGCCGAATTGCTTATTGATGCGAAATCAATTCTTCCATCATGCAAGGCCGATGCCACGAGTGCCGCGTTGCATCCGGCCGATGCCATGTGCGCGAGATCGTCTGGCCCACGCACTCCGCCGCCGGCAATGATTTCGATATGCGGTTGCCGCGTACGCAGCTCATGGCACAGCGCAAGCGTCCCAACGCCACCGTCGACACCGACGTTGGCCAGGTCCAGCACAATGAGCCGTCGGACGCCCGCCGCGATCGCGGCTTCGGCAATCGCAAGCGGCGCCATCGCGCGCCACGCGGTCACGTTCGTCAAAGGCTGGCCAGCATTGAGATCGAGACTGAAAACGATTCGTTCCGGACCCACCACGCCAACCAACGATCGCAGCGCCGCGCTTAATCCCTCGCCTCCGCAGGGGGAGAGGGCAGGGTGACGGGGGGCGCCGAGAGTGGGTTCGCCATTGCCACGACCTCGCTGTTCGCCATCAACCGGCGCAAGGCTTTCAAGCCCCACAATGACGCCGGACAGTGACGCCTCACGCGTGCGAAAATCGGCCAGTGCCTTCGCGCGTGCTTCGTCTCCTGCGCCAGCATCAATGATCAATCTGGCGCCAGTGCCAATCAATTGCCCATAAAGATCCCAGGCCGGCTCGGCGCCCGCAATCGCGTCAAGGTCCGCGATATAAAACTCCGAGAGCCCAAGCTTCTCGATGATGCCGCGCGCCACGACGACTGGATCAGCCGAGTTACAAAGCAAGCTTTCAATGGGCCGATACTCGCTGCGCCGTCCCGCAATGCCGCGGACAACAACTCCGTGCATCAGGTCGAGAACGGGAATGACGCGGAGAGCAGCCATCAGCTACATGGGCACGGGCGCTTTGGCGGCCACGTCGACCGCGCGCCACAGGTACCAACTGGCGACCGAGCGATAGGGGCGCCACCGCTCGCCATGTTCGAGAATGGCCGTGGGTTTGGGCATCTCTTTATGCCCGTAGGTGAGCATAAAGCCTTTACGGACTCCCAGGTCCGAGATCGGCAACACATCCGGACGGCCCAAGCGAAACAACAGCAGCATTTCAACGGTCCAGACACCGATCCCGCGCACGCTGGTCAATCGTTCGAGGATTTCCTCGTCGCTCATTTTGCGCAACTTCGCCACGGTGGGGACTGTTCCATCGAGCGTTTTGGCGGCCAGGTCCTTGACGGCCGCCGCCTTCGCCCGCGATAGGCCGACGGCGCGCAGCGCTTCGTCCTTTGCCGACAAGAGTCGCTCAGGAGTTATTTTCTTGCGCGTGCCGAAAGCGTCGACAGCGCGGCCATGGATCGTGGCGGCTGCTTTGCCCGAGAGTTGCTGGTAGATGATTGCGCGGACCAGCGTTTGAAAAGTGTTGTCGATTTTGCTCGGCTGCAACTCGAGTGGCCCAACGCGGCGAATCAGTTTCGCCATGTACTTGTCGGCGCGGCCAATGGCAGCAATAGCCTGGGCCGGTTCATACTCGAGCGTCATGAGAGAAGCGCGGAATGTTGAGTGACGAACGACAAGTGATAAAGCACTACGATCATACTGCCACGATTCTAATCGCCAATGCGTTCGAAGCCGCGCCTGCTGACGCCGGCGTTAAACCAGGCTTTCTTCGGCCAGCTCGTCCCGCTCGGCGGCTGGCTTGACGTTTGGCGGCGGAATCGTCGCTTTTTGCGTCGCACTGGGTGTCTGTTCGACCGCGAAGCGGACGCCGATGCGATGCAGGAAGCTACCAAATGAGTCGAGCAGCACGTAGAACACTGGTGTTACGATCAAGGCCAGTAGCAGCGACAACGATTGCCCGCCGATGATCACCTTGGCCATGCTGGCTCGCGCCCCCGAGCCGGGGCCAGTCCCCAGGGCAATCGGAATCATGGCGGCCACGAGCATCACGGTGGTCATCAGGATCGGGCGGAGCCGGGTGTGGTTGGCTTCGATCACCGCCTCGTGCCGGGGCGTGCCGCGCTCGCGCAATTGATTCGTGGCGTCGATCTGCAAGATACCGTTTTTCTTGACGATGCCCACCAGCATGAACAGGCCGAACATCGCGTAGATATCCATCGGCGTCCGCGCAATCACTAGCGACAGAAGGCCGAACGGAATCGTCACTGGCAGTGCCATCAGAATAGCGATCGGCTGTGCCCAGCTTTCAAATTGCGCCGCCAGGATCAAATACATGAACAGAATCGATAATACGAAGGCGATGATCAAGTAGTAGCCAGTTTCGGCCAGCGTTTCGGCCTGACCGCCGAAGTTGAAGGAGTAGGCAGGGGGGAGATTCATCTTTTCCAGCACGTCGCGCGTGCGCGTGACTGCTTCGCCCAGCGCGATGCCGTCCGGATTGGCCAGCACCGTTACCAGGCGTTGCCGATCCTTCCGCTCGATCTGGCTGGGACCACGCTGCTCGTCGAGCCGCGCTAAATTCGATAATGACACGGCGCCCACCGTTGGCGACGCGACCGACAGACCATACAGGTCTTGCACGCTCGAACGATCCCCCGGCTGTGCCCGCAACCAGACGTCGTACTGCTCGCCACCATCGCGGAACGTCGAGACGGGCATGCCGCCGACAAGAATCCGCAACGAATCGGCGATCGTACCGACCGATATCCCCAGGTCGCTCGCCGCTTCGCGATCTACCCTGACCTGCAACTCGGGTTTGCGCAACGCGAGCGTGGTATCGAGGTCCGAGAGTCCCCCGGCGACTCTCATTTTTTCGATCAGCTCATCCGAATACTTCGCCAACCCTTCCAGGTCCGGGCCATGCATTTCCACCTGAAACACCTGAGCACGACCGCCCCCTTGGAACGGTGAAACATCATTAACGCTCGCGCGCAAATCCGGGTAATCGGCCAGCAGCTTACGAGCTTCCTGCTGGATGGCGAACTGTGAATAATCCCGCTCGTCCAGCTCTTTCATGCGGACGTAGATCGACCCCTCGGTGACGCTGCCTTGCCCCTTGGCACTGCGATTCGTGCTACCGATCGTTGTGAAGACATGCACCGTGCCGGGCACTTTCCATAGTCGGGCTTCCAGTTCGGCCATGACTTTGTCCGTGCGTTCCAGAGAGTAACCCTCGGGCGTGATCACATGAACTTCGTATTCACTTTGGTCGTCGCGCGGAATCAGGGCCAACCCCATGATCTTGCCAATCGGCACGGTGCTGGCGACGACCAGAATCGTTACGAGCACGACCAGCCATTTGGCCCGCAATGAACCGCGCAGGATCAATCCGTAGGCGCTATCGACGATGCGCCAAATAAAGCCCGACTTGCTCTTCGCGTGCCCCCCCTCGCCCGGTTCGAGCTTGAGGAATCGGCTACACAGCATGGGCGTAAGCGTGAATGAGACGAATAAGCTCATCACGATGGCAAACGCCACGGTCAACCCGTAGCTGGAGAAAAACCGTCCGACGACGCCCCCCATGAACGCCAGCGGCAGAAAGATCACGACCAGCGACAGGCTCGTGGCCATAACCGGCAGCACGATTTCGCGCGTGCCAATGCGAGCCGCTTCCATGGCGTTCAGGCCGTGTTCTTCCATGTGGCGAAAAATGTTCTCGTGGACCACCACGGCATCGTCGATCACGATGCCGATCGCCAGAATTAGCCCCAGCATCGTGATGTTGTTGAGCGTAAAGCCCATGTAGTACATGAAGGCAAACGTCGGCACGATCGACGTGGGAATGGCCAAGGTCGCGATGATCGTGGTGCGCCAATCGCGAATGAATAGCAGAATTGTGGCCGACACCAGCCCCGCGGCCAGCAGCAAGTGGAACTTCACCTCTTCGATCGATTTCTTCACGAACCGCGATTGATCGCGCGTGATTTCGATCCGCACATCCGGCGGCAGCGCAGCGCGGACGCGATTCAGCTTCGCTTTGACGTCGTCCGTGACTTTGACGACATTCGTTCCCGACTGCTTCTGCACCATTACGCTGACGGCCGGCTGCCCGTCGAGCCGTGCCATCGAACGCGGCTCTTCGACCGAGTCGACCGCCTCGCCAATGTCCTTGATGCGGATCGGGTAGCCACCACGGTTGGCGACGATGATGTTGTTGAACTCGGTGGCGTTGGTCAGCCGCCCCAGGGTGCGGACCACCATTTCGCGCGGGCCTTGCTCGATGTGGCCCCCCGGGACTTCGATGTTTTGCCGCTCCAGTGCCGATTGCACGTCGGCAATCGAGAGCTTATAGGCGACGAGCTTGTCAGTATCGACCGTCACGTTCATGGCCCGCGTGCGACCGCCCACGATCGTGGCCAGGCCGACACCGCTGACCGTCTCCAACTGTTCCTTGATCTGCTTGCGCGCCATTTCCGTGATCTCGCGCAGGTCGCGCCGGCCCGAGATGGCGATCGTCATGATCGGCATGGCGTCAGTTTCAAAGCGGTCGACGATCGGCTTTTCGGTCCCTTTCGGCAGTTGCGCAAGGACGGAACTCACTTTGTCGCGCACCTCTTGCGTGCCGACGTCGCCATTTTTGGACAACAGAAACTGGACTGTGACGATCGACATACCCTCGGAACTGACCGAGCGAATTGCATCGACTCCCGACACCGTGTTGATCACGTCCTCGATGGGCTTCGTGACCGAAGTTTCCATTTCTTCGGCGCTGGCACCGGGAAGCGTCGTCGTGACGGCGCAGACTGGAAAATCAACGTTGGGAAAGAGGTCCACACCCAGCCGGAAGTACGACAGGATGCCGAGCACGACTGGCGAGGCAACCAGTACCCAGGTAAAAACCGGCCGGCGAATGCAGATGTCCGAAATGCCCATGTGTTACTCGTCGTAGGCTTAGCCGGCCTTGGTAGCGGACGGCGAACGTTCGTGTTCCTGATTCGCACGCGCGGCTTCAGCGGCTGGCTGCTCGTCGGGATGACGAATCGTGACAGCCGTGCCGTCGGCCAGTTGCGTTTGACCGCTCGTGATCACCGTTGCGTCGGTGGGTACTTCGCCCTGCACCTCGATCCAGCCCTCCCCCTCGGTTCCGGTTTCGACCGACACGGCCTGGGCTTTACCGTCGTGAACGACGAACAGCTTCGTGACGCCGGCGAAGCGGACGATGGCTTCGATCGGCACGATGGTTCGCTCGTTGGCGCGATTGGTGATGACCGACGCCTTCACGAATCCACCGGGACGCAGAGCGCGGTCCTCGTTGGGGATGGAAACTTCGACCTGGAAGGTACGGCTTTCCGCATCGACCGAGGGATTGATCCATACCACGGTGCCGTCAAAGACACGGCCTGGATGCGACGCGACCGTCAGGCGTACCTGCTGGCCGACGCCGGCGTAGGGCGTGTACTTCTCAGGGACGTTGACCCACATCCGTAGCGGCTTGTCGATGATCAACTGTGCGACTTGCTCTCCTTCGCGAATCATCTGCCCTTCGGACACCATGCGTTTAGTGATCGCAAATTCGAGCGGTTCGGTCAGGCCTGTCGGAGGCTTCGTCGGCTCTGGCGCGCGAACCACCAGGTCCTCGCGCGCTTGCCGGGCGACGTCCAACTCGACTCGGCTGGCCATCGCAGCAGCCAGCGTGGCGCGGGCCGAAAGCAGTGCGTTATCAAGCGCCGCTTTTTTGTCACGCAATTCGAACTCGGCATCTTGCATCGATTCGACCGTGTTGACTTTCTTCTCAGCCAGATGCTGCTCGCGAGCGTATTTCTGCTCGGCACGGTCGGCGGCGGCCTGCGCTTGCCGGACGGCGGGTAGGCGCGAGAAGTCGAAATCGGCGTTCGGCAGCTCGTGCAAGCCGAGCTTGGCGAGCTCGGAAATCAATCGCTGTTCAGCCTGACGTATCGCCAGGTCAGCATTGATCGCCTCGAGTTCCACGAGCGGCTCGCCCGGCTTTACACGATCGCCGACATCATGCAGGACCTTGACGACACGGCCTGATTTCTCGGCACCGACTTTGACGTCTTCCCACCCTTTGAGCGTACCGACAACGTCGACCGTGGTATCGATCGTGCGTCGC
Source organism: Pirellulales bacterium (assembly GCA_036499395.1). Lineage (NCBI taxonomy): Bacteria > Pseudomonadati > Planctomycetota > Planctomycetia > Pirellulales > Pirellulales bacterium. Next base: position 320,812 of record DASYDW010000122.1, read on the forward strand.
GCTGCGGTGGCGACCGTGACCGGCACGACCTTGGGACCGGTCGGCGCGGCCAGCGGTTCGACGTCGTCATGCCCGCAGCCGGCAGCAACAATGCACAGCGACAGGCCGACAAGTGCTAGCGGAGTTTTCAATCCCGAAATTTGCATAGAATTCAATTCCTTTGCGGCTCGCCCAAGTGGCGAGCGGCGTGATCGGAGAATCCTTCCAAAAGATCCACGACCAGTCGACGCGCCAGACCGGCGTCGAGGTTCAGGTCGCGGTACAAATAATCCATCGTGTAAATTGCGACCAGGCCGCGCACGGCGGCGGTACATTCCTCAGTTCGCTCGGCGGCGATAATTCTTTCCGCCGCCAAGGCTCCCACGACGCTTGTCACTAACTCGGTCAGCTCTTGGCCCACGTCAGCCAACATGGTCGACAGTTGGGAATTTCGCGGTCCAAAGAAGACGGCATAGGCAAAACGAGCCCGATCGGGATCGTCGCGGCAGAGACGGAAATGCTCGTCGATCAACGCGACGAGCTTTTCGGTCGCGGGAGCCGAGCCAGCCAGAATGCTGCGCATTCCGGTGGTCAGCTTTTCGAGCGCGTCGAGCAGGAGTCGCTGGGCGAGCGTCTCTTTGCTGTCGAAATAGTAATACAGCGTCGGTTTCGTGACGTTCGCCGCTTCGACGATGTTGCGCACGCTCGTGGCGTCATAACCCTCCGAGGCAAAAAGACGCGCTGCCGCGCGCGCAATGCGCTCGGCAATTTCGCTCGAAGCCGTGCCGTGGGAAACGGGTAGGGACACTCGTAACAACTCGTCGCAGTCGCGGAGGGAAAGTCGGATTGCGTAGTTTTGGCAACCAGGGATGACCGTATACCGAACGGTAGGTATTCAAACATGCCGAAAAAGTCGCGTCAATATCAAGCGAAAAAATATTTAGTTAGCTAACGGAGAAGTGGCTCCCTATCGCCTTGAGGACGCGGGTGAAAACTGCCCGATCCGTCGACCGCGGCGGCCTGGAATTAGGCCAGAATCGGCTCGATCAGCTCGCCATGTACATCGGTCAGCCGCATGTCACGACCGCCGAAGCGGTAGGTCAGCCGCTTATGGTCGACTCCTAGCAGGTGCAACATCGTGGCGTGCAGGTCGTGAATCTGCACCTTGTCGGCGATAGCGTGATAGCCGTAATCATCGGTCGCACCGTGAATGATGCCCCCTTTCACACCGCCGCCGGCCATCCACATCGTAAAGCCGAATGGGTTGTGGTCACGCCCGTCGGATCCTTGCGCCATCGGCGTGCGGCCGAACTCGCCCCCCCAAACCACCAGAGTCTCGTCCAGCAACCCGCGCGCTTTCAAGTCGGTCAATAAAGCCGCGATGGGCTTGTCAGTCGCAAAGGCGTTCTTGGCGTGCCCTTCCTTCAATTTGCTGTGTTGGTCCCAGCGATCGAAGCCGAGGTCTTGCGGTAAGACCTCAACGAACCGGACGCCACGTTCGATCAGCCGCCGCGCGAGCAGGCATTGCCGGCCGAAGACCTCGGTGCGCGGATCGTCCAGCCCGTACATTTCGTGTGTGGTTCGTGTCTCGCCCGAGATGTCGCTCAGCTCCGGCACGGCTGTTTGCATGCGGAACGCGAGTTCGTAATTCGCGATGGCCCCTTCCAGCCGATCATCATGCGGCGAGCGGGCGAGCAACTGTCGATCCAACTGCCGCATGAGCGCTGCTTTGCTCTGCTGATGTTCAGGGCGTGCTTCCAAGGCTCGCAAATCTGCTACCGGTTGTTCGCCTGCGCGAAATGAAGAACCTTGATAGGCCACGGGCAAAAAGCCGCTGCCGAAACAATCGACTCCGCCGGGCGGAATCATGCCGCTGTTGAGCACGACGAAGCCTGGAAGATTCTGGCACTGACTTCCCAGGCCATAAGTGACCCAAGCGCCAATGCTGGGGCGGCCTTGCTGGCCGAGCCCGGTGTGCATGAAATAGTTAGCGTTCGTATGCTCGGAAAAGTTCGACGTCATCGAGCGAATGATCGCCATGTCGTCTACGCAACGGCCGACATGTGGAAACAAATCGCTGACTGGAATGCCACTTTCACCGTATTGCCGAAACTTCCAGGGGCAATCGAGGACCATACCGACGTTATCGAACTGCGTCGGCGCCACCGGCACTTTGATCGGCTGGCCGTGCTCGCGCGCTAGCCGTGGTTTGGGATCAAACGTATCGACCTGCGACGGTCCGCCGTCCATGAACAGGAAGATTACGCGGGTCGCCTTGGGCCGAAAATGCGATGGTCCCTCGGCCAGCGGGCCTGCCGCCACCGAATTATCGAGCGAGGCGGTGGCCCCATACGTCGGATCAGCCGCGAGCGCTGCCAGTGCCACCGCACCAAACCCATTCGCGCAGCGCGACAGCATTTCGCGGCGAGAAATCGGACGGTCGTGAAAGCGGTGGCAGTGCATGGTTGATTTTGCTTGGAATGTCCTATGACTTTGTTAGTCGGCGTCCTCGCCGAAAGCCACGGCATATGCCCAGTCAATCGCGTTTGCATCCAAAGCGAGCAGTGCGGCCTTTCTCTCGATGGCTGGCGGACGAGACTGGCTATCTCCCGCCACTCCGCGTTCCCCGATCCTGCAAGCAAATGACGATAACTCGTCCTTGAACTCTGAAACTCGTGCACGCAGGTGGACGACCGGAGACCAGGGCTCTCGCCTGAAGACGTACGCGAATCCGATGATTTCGATTTCGCGTTCCGCGGTTTTCTTCGCCCGAATTGGTACTACGCCGTCCAGTCCAATCCCTTTCCACTCCTGATGAATCTCTTCGATGACTTCGGGAATGAAGTACTCGAGTGCTACGAGTAAATCGGTGAATTCCGATGAAGACGGGATCGACTCGCCGATGACAATCGGCGCAAGCACCGCGCGCACTTGCCGGCTGAACACTTCCTCGGCGCGCGACGGAATGCGACACCCGTGATCCACGGCTGAGTCTCTATTCGACAAACACGAACTCCTTCGCATTGAACAGCACATGCGCGAGATCGGTCCAGACGCGGGCCGGCTCATCGGCCGGGTTGAGTGAGCGCTGGCTGTCCAGAAACGCGCTCACGGCTGCAATCTCTTCGTCACTTGCGCGCCGCGCGAACGCTTCCAGGTACATCTGCTGGACGCGGTCGACGTCGCTCTGTTTTTCAGCGGACAAAATTCGTTTCGCCCACAGCGCGGCCTGCTCAGCCACGAACGGGTTGTTCAACATGACGAGCGCTTGGGCCGGCACGTTCGACACGCTGCGACGGCCGATCGTCGTGAATGGGGTGGGATAGTCGAAGGCCAACAGCAGCGGCGAGAGGAAATTCCGTCGCACGTTGAGGTAGATGCTGCGTCGACCGGCGCCATCCAGCGGGCCCGATTCCTTGGGCCGCCCGCGACCGCTCATGAACGGTGTCAGATGCGGCGCCACGCCGGGGCCGTACATCGTCGTGTCGAGCCGGCCCGATACGGCCATCACGGCATCGCGGATGCATTCCGCCTCGAGTCGACGGCGCGGCATGTAATTCCACAGGTGGTTCTGTGGATCGGCCGCGAGCGCCTCCGACTCGGCGTCGCCTGACATGCGGTACGTGCTCGACAGAACCAACATCCGGTCTAGTGCCTTCAGCGACCAACTCTGCCGCATGAATTCAGCGGCCAGCCAATCGAGCAAGCCCGGATTCGTAGGTGGCTGACCCATGACGCCAAAATCGTCGGGCGTTGGCACAATGCCGCGGCCAAAATGCCGCTGCCAGACGCGATTCACGATCACTCGCGGAACAAGCGGGTTCGAACCATCGACAAGCGACGATGCCAACTCGAGCCGGCCGCTACAGTTCGCGTGAGCCGGTCGCTCGGTACCACCGAAAATTTGCAAGCTACGCCGCGGAACTCGTTCGCCAGGCGTGCGATGGTTTCCCCTAATGAAGACGCACTCATCCTCGGGCGTACCATCGGCGATGGCGAGCGAACGGCGCGGCGCGGGCAATTTCGCCAAGAGTTCGCTACGCGCCTTCGCGATTTCTGCACGCTCGGTCTGCGCCCGGCTCGTTGCCGCTGCAATCGAGGGATCGTCGCCGGCGGTTGCGATCGTCAGGAACACATTTAGTAGCTCAATGCGCTCGGCGTCGGATCGAGAGGCACTGCTGTCTGTTGACTGCACGAGCCACGAACGGATCGCGTCGTCGAAAAGCTGCCGATACCCGGCCGCGAGATCCGCGACCGAGCGAATCGTTGGATCGCTGACGAGTTTTCCGACTATGCCGTTGGGCCGAGGTGCCTGGGGTGCATGGTCGGACTGAACTACCTGATCGAGCGCCAGCCATCCATTGCCGTCATCGATCAATTCAATGTAGGCGCGGTGACCGATCCATTTTTCGACGTTTTGCTCATGCCAGTGCGGTGTTGCGTTACCTGGTGCGAAATCCAGTCCACCGTAGATGGGATTCTGTATGAGCTGCAAGCCGTCGAGAATCAGCCGCACCTTTCCGCCGGTGCCCCACAGTCGGTAAAAGATTCGCGGATGTTCGATCGTGAATGTCGGAGATCGCAATACTCCGGCCAGTTGATCAGCCACGAGCCCACTGTGCGCCGCGGTAACACCGAGTGGTCGTAAGACCGGCTGAGATGCATTCTCGTCTTTGGCATCGGACAAAACGAGATCGCTCTGCTTGGCTGGTCGAGTACCGAACGCCGTTCCGGTCGCAACCCAATCGCCGAAATCGGAACCCTCAAAATCGGCCAGCGGCTTCGCGGCGTTCTCGGCTGGCATGCCTGTGCGAGCGACCATCGAGGTTGCCAGTACTTCACGACGTTTCGCAAACTCGTCGGCGTCGGTTGTCGCGGCGCTCGTGTGAAGCACCGCCCAGGGATGCAGAACATCCTGCGGCTGATCCGCGGCCACCGCCAAACGTTTTTGGGCTGTCTCATCGTTGCCTTCAAACAGTGTGGCCGACAATCGCGCCAGACCTGGCTCGCGCAAGCTCGAAACATACTGGTCGAAAACGGTCCGTTCGCGGTCTCGCAGCTTCGCTAGCTGATCGAGCAACGGCGCCGTCTGCGCGAGGTCGTCTAGAAATGCTTGCTGATATCGCGAGCTTTGCAGAAAGCCGATCAGGGCATAGTAATCCTTCTGCGTGATACAATCGAACTTGTGGTCGTGGCAGCGAGCGCAGCTGACCGTCAACGCCAAAAATGTCTTGGCAAAAACGTCGATCTGATTGTCATTACGTGTGGCTTCGTCCTCGCGAACGTCGACCGGTGAATGCCGGGCTTCGCCAAAGAAGAAAAATGCGGTACCGACGATCGACTCGTTGAAATGTTCAGTCGGATGCCGCCGCGGCGGATCTAAAAGGTCCCCTGCCACATGTTCGACCAGTAGCCGGTCGTACGGTAGATCGTTGTTGAACGCTCGTATCAGGTAGTCGCGATAGGGATAGGCGTTGGGAATTTCGAAATCGTGCTCGTGACCATAGGTTTCGGCGAATCGTACCAGGTCCATCCAGTGTCGGGCTTGCCGTTCGCCGTAGCGCGGCGACGCCAATAGCCGGTCGACGACGTGCTCGTGCGCCTCGGGTGATGCGTCGCCGATGAATTCCGTGATCTCTGCCGGTGTCGGCGGCAGGCCGGTCAGGTCGAACGTCACGCGGCGCAGCCAAACGTGTTTGTCGGCCGCGGGTGCGGGACGCAGACCGCGCGCTTCCAGCCCCGCAAGCACGAACCGATCGACGTCATAGCGCGGCCAACTTTCGTTCTGCACGGCCGGAACCGGCGCGGCGGCGAGCGGTTGAAAGCACCAATGCTTTGCACGCTCCTCGTAGTTGAATGGCGCCGGGCCGGTCGCATTAACGGATTGGGGCCTGTCTTTGGCCGGCCAGGGAGCGCCACGTTTCACCCAGTCGACCAGTACCGCAATTTCGTTCTCGGCCAGTCGTCCTTTAGGGGGCATCTGGTACGTTTCGCCGTAACGAATCGCATCCACCAGCAGGCCTTCGTCCGGATTGCCGGGGACAACAGCGGGACCGGTGTCGCCGCCGCGCAACGCCGCGGCACGAGAATCGAGCTGCAGATTCCCCTTGGCTTTAGCGCCGGTGTGACATTCGTAACAACGGGCGACCAACAGGGGGCGTACCTGCTTTTCGAAGAATTCCAAATCCGCAGCCGTGGCCACGGATTCCGCAGTAGGCGATTCCGCAACCGCAGGTCGCGTATCGAATTCGCAAAACTGGATTAGCGCACTCCCCACCAACAGTCCGCGCATGACGCTCAGGAGTCGATTCGCCTGACTCAAGAGATCAAATCCTGTTAGCGGTTGTTCGAGGTGGGAATGCGACGGCAGGTTTCGAGCAAGCGGCGAGTGCCACCACGCGCCGCTCGTTTAGTGGCCGCCATGTAAGTGGCCTAGGGCAAGAACGCCCCGATCCGCCTGACGGCTACCAATTCGACTATATCGCCGCGGTGGCTCAGCGTAAAGAAAATGCCCAGCCTATCGGGGGTTGCGGCTTGCTTGACCGGCGCATCGCGCGGGCTAGGATGGGTCCCGATGGTGCCCGTTCGCCGTGCGACCGCCTGACGTTTCTTGCAAGGAGCCGACCATGCATCGTTTGCCTCAAAGTTTGATTGTTTCGCTGGCTGTGTTGCTTGCCGGCATCGCAACGGCCGCCGAACCGCTTGCCGTGCAGACGATCGAGCACGAGGCTCCGTCGGTCGGGCGGAAGATGAAGTTCAATCTGGTTTTGCCGGCCGGCTACGACAGCTCGCAGGACCGCTATCCGGTGCTGTACCTGCTACACGGTTTGACGAGTAACTACACCCTGTGGGCGGCTATGAACGTGCCGCAGTTCGCCGCCAACTACAAGCTGATCGTCGTCATGCCGGACGTCGGCAATTCGTGGTACGTCAACTGGGCCGAAAGTGACGGAAGCCAGAAAAATCAATGGGAAGACTACATCACCAAGGATTTGATCGGTTACGCCGACGGTCACTATCGCACGATTGCCAGCCGCGCGGGCCGAGGTATCAATGGACTCTCGATGGGTGGGTACGGTGCGATGACGCTGGGTTTGCGGCATCCCGAGATGTTCTGCACGATCGGCAGCCATTCCGGGGCACTGGCCTTTGCCTCGCGTTCGGCCGATAGCGTCGCCAAGGGGGAGCAACCGGATTTCCTGCGCCGCGAATGGTCCAGCGAACCAAACCCGAAGATCAAGATCGAGGGCTTTAGCACTCCCGCTGATCGAACTCCTAAGGGAAAGATTTTCATCTCGCAGGAGCAATGCGACGCGCATGATCCGTTCAAGCTCGTGTTGAAGGTCGACCGCGCGCAGCTTCCGTACATCTATGTCGATTGCGGAACTGACGATGGCCTGATCACGAGCAATCAACGCTTCTGCGAGCTGCTGATGAAGAACAACATCCCCTTCACCTACGGCCAGTCGCGCGGCGGACATGTGCCGCCGTACTGGGCGCGCGAGGTCGGGCAATCGATGGCCGTGCAGAACCTGATTATCGAGCGCGCCCTTGCGCAAGCGGCCAAAGCCGAAAAGGACACGGCAAATGCCGGCGGCCGATAGACAGGAATATTTGCCACCGAGGTCACAGAGATCACCGAGAAGAACAAACGGCCGGATTAACACTATCCTTTGCAACCTTCTCGGAGTCCTCCGTGAAGTCGGTGGCTCAAGTTCTTCGTTTCTACGCCTTCAATGCCGCGCGCGAGCGTTCGGCCAACTCGGTATCAGGCGCTCGTGAGCCGCGCAGATTGAACACGCTGGCGGCCAGATAGCGGTCGCGCCAGGTCGGTGACACGTGGTAATAATCTTCGAGCACGGCCGAGCTGAACTTGTAGTCGTGCGAGTCCTTTCCTTTCAGGAACACTAGCGCTCGGGCCGTATTGATGAACCGTTCGGGGCTCGGGTTCTGGCGGGCGTAGGCCAAAGTTTTGCGCGCGGCACGGAGCCGGTCTTCACTGACATCGACGAAGATATCTTCGACGCCGCCGTCCGCCCCGTCAGGTGGCAGCGGTTCGAGCGTGTCGAGCTTGATATCAGCCAACTCGCCGCCGCGTCGCTTCACCGCGTCTCGGAACAGCGGCACGAAGGCGGCATTCTGAAGCAGCATCATCCGCCGGGTATCGTCGTTCTCGCTGGCCTCGTAGGCGAAACGGAGTGCGTTGCTGCTGGTGACCGCGTGCAGGGCGACAATGCCAGGCGCTCTGGCCAGCAACTCACCGGCTCCTACCAACAACGCATCCCATACGGATTGCGGTGCCACGCCGCGGTTGAGTAACGTCACGACCTGTTGCGGCACCTCGGTCTCGCTGGCCGAGCGCAATGCGACGAGCAATTCGCTGGTGGCCGAATCCTCGAGCTTGCCTTCCTGCCAGTCGCCGCGGATCTGCTTGGCCAATTCCGTATTCTGCTTCCAGGGACGATCGGCCGCGGTATCACTATCCGGCGGTCCGTCCCCGCCACGGTCCTGCAACGCGTAAGCCAACGAGCGTAGCACCGGCTCGGCGTATTGCCAGCCCATGCAGGAGAGGGCTCGCCAACTGTTGGCGACGAAGATGGCCTTATGTCCGATGTCGCGAAAATCACGGGCGCCGTAACGGGCAAACAGCTCGAAAACTTCGTTGGCTCCGGCCGAGCGTGCCAGACCGGCCACGGCTGGATCGACGGCCTGCTCGTCCCAGCGGTCCATCGCTTCGGTAAAAGCCTGGCGCGCATGTCGTCCATTCGGGACAGCCGATTCGTCGACCGGCGCCATCGTCCAATTGCCTTCGCGCACGTCGGCAGCTTGCGCAACTTTGAAGTAATCAAGGGCCCAGAAGATCGGCAGCCAACGCAGCTCGTCCGGCGAAGATAAGCTGGCCAGGTGTGCGGAATTTACGACCAGCACCGCATGGAATTTAAAGCCGACGGGGCGCGGCTGCACGTTGCGCACGCCGGCCAGGAGCAGGGCGGTGAGAACCTCGCGGTAGCTGGTGCCGCTCTTAATGCGGCTGGCGACTTCTTCCAACAAGCGTTCGCGAGGCGTGTCTTCCAGTAGCCGCACCAGCGGCTCGATCTCTGGCTGGAAGCGCACAACCTTGGGATCGACCTGCGCGTCCGCCGCCGACACGATCGGCAGGCCGCGCAGAAAAGCCATGTCCGCGATCGCAGCGAGCGCTCCGGTGGTTCCCTGCAGAAACCGACGACGAGAGGATCCGCCCAACATGGTCCGCCTTCCTTTCGCAAGAGATTTCCGAATCCGCCATCCCGCCGGTCGTTATCGCGCGCTGATGTGGGTTCCGCAAGCGCAGCCGGCCTGGGACGCATGTTCAGCAATATCGGCGTAGGCCAACATTTGCCATCGTGCAACCTATACTTCCAAAGATGCCGTCTATCTGAGGTTACTGCCGAGTTAGTACAGGAGTTGGGCGATGCTTGCGGGTTCGATCATGTGGCGATGTTACGTCTTCCTGGCAATTGTTACGCTTGCGGTGCAGCTGCCCGTTACGTCTGCTCGCGCGGGCGAAGACGGCGCGCCGCAACGTCGCGCGGAATGGGTGCAGATCGCGTCACCCGCCGGGCGAAGCCTGAAGACCTACGTGGTCCGGCCCGTTGACGTCGCGCCGACGCGCGCCGTCGTGATCGTTCACGAGAACCGTGGCTTGACCACCTGGGAATTGGAAATCGCCGACCGGCTGGCAGACGCCGGACATCTAGCCATCGCGCCGGATATGCTGAGCGAAAGTGGGCCGGATCGCGGCGGCTCGGCGTCATTCGACTCGACTGCCGCGGCGCGCGACGCCATACACGGGTTACAGTCCGATGCCATTCTAGTGGACCTGGACGCGGTCGTTGAATACGCGAACACCATTCGGGTCGCGACTGATGGAGTGGTTGTCGTCGGTTTCTGCTGGGGCGGCGGACAGGTGTTTCGATACGCGGCGCACAATACGCAGTTGGCGGCCGCGGTGGTTTTCTACGGTCCGGCTCCGAACGAAGAGTTGTTGAAGCAGGTTAGCGCTCCGGTGTACGGCTTCTACGGCGAGCAAGATGTGCCGATCAGCGCCGACGTACCGAAGATCAAGAGCCGCATGAAGACGTTTGCGAAGAACTACCAACCCGAAGTTTTTGCCGGAGCAAGGCACGGCTTTATGCGGTCAGGCGCCCTGCCTGACGCGGGACCGGCCGATCGCAAGGCACATGACGAAGCATGGGTGCGATTCGCCCAATTGCTGGCCGCGCCGTAACGATCGTCAGCCGCTTAGGTCAAACACTCGGATCGTCATGCCGAGCGTCTTCGCTTGTACGCCAGCAGGCCGATGAGTGACAACAAGGCCAAGACATAACTCGAAGGCTCGGGCACACTGACGGCCGCTGGAACGCCGCCGAGTGCGCTGCCGATGGCGCTTGATACGAGTGCGATATCCTGACCGTTCACGATGCCATCGTGATTGGCGTCGCCGGCCGGATCATTCGCGCCTGTACCCGCCTTCAACCAGTTGCTGGCCACGAGTGCCAAGTCCTGAGCGTTCACGACACCGTCGAAGTTGACGTCGCCGGGAATGGCCATCGTCTGATATATCTCGGTGCGATAGCTCGACAGATCGGCCGACCAGGTGAGATCGCCAAATGCTGAAATGCCCCAGGGTTGACCGGTGAGGCTGGTTACGCCAAACATGATTCCTGCCAGGCTCCAAGCGCCGGTCGTGGGGTCTTGATGAAAAACGCCGCCGCCGGAATCGCCAGGTGTTCCTTGCGCTTCGTAGGCGGTGCCGTTCTGGGTGAAGGACGTCATGAATGCCATCTCGGAGTTGACGCCGATGCCTTGGGCGATCGAACCTTGGTCGATGACGTTCGTTCCCCAGCGAATGTCGTGCGTTGTCGACCAGATTTCGCCGGCGTACGTTGCGGAGCCCGTCGCGGGCATCCATGACGAATCCCAATAAGCAGTTTGAGAATTGCGCGGATCGAGCCCATTTCCGATCATGGTCACGTCCCAGCCGGCGCTGGCCACTGTATTACTGATCGTGACCGAGGGGAGGGGGGGAGCACCCGCTAATCGATATAGCTCCAGGTCGGTGTATTGCGTGTAGCCGACACCCGCAGGGTTGGTCAACTGCACGCCTGAGCCCGGAACATTCTGGTAGGGAAGGCCGTTGAACCAGCTTTCGGTGGGAACTCCACTGCTGCCGTTGTAGACGTGTGCAGCGGTCAATACCCAGCCATTTCCCAGATAGACGGCGCTGCCACTGCCCAGGATTCCGACGTTCTCGAAACCAGGATCGTTGGCTGGCGCCGTCGTGTTTTCCAGCCCGTCACCGGTACCGAGGATCACGGCGCGCGCTGGGTGCGTCGACAACACCAGTAGCGCCACGAAAGTGGACAGACATCGCATGCGGCGTTACGTCCCTGAGCCACGGAGCGCAACCTAATGAGCGTGTCTTACGCTCGTTGCCTCACGGCACGGCCCGAAGTTGCTCCGTCAAACGACCACCAAACCCAGGAAAAAGCCGCAAAGGGACATGGGACGGGCGCGCGGCAACAACCGGTGTGTCGGCTTTCGAGCCAGACGCAACGGCAGTTGCAAGTGCAATCCCGCTGCACCTGTAACGGATCACGGATTATCAGTCGAACGGATATGACCACTCACACGTTCGTCGTTGCGCCCCAACTATGAGACGAGCGTGCAAACACTCCTCAAGCAGAAATTGCTTGAGGCTTCCCCTCAACGTTCCAGCCCGAATCGGCAAACACGAATTGCAAGCGAAATGCGACTTCCTGCCCCGGTCTTTCGTATTAACCGACAATCGTTAGCAAGGGAAGTTATTTTTTCGTGAAATGCGCGGAATTCTCGCTGGCGCTCGTGGGGACGTGCGCAAACTCGAAAAAATGACGCTACCGAGTTTTAGCCCAGCCCTTCGCGCGAGGGGGGTGATTGCCCTAACGGCTTCCGCGTAGAAATGCGATCAGGTCGGCGAACTCGGACAGTGTGAGTTGATCGCAAATATTGTCCGGCATGATCGACGTGGCTTGCGGCCGAACCTCGGCCACGTCCCCATCCGCGACGGTGACGATTTGTCCTTCCGCCGTGCCATACTGCCGCGAGCCATCAGGACCCTCGGAAAGCATGATCCCGGTGAAGGTTCGGCCGTCCTCGCGGACCACGGTCCAGGGAGTGAATTGTGGTGCAATCTCTTTGCTGGGCGTCAGTAACGATTCCAGCAGACGTGCCTCGGTCAACGCTTGTGGCGTTAGCGACAGTTCGGGACCGATCGCCCCACCTCGACCGTCGACCTGGTGACAACGGAAGCAGGCCGGACCGCGTGGATGAAAGAAAATCCGCTCTCCGGCCGTGGCATCCCCACCCGTCGGAACGGCAGCTCGCCATCCTGCCAGGTCGGTCCGCGCCGGGCGCGGCGCCGGAGGCTCGCCGAGCAAGCGGCCGATCAATTCCCGATCGCTTTCCTTGGCGGACCAGGCCGCCAGACGTTCACGCTCGGCTGGAGGAAGCTCGGCACCTCGCAGCGAACGTAGAGCCTCGTGTCGCAATGTCGGGTCGGCTTGAGTCGTCCAATCGACGAGCATTTTACGGTGCTCAGGCGTGTCGGCGATGATGCCGACGATGGCCTCGGCCCGCAGCGCGACCGGTATTTTCTCGTCCGCGGCAATTCGCTCGATTTGGCTGATCGCTTCTGGTTCAGGCCTTTCGCGCAACGTGCGGACCGCCTCGAACTGCGTTGGCAAATCGTCCGTCGCGGCAAGCTTCGCTAAGAGCGGCACCGTCAAGCCTGGATAGTCGGGGCGAAGCGTCCGCAACGCCCGGGCGCGCACCGCGGCCACGGTGTCAGGCTTCTCGACTAGCGACAAGACGTATTGATCGCCGCTCCATTCGTCTGAGACGGTCCGGCGAACTCCTGCGAGGCGTTCCAGTGCTGCGAGGTAGGCTTGGAACAGATTGCGGGTCGTGGCCCCTGTCGCCAGTCCGGCGGTGACTTGCTCGCGATAGTCGGTGAGGCCTGCCTCGGCAATCCACTCGACCGTGGCAAATCGCACTTCCGAATCCGAATCAGAAAGCAACTGGGCGATCGGCCCGCGGGCGGCGGGATCGTTCGACAGGCGCAGCAAGCGAATCGAAGCCAAACGAATCGCACGGTTTTCAGACTTGGCGAGCTTGAGACGCTCCTCAACGTTTGTGCTACGGGCCAACGCCGATTCGGCCGCCTCGACGATGAACGGATCTCGATCCGCAAGCGCCGCCACAAGTTGCTCTCTCGCCTCGGGCACGGCCAGCTTTCGCAATGCCTCGGCCTGCACTTCGGCCGCCGGATCTTTGGCGGCGAGTGCTAACAGTGTCGCGGCATCGTTGACCGCCAGACGCGTCGCTAGAGCGCGGACGTCGGATGAATTGTCTTTCTTGGCAAGCTCTCGAGTTCCATCTGCTCCACGTCTTGCGCGCGCCAGGCCGATTAGCGCGTCCGCCCGCACGGCGGCCTCGGCGGTACCGGCCGCCGCCGCGGCAAGTGCGTCGTCGGATGCGGCCTGCTTATCTCCTGCCGCGTTTTGTCGGTCGACGAACTGCCGCACTCCCCACTGTCGTAGCGGTCGATGACGCGAAAGAATTGCCTGCCGCGGATCCTTGGGGCGGGCTGCCGGCGCTGCGTCCTTCGCGCGAATTCGCCACACCCTTCCTTTGCCGTGCAATTCGTACGATTTATCGACCCAATCACTGACAAACAGCGAACCATCGTCAGCTAGCGCAATGCCGACGGGCCGGAAATTCTCTCCGCCCGTGATCACCGGCTCGGCCGTAGCACGGAACGAAGCCCCGCGCGGTTCAAGACGGAATCGATCGATGCGATGATCGCCCCACGAGGTGACCAATAGTGCCCCGTAGAACTCCTTGGGAAGCATGTCCGATTGGTAGGCGATGACGCCGGACGGTGCTTCGCCGGTGCCGGCCGCCATCGGCAAGGTACCTGGCAATTCCCCGTTCCAGGCCGTGAAAGGATGCACGCCTTTACGTCCGTTGCGGTAGCGATAGCCGTAATCGCCGTCAGGCACGATATGCATCAGCCGACATGGCGGGCGCGAATCGGGGTCGTTATCAACGGCGAACAATCGATCGAATGCATCCAGGCAGAGATGGAACGGATTCCAGAAGCCGGTCGCGACGCGCGCGAGCTTCGTGCCGTCCGGGCGGCAACGGTAGATGCTCCCCCCTTCGCCACCGCCGGCGAGCGCCATGCCATCCGAACCAATCAGCCGGTAGTCGGCGCCCAGGTTCTCACCCAAGCCGAAATAAACGTTTCCGAGGCCATCGAAGGCGAATCCAGAGAGTCCGTTATGCGGATAGTTGCCGGCCGTTTCCAGCCGTGCAATGAGCTGCCGATCGTCGGCTACGCCGTCACTGTCCCGATCAAACAACCGGTGGATATCCATGCGGGTTGCGACGAAGACGGAATTATCTTCGTACACGGCCAGGTTCATCGTGGCCGTGCCCCCTTCGTAGAAATTCGTGACTTTGTCGGCGCGGCCATCGCCATTGGTGTCGACGAAGGCGCGAATCCGGTCGGCAGGCGGTCCGGCATAATCGGGCGGACGGAAGTGCGTATGGCATTCCGCGACGAGCACTCGTCCCTGATGATCGACCGCGATGCCGGTCGGCGTCACGATCTGGGGATGCACGGCGAATTCTTCGATCGTCACGCGCGGGTCAATTGATCGCGGCAGATCGTCAGCGGCGGGTGCATCGGCAATGACGGTCAACGCGACGAGCAGGAAAGTCGAAAGCATATTGTTCCTTATGGACCGAAGCACTTTGCAAGCCTCGCCCGGCACCTGAAAAGAGTTTCCAGTGAGACGGCGGGATACGCAGGGCGACGTCGCCGACCTAGCTTAACAGCTCGCGCGCTCGACGGAACACCTGGTCAAACATTGGCTCCGTCAGCCGGCCTGTGAAGGTGTTTTGCTGGCTGGGATGATAACTGGCCAACAGCCACCGATCTTCGGTGAGTCGCTGGGAACCGCCATGTTGGAATTTTGGCGCCGTACCAGTCAACCAAGCGCGGTTACGAGCGTCGCGAAGGACCCCCTGCCAGGCGATTTGTCCCAGTGCCAAAAACACCTTGGCCGGCAGTTGGTCCACGGTCGCCATAAGCCATTTCTGGCAGTTGCCGATTTCGGCCGGCGTCGGCCGATTGTCAGGCGGCGCGCAATGCGCGATGGCCGTGATGGCGCAATCGGTCAGTGTCAGCCCATCCCGCGCGTCAGTGTAAGTGGGCTGGTTGGCAAAGCCGGCCTTGAACAAAGCGCGGTACAGCCATTCGCCGCTGCGATCACCGGTGAACATCCGGCCGGTACGATTCGCGCCATGAGCGGCCGGCGCGAGTCCCACGATCAAGAGTCGCGCGGCGGGATCGCCGAAATTGGGGACCGGCCGCCCCCAATATTCCCACTCGGCGTATGCCTTGCGCTTTTCTCGTGCCACGTCTTGGCAATAGGCGCGCAGCCGTGGGCAGGCCTCGCAACGAACGATCTGCTGATTGAGCGATAGCCAGGTCGACATGAAAATGACGCAGGGCTGTGGCCAAGGATACGAGCCAAGCCGTCAGTTTTACTTTGCCGGCAGCAGCAATTTCAAACCGTGCATCAAGAGGGCTGCCCCGCCGACGAACGCCAGGAACAGTTCGAGCTGTTCGATCACACTAGGCTGATCGACGGGGGCAGCGGCGGCGTCGATTGCCGCAGGTGCTTTATCGACCGGATTTTCAGTCGGGGCGATGCGTCGCGGACCGGAGGGACCTCCGATCGAGGCGTGCGCGGCGGTCAATTGATTCTGGGCCACCACCCCTGCCGGGCGTTGCTGTTGGGCGATAGGGGCTTCGTATTGCACGGGCACGAGCGCTCCGGCGGCAGCGGCCGAGTTCTGAGCAATCTGCACATTGTGCTCTTCACCGACGCCCGGGGGTGGCATAATCGCGCCGACG